>NZ_BAAILN010000066.1:92978-115804 GCF_054589155.1 Burkholderia sp. 3C
ACCGAGCGATGCTTCGGCTGCCAGCCGAGCAGGCGCCGGGCGCGCTCGCCGCGCACGCGGCTGTTCGAGCCGAGCCCGTAGTTCGCCATCTCGTAGCCCCACTCCGCCTCGGCATCCTCGAGCGGCCAATCCTGCGCCGCGCCCAGGCCCATCGCCTTCGCGATCGCGGCCGACATCTCGCCGAACGCCGCCTCGCCGCTTTCGACGAAGTAGAACGTGCCCTCGGCCGGCGTGCGTTCGAGCGCAAGCTTGTAGAGCGCGACCACGTCGTCGATATGCACGTTCGACCAGATGTTGCGGCCCGGGCCGACGTGGCGCACCACGCCGCTCTTTTGCGCCTGGCGAATCAGGCGCGGCAACTGCACGCTCTCGCGCGGCAGGCCCAGCCCGTGGCCGTAGATCAGCGTGTTGCAGAGCACGGCAGCGCGAATACCGTGCTGCGCCGCGCTCAACACCAGCGTGTCGATCGCCACGCGCGCCGCCTTGTCGGCGGTCGGCTCGGGGAGCTTGTCTTCCTCGTAGATCCGATCGCTGCCCTCGCCGCCCGACGCGTCGCCGACGATGCTCGATCCGCTCGTATGCAGCAGCACCTTGCCCGAATCGCGCAGGCCGTCGATCAGCGCCTCGACCGCGCCGCGATGGTCGCTGTCGGCCGCGTTGATCACGGCGTCGGCCGCCTGCGCCTCGCGAATCAGCAGCGCGCGATCGTCGAGCGAACCGATGCGCGGCTCGACGCCGATCGCGCGCAATTCCTCGGCCTGCGCCTCGCGCCGCACCAGCCCGACCACCTGATGCCCGTCGGCGGCGAGGCCTGCCGCGATCGACCCGCCGATGAAACCGCCCGCACCCGTGATGAACACCTTCATGTCGTACTCCTCTCAAACGATTCGTGGAATGACAGCGAGTGTGGCCGCAATCGAAGCCCGCAAAAACCGTGTTAGCCTCAAGTCATTCTTGAATCCGGATCAACAATGAAAACCTCGACCGAAGAGTTGCAGACCTTCGTCGCGATCATCGACAGCGGCTCGATCACGGCCGCGGCCGAGCAACTGGGGCAGACGGTATCGGGCGTGAGCCGCGCGCTGAACCGGCTCGAACGCAAGCTCGGCGTGACGCTGCTGCGCCGGACCACGCGCAGCTCGCAACTGACCGACGAGGGCGAACTGCTGCTGGCCCGCGCGCGCGACATCCTGCAATCGGTGGAGGAAGCGGAAACCGCTGTTTCGCTGGGCCGCGTGAAGCCGGCCGGTCGCCTGCGCGTGGATGCGGCCACGCCGTTCGTACTGCATGCGATGGTGCCGCACCTGCCGGCCTTCACGGCGCGCTACCCCGATATCCAACTCGAACTGACCAACAACGAACGTTTCGTCGACCTGATCGAACAGCGCATCGACATCGCGATCCGGATCGGCACGCTGCCCGATTCGACGCTGCACGCGCGCCCGCTCGGCTCGGCGCCGCTGCATATTCTCGCGAGCCCGGCCTATCTGGCCGAACACGGCACGCCGCGCAGCGTGGCCGATCTCGCGCGGCACCGCACGCTTGGCTTCAGCGACATCGAAACGCTGAACCGCTGGCCGCTGCGGCGCGGCGCCCGCAATGGCAATGGCAACGGCGCGGACAACCACGACGGCGTGACGATCCAGCCCGCGCACACCGCCTCGAGCGGCGAGACGATCCGGCACCTCGCGCTCGCGGGGCTCGGCATCGCGTGCCTGTCGGATTTCATGAGCGCCGACGACATCGCGACCGGCCGGCTGGTGCCGGTGCTGACCGAACACATGACCGGCTACCGCCAGCCGATCAGCGCCGTCTACTATCGCCACGCGGCGCTGACCGGACGCGTGCAGGGCTTCCTCGATTTCCTGAGCCAGCATGTCAAGTTCTGACGCCGCGCTGCCGCCCATCTACCTGATCACGCCCGAGCCGGCATCAGCCACGACGGTCGATCTCGATGCGTTCGTCGCGCGGCTCGATGCGGCGTTGGCCAGCGGCATCGCGCTCGTGCAACTGCGCGTGAAATCGATCGATACGGAATCCTTCGCATTGTTGGCGGCGCGCGTGATCGAGCACGCCCATCGCGCGAACGCGCGCGTGATCTGCAACGGCCCGCTCGCGCCAAGCGACGCGCTCACGCTGGGCGCCGACGGCGTGCATCTGAGCCAGGCCGCGCTATTGGCCACGCAAGCGCGGCCGGTGCCGGCGGCGGCGCTGCTGTCCGCCGCGTGCCACGACCGCGCCTCGCTGCTGCATGCGCAGCGGATCGGCGCGAACCTCGTCACGCTGTCGCCGGTCAAGCCGACGCTCACGCACCCGGGCGCGCCCGCGATGGGCTGGACGCATTTCGCCGCGTGCGTGGCGGCCCTTCCTCATGGTGATGCGATGGCCGTCTATGCGCTCGGCGGCATGACGCGAGTCGACCTGCCGCAAGCGCGCGCGCATGGCGCGCACGGCGTGGCGGGAATTCGGGGTTTCGGAGGGGATTGAACGAGCCGGCGCCTGCATCGAGCAAGCGCCGGCTCGCGACGCTCAGGCCTCGCAGGCCTGCTCGTCGACCGGATAGACGCGCGTGTCGTGCGTCAGCGCATAGCCGTTGACGTCGCCCGTCAGCCAGGCCATCAGCGAGTACGGCAGCAACTGCCCGAGCAGCACGGTGTCGCGCGCGCGAGGCGGTGTCTCGAACACCACGGTGCCGCCAGGCACATGCTCGAACGGCAGCGGCTCGGGCGACAGGTTCAGCGCGAGGCTCAATACCTCACCGTCGCCGAGCGACCAGACGGCCAGCAACGCATCGGCCTCGCTGCCATCGCCCAATTGCAGCAGATCGGCCGATTGCGGCCGTGAGTCGGCCAACCGCGGCGCGATCAGCTTGGCGCGCACGGCCAGCGCGGAGCGGATGAAACGCTCGCTGGCCTCGTCGGGCGCAGCCTCGGCGAAGATCAACGGAATTTGCGGCGTGAGCAGCGACAGCGCCAACGCGGCCAGCCCGGCCTGGCGCGTGGCCGGCGACGGGCGGCTCGCGCCGTCGGACAGCACCAGCGACGTCATCGCCAACGCGCCATCGGCCGCACCGCGCTCGTCGCCGCGTTGATAGGCCGAGCCGCCGGCCGTCAGCGCGCGCGCCAACGTGTGGATGGTCTGGCGCGTCGAGATCGCCTCGCGATACGGGTGCGCGGCGCGCCCCGTCAGACGATGCAGCGCGCGTTCGCCCGATTCGTTCCATTGCGCATCGAAATGCGTATCGCCCAGATGCGACGGATGACGCTGGCTGCCGAGCACGAAATGCACGAGCCGGTCGTTCGATACGGCCGCGCGTGCGCGATCGGCGATCTCGCGCAGGCCGGCATTGTCGATGCGGTCCGCGTCGCGCAGGCGCACGCCGTCGCAGCGATATTCCTCGATCCAGTAGAGCGCGTTGTCGCAGAAGAAATCGCACACCTCGGGGTGTTCGAGCGCGAGCGGCGCGTGCTGCGGATCGTCGCGCAACTGGTAGAACGGCGCGGCGTAGCGCTGCAGGTCATCGTGGCCATTGCCGAAGCGCGCGTAGTCGAGATCGAGCAGCACCGCGAGACCGAGGCCGTGCGCGTCGTCGATCAGCGCCTTCAACGCGTTCGGGCCGCCGTAGGCCGCCACCGGCGCGAACGGCAACGCGTCGTGCAGCGCATCGGGCGAGGCCAGCAATTCGAGCGCGGTCACGCCGAGCCGCGCGAGTTGCGGCAAGCGTTGCCGCACCGCTTCGTAGCCGCCCACCGCGCCGGGCTGGATCGCGTAGAACGCCATCTCCTCCCACGGACGCCCGCGCCAGAACGTATTGCGCCACACGAATTCGCGCGGATCGATCACCTCGCTCGCGCCGCCGATGCCGTCGGGCTGCGAGCGCGAGGCCGGATCGGGAATCAGCAGCGTGTCGTCGAGCCGATAGCGATAGCGCGTGCCGGGGCCGCATTGCGCGAAGGCCTCGAACCAGCCCTGGCCGGCATGTTCCATGTCGATGGCGGGCTCGGCCGAGCCGTCGATGCCGAATTCGAGGCGCACTTCGGCGCTGACGGGGGCCCAGAGGCGGAAGTGGGTGCGGAGCGTGGCGGCGCTCTCGCTGCAGGGCTGCGCGCCGAACGCCAGGCAGTGCGTATAGCGGTGCGCGTGAGGGTCGTGCGGACAATCGGACATGTGATGCGCTCCTCGCGAGTGCGGAAGGCATCCGGCACCTGCAAACTACGTGCCGGGGCGGTGGAGTGGCTCAGTATGCGCTGAATCGTCCGATGAAGCGAGCATCGGAGTCCGTAATTTTTAAATGCGAATCGACCCCGGCAGAGTAGGTCGAGGCATGAATTTCGCTACCGCGATTCGATAGGAGAGCCAAAGGATTGGCGCCACCGCCAGCCTCAATCGGCCGCCGTTTCGGCGGCGTCGGCCTGCATCAACTGGAACACGTTGCCTTCGGGATCGGCGCCATCGCAGAGGCGATACGGAAAGCCCGCATGGCGCTTGACGCCGCGCATCGGCACACCGGCGCGCACGAGCGCGTCGTGCAAGGCCTCGATGTCGTGCGTCACGCGAAACACGAACTTCGCGTTCGACGCGTGAGTGCGCATCGCCGCGCCCCCTTCCCCATCGACGCGATACGCCTCGCCGACGCGATGCAGCGCCATCTCCACGCCGCCCGCATCGAGCACCACCCACTCGCCGTCGATCTCCTCGCGCAGCGGCAAGCCAAAATGCGTTTGGTAGAAAACCTTCAACTGGCGCACGTCGTGCGTGTATAGAATCACCCGGGTCATCGGAAGCGGCATCGGCATGGTTTTTTTGATTTCTCGGTCGGATCGGCGCAATGGACGGGCGCCCACGCGAGAATAACCCGGCCGCCGCGCTCCGGTCCGCTCGTCCGGTGCCGCCGCGAGCGGCGCGCGCCGCGCGGAAGGCGGCCTCCACTCCCCAGGCCCATGCTGACCGTCCATCATCTGAACAACTCGCGCTCGCAGCGCGTGCTCTGGCTGCTCGAAGAACTCGGCGTGCCCTACGAACTGAAGCGCTACCAGCGCGACCCGCGCACCATGCTCGCGCCGCCCGAACTGCGCGCCGTGCACCCGCTCGGCAAATCGCCCGTGATCACCGACGACGGCCTGACGCTGGCCGAATCGGGCGCCATCATCGAATACCTGATCGATCGCTACGGCGAGGGCCGTTTCGCGCCCGCGCCCGGCACGCCGGAGCGGCTGCGCTACCGGTACTGGCTGCATTACGCGGAAGGCTCGGCGATGCCGCCGCTGCTGCTGAAGCTGGTCGCGCAGCGGATCGCGCAGGCGCCGATGCCGTTCTTCGCCAAGCCGATCGCGCGCAAGATCGCGGCCACGCTGCAATCGAGCTTCGTCGATCCGCAACTGAAGCTGCATCTCGGTTATATCGAGGCGGAACTCGGTGCGACCGGCTGGTTCGTCGGCGATGCGTTCAGCGCCGCCGACGTGCAGATGAGCTTCCCGCTCGAAGCCGCCGCCTCGCGCGCCGACACAGTGGCGCAACTGCCGGCGATCCGCGCGTTTCTGGAGCGAATCCACGCGCGGCCGGCCTACCAGCGCGCGCTCGAACGCGGCGGCCCGTACGGCATGGTGAGCTGACGCCGCCCCGCACCATGCCGCGCAATACGGACCACAAACGGGCCGCTAACTGCCGAGCAGCCCCGCCGCGACGTTGATCGACAGCCCGAGCACCGCCATGTTGAAGTAGAACGACAGGATCGATTGCGCAAGCCCCGCGCGGCGGATCGATCGATTGTTCAGCATCACGTCGGAGGTTTGCGAGGCCACCGCGATCGTGAACGAGAAATACAGGAAATCCCAGTAATCGGGCTCGACGTCGCGATCGGGAAACTGCAGCGCGCGCGCCTTCTCGGGCGACTGGTAGTAGAGCCGCGCGTAATGCAGCGTGAAGATGGTCGGGATCAGAAACCACGCGCCGAACAGCGTCGCGCCCGTCACCGCGTAGTGCTCGATGCCGGCGCGCAGGCCCACGCTCTTGGCGCTGGCCAGCTCCACCGCGATCGCCGCCACGCTCGCCACCGTCGCGACGCAGATGATGGTCAGCACCGTCGTGGCGCTCTCGTCCTCGCGCCTCGCGATCTCCTGCACCTTGTCGTGATGCGCGCGCGTCATCTGCCACCACATCATCGCCAGATACAGCCAGACGGTGATGTCCCAGCCCACCAGCACGCGCGGGAAGCGGCCGTGCACCATCGGCAGGCACGCCGCGCCCAGCACGCCAAGCAGCAGCGCCACCCACATGCGGGGCCGGTTGCGCACCAGCATCGGAACGTTCGTCATCGACACCTCTTCAGAGGAAAACGGACGGCGCGACCGCGCCGGGCAAAGGGATCAAGCAGGATCAAGCGGAATCAAGCGGGATCGGATGGCAAGCTCAACCGACCTGGTTCAGTTCGAACACGACGTCGACCGCCGAGCCGTTCCAGTTGTATTCGAGATACGCCGCGTGATGACAATCGCGCAGCATCGTGGTGCGGAACGCGGCCAGGCATTCGCCGCCGCGATCGCGCACCGACGGATAGGCCAGGCCCGCGAAACCGGCGCCGCGCACCATGCGGCCGAACGCGCGGCCCGCCGAGTAATCGGTGCGGTCGAGCAGGGCCGGATCGCGCGCATCCCAGGCGCGGATGTCGGCCACCTCCCCGTGCGCGGCCACCGTGTAGAGCCGCATCTGCTGGCGCAGCGGCTTTTGCCGGGTGGCGGCGAGAAACAGGCTGGTGTGATGGCGCGTTTCGGCGATCGCCGTCTGCCGCGAGCGCGCGCAGTAGAACACGCCGTAGCTGCCGTCCGAGAAGCGGCTGCCCTGCGGGTTCAGGTGCGTGAACGCGGCCATGATCGGCCCGTAGCCGGGGCCGAAACGGCGCTCCGAGAACGGCACCAGATCGAGCTGGCCGACCTCGGCGCGCACGCGGTCGTTGGTCATCGCCTCGAGCGCGTAGAGCGCGTCGAAATCCTCGGGCGAGGCCACGCGGTCGAACAGGTTGATGGCGGGAAAACGGGTGGGAATGATGCGGTAGGCAGGCGCCCAATCGAGCGTGGAAACGGGCCAGCGGGTCGATCGTTCGGCTGATGTCACGCCCAGCCCCCCCGCACGGCGTCGAGATACTGGCGCACCGCCACCAGGTCGCTGACGTTGCCGGCCAGCATCCGGTCGAGCGCGCGGCGGCCGTTGAACGGCGCGGCGTCGTTCTTGCGCTTGACCCAGCCGTCGGCCGCCTCGGGCGGCAGCAGGATCTGCAAGGCCTTGTAGATGCCGAGCATCAGCGACAGGCGTTCGAGCGTGTCGCGCGCGAGCCGCGCCGTTTGCGGCGAGGCCTTCCATTTGAAGAACGTCGAGCGGCCCGGCGAACCGAGCAACACGATCTGCTCGTCGGTCGACAGGTCCCAGTCGTTCGCGATGTTGAAGAACGCGCGCAGGCCGGCGGCGGACATCTGCGCGGTGGTGGCTTCGGGAATGGCCGGCGAGGCCGGAAGCGGGGTCGAAGCGGGTAGAGACATGGCCGTTAGTCTCAAAGTGAATTGACTAACAAGATTAGTCTATTTCGGGATGAATGCAAGGGTCCGATACCGAACGGCGTCTGTCCAGGCCGCCGGCACCGTCGCCGGACGCGGGCTGGCGGGGCATCGCGGGCGATTGTCGCAGCGCATCGATGACGGCCGTCACCGCGCGCGTCGTGCGCCGATCCGATCAGGGCCGCGCGGCGAAATGTCGGACGAATCGCCAAGGCAATAAAAAACGGTGACGACGCTTGCACGTCGCCACCGCTGCTTTTCCGCCCCCGCCGATTACGCGCGGTTCGGCCTGCTTTTCAGGCCGCCTTTCACGCCACCGCGCCCAAGCGCCGCCGCACCGCCGACACCTGCGGCTCGCCGCGTACGGCCTGTCGTGCATCATTTTCGGCGACGATCTGCGCCACCCGCGCCAGATGGCGGCGATTGTCGTGATCCCACGGATGGAAGCCCGGCCGGAAGAAACTCAGCCATTCGCGCGCGATGCGCGGAAACACGCCGTGACGCGGGCCGTACAGGAACTGGATCACGCGCAACATGCCGCGCACGCGCTGGCCGGAGGTGCGATCCGAGCGGATCAGCCGCGTGTGGAGCAGGAACACGGTGGGCCAGAACGTCAGCGTGGTCATCAGGTACGTGCCGACGCGCATCAGGTAGCGCTTCGCGCCCGGCTCCATGACGGCGTTCCACACGTCGAACGACACCGCCTTGTGCTCGGTTTCCTCCAGCGCATGCCAGATCCACATCTGCTTGTAGCCGGCCTCGGCGCCATCCATGCGCGACGCATCGTCGAGCAGCAGGCCGGCCAGCATCGCCGTGTAGTGCTCGGCGGCCACCGTGTGCGCGAGCTGCATCGAATGCGGCATGACGCGCTTCATCCAGCCCAGCACCTTCCAGATGCGCTGGTCGAGCTTGCGGGCCGGCAGCCGGTTGGCCTGCAGCGCCTCGTTGTACTCGATGTGCTCGCGCGTGTGCATCGCTTCCTGGCCGATGAAGCCGATCACCTGCTGCTTGAGCACCGGATCGTCGATGCGGTCGCGATAGTTGCGCACCGAATCCATGAAGAAACGCTCGCCGGCCGGAAACAGCAGCGACAGCGCGTTGAAGAAATGCGTGACGGCCGGCCCCTGGCCGTGCCAATCCTTGGCGCGCTCGACCGGCAGCGTGAAGTGCAGATCCCGGCGCACGGGCATGATGTCGGCCGCGACGGCGGCTGCGGACGGATGAGACATCGCTGACGCTCCTTGACGGATCGTGCGGCGCAGAATGCGTCGCACCCCGAATGATTACATTGAACGATGTAACGATACGGGAAGGTGTCGCGGCCGCGCAAGCCCCGCGCTAGTGGCGCGCTTCCAAACACCGGACGCGCGCGGCGCGGCCCGCCGGGCCGGCAACGCACGCCCGGCTTGAAACCGGGCACGTCTGAGGAATGACGAAGGAAGACGATGCGGCACGCCGCGCGGCGTCGAAAAAACTTTGAAAAATCCTCGGATGAGGACAAAAAACGACGGCGATGCGCGGGTTGTCGATGGGGTCGAAGCGAAAACGGCGAACGTTCAGGCGGCCACGGCGCCAGCCATCGCGCCGTGTTCCTCGGGCGGCGGCACGAAGATATAGCCGCGCCCGCGCATGGTCTGGATATGGCGCGGCTGGTCGCGGTTGTCCTCGATCAGCGCGCGCAACCGGAACACCAGCACGTCGAGGCCACGCTCCGAGCGCGATTCGTCGCCGACCTGCAACAGTTGCAGCAGCGTGGCGCGCGACAGCACCTGCAGCGGATGGTTGACGAAGGCCTTGAGCAGCGCGAACTCGCTGGGCCGCAGGCCGAGATCGCGGCCGCGCTTGCTGGCGCGCCGCGCGGCGAAATCGATCTCGATATGGCCGATCACACGCGGGCGCGGCACCTGGATCACGTTCGCGGCCGCCCCGACCGGGCGATGCACGATGGTGCGGATGCGGGTGGACAGTTCGAGCAGGTTCAGCGGCTCGGACAGGAAATCGTCGGCGCCGAATTCGAGCGCGAGCACCTTGTCGCTGACGTCGGGCTCCTCGCCGATCAGCACCACCGGCATGTCATAGCCGGCCGCACGCAACTGACGCAGCGATGCGTAGGTATCCGAATAGCCGGGGCCGGCGCGCATCACGATCGCCGACGGGCGCTCGCGTTCGACGCGCTCCACCAGCGTGGCGGCCGAATACCAGACGGACATCTCCATCCGGTGCTTGCTGAAATGCGTGCGCATCGCGTCGCGCACGGTTTCGTTCGGTTCGATGACTAGGACGTTGAGGCTCATGGACAATCCGCAAGATGGGCGTCGATCCGGAGGCTGGGCGGCATTGGCCTGCGCCGCGGCCGCGCGCCGCCGTCCGGGACGATGCGCGATGCCCCGAGACTAAGCACAGAATGCGCATCAAAAATGGGGGAATTAAGGAGAAAATGTGGAACCGCCCGCGCACCGGCACGCAGCGCGCGCAAAGGACGGACAATCCGCCGCTGGCGTCGGGCGAGCCGGCCACCGCGCGGCACCGCTCCGACCTTTAAGCCCTTTAGCCCTTTAAGCCCTTTACGTTCCATTACGCCCTGCGCGGCATCTCCCCTGGCCATCCTGTCCCGGTATGAAAGTCGGCATCACCTCGAAACTGTTCCTCGCGATCCTCGTCACCTGCGTCGCCGTTGCCGTCGCGATGGGGGCAGCGATGCGCTACAGCTTCGAGAACGGCTTCGTGCGCTATCTGGTGGGCCGCGACGACGAGGAAGTCGCACGCGTGACGAAGGCGCTCGAAAGCCGCTACGCGACGCACGGCAACTGGGATTTCATCACCGCCACGCCCGAAGCGTGGCCCGCGTTCGTGCGCTCGGTCGCGCCGATCTTCCCGCACGACGGCATGGGGCCGGATGGCTGGGCGCACGGCAATCTGCCCGGTGCGGGACCGCGCGGCGACGGCGATCCGTTCT
This sequence comes from Burkholderia sp. 3C, assembly GCF_054589155.1. Lineage (NCBI taxonomy): Bacteria > Pseudomonadati > Pseudomonadota > Betaproteobacteria > Burkholderiales > Burkholderiaceae > Burkholderia > Burkholderia sp. 3C. The sequence goes on from NZ_BAAILN010000066.1 coordinate 103,482, forward strand.
GGCGCGACGGCGGCTTCGGCCGCCCGCCACGCGGCAGCGACGGGCGCTGGCACGGCCGTGGGTCGTGGGACGGCGCGGCATCGGATGCCGAGGGCGGCGAGCGCGGTACGCAGGGCGACCGCGACGCACGCTGGCGCCACGAGCGCGCGCAGCGCGACGCCGAGGCCTCGGCCGGCTCAAATGCAGGCTCAAGCGCTGTATCAAGCGCCAACTCAAGCACCGCCCCGGACAACATCCCCCGCCATCGCGCCCCCTGGGACGACCATTCCGGCAGCGCCGCCGACGCCGCTCGCCGCGACGGCTACGGCATGCCGTACGACGGCTGGCGCGACCGTCCGCCCGGCTTCCGTCACCTGCCGCCGATCGCGCTGTTCGACGCCGCGCGGCATCGCCTCGTCGGCTACCCGCCGCCGCCCGACACGCCGCTGCATGCGCTGCGCGCGGGCGGCAAGGTGGTCGGCTGGCTGTCGATCGCCAAGCCCGGCGGGCTGTTCTACGCGGCCGACCAGCGCTTCCAGATGCAGCAGTCGCGCGCCACCTGGGTCATCGTGGTGGCGGCGGCCGTCCTGTCCGCACTGGTGGCGATGGTGCTGGCGCGGCTGATCCTCGCACCGGTGCGCCGCATCGTGCGCGCCACCCATCGGCTTGCCGAGGGCCAGTACGCGGTGCGCGTGCCCGAGCGCGGCAGCGACGAACTGAGCCAGCTCGCGGTGGACTTCAACAAGCTCGCCGCCTCGCTGGCCGCCGCCGAGCGCGCGCGGCGCGACTTCTTCGCGGATATCTCGCACGAGTTGCGCACGCCGCTCGCGGTGCTGCGCGGCGAAGTGGAAGCGCTGGAGGACGGCGTGCGCCGCCCCGACGCCGCCACCTTCGCCTCGCTGCAATCGGAGATCGCCCTCCTCAGCAAGCTGATCGACGACCTGCACGAACTATCGCTGGCCGACATCGGCGCGCTGTCGTTCGAGATGATTCCGGTGGATGTGGCGCGCGTGGTGGAGATCACCGCCGAATCGTTCGTCGAGCGGCTCGGCGCGAAGCGCATCGCGCTCGACACGAAGGTGCCGGCCGGGCCGGCGCTGATGTCGGGCGACCCGCACCGGCTCGCGCAACTGCTGCAGAACCTGCTGGAAAATTCGCTGCGCTATACCGATCCGGATGGCGCCGTGCAGGTGGCCGTCACGGCGCGCGGCGAGCAATGGCAGATCGACGTGCTCGATTCGCACCCGGCGGTGCCCGACGCGATGCTCGCGAACGTGTTCGACCGGCTGTTCCGCGTCGACGTCTCGCGCAGCCGCCAGAGCGGCGGCTCGGGCCTCGGCCTGGCGCTGTGCAAGCATATCGTCGAGGCGCACGGCGGTACGATCGCGGCGCGCCGCTCGCCGCTCGGCGGCCTCTGGATCATGATGCTGTTCCCCTCGTTGAAGCCGGACCATGAACACTGACCGCCCCGGGCCGACCATCCTGATCGTCGAGGACGAGCCGAAGCTCTCCGCCCTGCTCGCCGATTATCTGCATGCCGAAGGATTCGGCACGGCGATCGTGGCCGACGGCCGCGAGGTGGTGCCTTACGTGCAGGCGCACGAGCCGGCGCTGGTGCTGCTCGACCTGATGCTGCCGGGGCGCGGCGGCCTGGATATCTGCCGCGACCTGCGCGGCTTCTCGATCATTCCGGTGATCATCCTGACGGCGCGCGTCGACGAGATCGACCGCCTGCTCGGCCTCGAACTGGGCGCCGACGACTACGTCTGCAAGCCGTTCAGCCCGCGCGAGGTGGTGGCGCGCGTGAAGGCGATCCTGCGCCGCATCGATCAGGCCGCCCGGCCGAAACCGGCCGGCGAGGAAGCCGGTGCAAGCCCCGGCGGCCCGGGCGGCCCGTTCGCGATCGATCCCGAGCATCACCTCGCGCAACTGCACGGCCGCAACCTGCACCTGACGCCGGTGGAGCTGCGCCTGCTCGCGCTGCTGGTGGCGAACCCGGGCCGCATCTATTCGCGCGATTTCCTGCTGCGGCGGCTCTACGACGACCATCGCGTCGTGACCGACCGCACCGTCGACAGCCATGTGAAGAACCTGCGCCGCAAGCTGCAGGCGGTGCAGCCCGAGCACGACTACATCCGCTCGATCTACGGCGTCGGGTATCAGTTCGAGCCCGACGCGAACGCGGCGGGCGGCGGCGCACTGCGCTAGACGTTCTTCACGCGGAAATCGGCGCGCACGCAACCGGTCAGCACGCGATCGACGTTCGGCAGGTCGTTGCCGTCGAGCTTGGCGAGGATCGCATCGGCATCCATACCGTAGCCGTGCCAGCGCGCCGACAGGCGCTCCACCAGCACCGCGCGCGGCACCTCGAGCATCACGGTCGCATCGAAGAAGCCGCGCAGCGGCGCCCACGCCGGGTCGTCGAGCAGCAGGTAATTGCCCTCCACCACGATCGTGCGCGCGGCCGGCGCGATGATCTCCGCGCCGGCGCGGGCAATCTCGACCGATCGATCGAAGACCGGCACGGCGATCTCGCGGCCGTCGTCGGCCGCCAACCGCGCGAGCATCGCGGCCAGCCCGTCGATGTCGAACGTATGCGGCGCGCCCTTGCGCGGGCGGTCACCACGCGCGTTCAGCACGCGGTCGTCGTAGTGGTAGCCGTCCATCGCGAGCAAGGCCGCACGGCCCGGCCGGCCGTCGCACAACGCCGCGCACAAGCGTGCGGCGAACGTGCTCTTGCCCGCGCCGGGCGGCCCGGCCACGGCGACGATGCGGCGCGCGCCGCGCCCGGCCGCATCGTTCACTGCGTGCGCCGCATCCATCGCGCGCAACGCGGCGGCCAGCGCCTCGAACGTCACCTCGCGCGCCGCGCCCTCGCCCTGACCGTGAAGCTGGCCTGCCACGCTCATGGCAGGCGGCTCCGCTCGGCCTGCTTGAGCGCTTCCTGCGCCGATTTCAACTGCGCACGCGTGTACAGCAGCGCATGCGAGGCCAGGTCGCGACTGTCTTCCCAGAGATTGCGCCACACCGCGAGAATGCCTTCGAGCGGCTGCCCGACCACGCGCGACGAAAAACTCTCGAACGTGATCGGCCCCGTGTAGCCCGAAAACACCAGCGCGCGGAACACCTCGGAAAAATCGATGCTGCCCGAGCCCAGATAGCCGCGATGCGAATCGCCGGTATGGAAATAGCCGAGATGCGCGCCGGTATCGCGTATCGCCGTCATCACGTCGGATTCCTCGATATTCATGTGGTAGGTGTCCAGATGGACCTTCACGTTCGGCAGGCCGATCCGCTCGCACATCTCGACGCCTTGCGACGCCGTGTTCAGCACGTTCGATTCGTAGCGGTTGACCACTTCGAGGCCGAGCATGATGCCGCTTTGCGCGGCGGTTTCGGCCACCTGCCCGATGATCTCGGCCGACATCGCCACGCCGGCCGGCGTGGTCGGCACGAAGTTCTTCTGGAAGGCGGAATAGAGAATACCGCAGACATGCCGCGCGCCGCAGTCGCGCGCCACGCGCAGCGCGTCCTCCAGCTTGCGCTTGCCGCGCGCGGCCTTTTCCGGGTCGCCGCTCGAGATGTCCGAATCGGCGTCGAGGCCCAGCGAGAAACTGCAACCGATGCCGGCGCGCTCCAGTTCGCGCCGCGTGAACGCGGTATCGATCGAGGCCGGGTCCAGCGCCGGAATCTCGATGAAGTCGAAACCCACTTCGGCCGTGTTCGCGATCGCGCGCGCGGCTTCCTCGTGGCTCCACCCGGCCTCCCAGACCAGTGCATGTACGCCCAGCTTGTTCATTCGCTCTCCTTGTGTCGACGGGGTGCGGGCGCGGCCACCGGCGGCCGGGGCGCGCGCTCGCGGAACAGGTGTTGCAGGACGCCGTGCGCCCAGATCCAGCGGGCCAGCATCACGGCGAGCAGGAACGCGCCCCACAACGCCGTGGCCAGATGCTGATTCGCGCCGAGCAGGTTCAGGCCGGAGGCGATCACCTGCAGGATCACCAGGGCGATCACCACCGGCACCACGCGGCCGAACCCGCCGAACGGATCGACGCGGCCCAGGAAGCAGGCCAGCACCGAGATCAGCAGGAACGCCTCGCCGTGGCCGACGCGCACGGAATTGAAACTGCACAGCATCACCACGCCGGCGACGCCGCACATCAGGCCCGACAGCATGTAGATGCGCGTGATCGCGCGCGCCGTGGCGATGCCCGAATAGCGCGTGGCTTCCAGGTTCGAGCCGACCATCCGGGTGGCGAAGCCGAGCCGCGAGCGCGTCATCACGACATGCCAGATCAGCGCGCAGCCGATGAAGATCCACAGCGGCACCGGCACGCCGAGCCACAGCCCGTTGCCGAGATAGCGCACCGAGGCCGGGAAGCCGGAAATATCGCCGCCGCGCGTGAGGAATTCGCCGAGCCCGCGCAGGAAGATCATCGCGGACAGCGACACCAGGATCGGGCTCGCGCCGGTGTAGGCGATGATCGCGCCGATCATCGCGCCGGCCGCCGCGCCGGTGGCCAGCGCCGCGACGATGCCGAGCAGCACGATGCCGAGGCCCGCGTCGGCGCCGCCGTGCGACTGGATCACCCAGGCCATCGCCAGGCCGGCCATATTGGCCGTGAACGTGACGGCCAGATTGAAGCCGCCGGAAATCAGCGGCATCAGCATCGCCAGCGTGAACAGGCCCAGCTCGGGCAACTGGAACGCGATCGATTCGAACGTGCCGAACGTCATGAAGCGGTCGGAGGCAATGCTCAACGCGATCACCACCACGGCCAGGAAGCCGAGCAGCCCGGCGACGTCGGCCGGCACCGCGAACGCGGCGCGCCAGCCGGATGAACGGGATGACGTGTTCATGAGCCCACCTTTGCGCCACGTGCGGCCCAGCGCGTGCCCACCAGCCGCGCGACGCCGTCGCTCGACAGCGTGATCGCCGCGAGGATCACCGCGCCCACGATCATCTTGTAGGCGTACGAGGAAATGCCGAGCAGGTTCAGGCCGTTGGCCGTGACCGACACCAGCAGGATGCCGAGGATCGCGCCGAGCACCGTGCCGCGCCCGCCGCCCAGCCGCGCGCCGCCGAGCACCACGGCGGCCAGCACGTCCAGCTCGCGGCCGTACATCGCGTTCGGCACCACCTCCTGCACGTAGTGCGCCTGCATCAGCCCGGCGATGCCGCTCATCATGCCGAGCCAGCCATACGCGAGGTAGTGCATGCGGCCGAGCCGGATGCCCACCCGCCGCGCCGCTTCCGGGTTGTCGCCGGTCGCGTAGAGCTGGCGGCCGGCAGTCGTGCGGCGCAACAGGAACCAGGTGGCCGCCACGCACACCGCCATCACCGCCACCGGCAGCGCGAGCGTGGCCACGCCGCTCGCCGTCTGCCATTGCAGCAGCGCGACGCGGTTCATCCACCAGTCGGGCAGGTCGTAGATCGACACGCCGCCCGTCACGAACATCAGCCCGCCGAAGAACAGGTTGAAGGTGGCGATCGTCACCACGATCGAGACGATCCGGAAGCGGTAGATGATGGTCGCGTTCAGCGCGCCGAGCAGGAAGCCGAAGCCCATCGCCGCCGCGAAGCCGAGCGCCCAGTTGCCGCCGCCGAGCCGCGCCACGGCGAGCGCGGTCAGGTACTGCGTGACCGACGCGCCCACCGCGAACGAGATGTCGATGCCGCCCGCGATCAGCACCACCAGCAGGCCGACCGCGAAGATGATGTTGACCGCGCTCTGGTTCAGCAGGTCGAACAGGTTGGACAGCGTCAGGAACGTCGAGGTGGTGAGGCCGAGGCCGGCCGCCATCACGGCGAGCACGGCGATCAGCAGCGCCTCGATCGAGCCGATGCCGGTCTTGCGGAGCAGGTCATGCATGGACGTCTCGCTCGATGGTGTCGATCGGAACCTCGCCCGGCACGTATTCGGCCGCGAGGCGGCCGCCGCGCATGTGCAGGATCCGGTCGGCGTTGAAATAGACCTCGGGAATCTCGTCCGAGATCAGCAGGATCGCCATCCCCGCCTGCGCCAGCTCGCGGATGATCGCGAAGATGCCGGCGCGCGCGCCCACGTCCACGCCCACCGTCGGCGAATCGAGGATCAGCACCTTCGGTTGCGTGGCGAGCCACTTGGCCAGCACCACGCGTTGCTGGTTGCCGCCCGACAGCGTCGAGACGGCATCGTCGGGATGGCCGATCTTGACGGCGAGCTTCGCGACCCAGTCGCGCACCAGCGCCTCGCGACGACGCGTGGAAATCAGCCGGGTGGCGTCGAGCAGGCCGTCGAGCACGGAGATCGCGGTGTTGTCGGCGATCGATTGCGGCTGCACCAGGCCCAGTTGCAGGCGGTCTTCCGACACGTAGGCGATGCCGGCGCGAATCGCGTCGCGGTTCGAGCGCAGCGCGAGCCGTTTGCCGTCGAGTTCCACCGTGCCCGCGTCGGGCCGCGTCATGCCGAACAGCGACAGCGCCAGCTCGGTGCGGCCCGCGCCGAGGCGGCCGGTCAGCCCGAGAATTTCACCGCGCCGGATCGTGAAATCGAGCCCGGCGTATTCGCGCCCGCGCGACAGCCCTGCCACCCGCAGCACCACCGGCGCGGCCGACAGATCGGTGCTGCGCACCGCGTAATCGAAGGTGCGGCCCGTCATCAGTTCGGTCAGGCGAGTTTGCGTCATGCCGGCGGTCGGATAGGTGCCGACGTAGCGCCCGTCGCGCATCACCGTCACGCGCGTGCAGACATCGAGCACCTCGGCCAGCCGGTGGCTGACGAACACCACGGCGATGCCGTCGGCCGACAGCCGCCGCACGATCGCCAGCAGCGCCTCGGTTTCGGCGTGGCTCAACGAGGCGGTGGGCTCGTCCATGAACACCAGCCGCGCCTCGGCCACCAGCGCCCGCGCGATCGCCACGATCTGGCGCTGCGCGATGGACAGCTTGCGCACCGGGCGATCGAGATCGAGCGCCACGCCGAGCCGTTCGAGAATCCGGCGCGCGGCGGCCTGCATGCGGCCGTAATCGACCCAGCGCAGCCGCTCGCCGAGGTTCTGTTCGAACGCGATGTTCTCCGCCACCGTCATCTCGGGAAACAGCGCCAGGTCCTGCCAGATCACCTGCACGCCGAGCCGGCGCGCGGCGGCCGGATCGAGCGCGGCGAGCGGCTCGCCGTCGAAGCGCATCTGCGCGCCGGGCTCGGGTTGGTAGACGCCGCTGACGATCTTGATCAGCGTGCTCTTGCCGCAGCCGTTCTCGCCGGCCAGGCACAGCACCTCGCCCGGCATCACGTCGAAACGCACCTGCTGCAAGGCCTTCACGCCGCCGAACGTCTTCGAGATGTTCTCGAGATGCAGCAGCGCGGGGGCCTGCGCCGGCGCCCGGTCGGCGGCCGGCGCGGAGGAAGCGGGAATCATGGAAGACATCTCCCTTGCGTGAGCCGGGGGCAGCGCGCGAGTGCCGCGCGCTGCCTCTCGGGGAACGGTCAGAGGCCGAGCTTGGCGAGATCGTCGACGGTCTTGTCGTTCAGGTCGACGAGCTGGTCGACGATCAGGTTGTGGCCGCTCGGGTGCACCACGCCAAGGCCGGGGATCGTCATGCCGTCCTTGACCGGCTGGCCCTTCGCGACCATCGTGCCGAGCGTCACGAACACCTCGCCCGCCTGCTCCGGGTTCCACATGTAGCCGCCCGTCAGCACGCCGTCATGCACGAGGCGGCGGCCCTGGCCCGGCGAGAACGGCCCGAGCACGATCACCTTGCCCTTCAACTGGCGCTCGGCCACCGCGCGCGCCGCGCCGATCGGCCCCTGGCTGCCGAACGCCAGGATCGCGCGCAGGTTCGGATGGGCGCGCATCAGGTCGAGCGCCGTCTGCCGCGAGGCGTCGACGTTCTCGGCCACGCCGTAGCGGTCGCCCACCAGCGTCATGCCCGGGTCGTGCGCCTTCAGGTAGGCGATCGCCGCGTCGGCCCAGGCGTTGTGCAGCGGCACCGTCAGCGAGCCGACGAACACCGCGTATTCGCCCTTGCCGCCGGTCAGGTCGGCCAGCCGCTTCGCATAGGCCTCGCCGAAGCCCTTGGCCGAGGCGAGTTCGAAATCCCAGTCGGCGTTCTTCTGCTGCGGCGATTCGTGCGTGATCACCTTGATGCCGGCCGCGCGCGCCCGCTGCAGCACCGGCTCCAGCACCTGCGCGTCGTTCGGCACCACGCCGATCACGTCCACGTGCTGCGCGATCAGATCCTCGATCGCGCGCACCTGCAGCGCCGGGTCGGCGCTGGTCGGGCCGACCATGAAGGCCTTCACGCCGAGCTGATCGGCGCGCTTCTTGATGCCCGCCTCCATCGCGTTGAACCACGGAATCCCGCCGACCTTCACCACCACGCCGATCACCGGCTTGTCGGGCGACGCGAGCGCGAGGCCCGTCGTCAGCGCCAGGGCAACCGCACCCGCGCAAAGCGTGCGCATCCAGTTCCTTGCCATGTCTCCTCCATCGAGTGAAGTGAAGGCCGCGCTTGCCCGACGCGGGCGGCGGCGTGAATTACATTTTGTTTTCTCTGCTAAATCCATTCAGCAAAGAAAGTTCGTGTATGCTGAATCCATTCAGCGAAGACGGGAAGCACAGGAAAACCCTGATAAGCGCCGCCGAGTCGCGCAGCGGGACCTCACTCATGACCTCCACGCCCAGCAGCAAGAAATCCACCATCTACGACATCGCCAAGGCCACCGGCGCGTCCACCTCCACCGTCAGCATGGTGCTGAACGGCACCTGGGCCCGTTACCGGATCAAGGAGGACACCGCGCGGCGCATCCTCGATTGCGCGCAGACGCTCGGCTACCACGTCAACCAGAGCGCGCGCGGCCTGCGGCTATCGCGCTCGGGCCTGGCCGGGATGATCATTCCGCACTACCGCAACCGCTTCTTCGCGGGGCTGGCCGAAACCTTCGAGGAACGCGCCAAGGGCCGCGCGCTGTGCCCGATCGTGGTGGGCACCAAGCGCGATCCGGCGGTCGAACTGAGCGTGACGAAAACCCTGCTGTCGCAGCGCGTGGAGCTGCTGTTCATCGCCGGGGTGCGCGATCCGGGGCCGCTCAACGCGCTGTGCGCCGATGCCGGCGTGCCGTCGGTGAACCTCGACCTGCCCGGCGACGGCGCGCCGTCGGTGGTGTCCGACAACCGCAGCGGCGCATGCACGCTGACCGACATGCTGCTCGACAAGATGCTGGCGCGCGGCGCGGCGCCCGACGAGCTGCTGCTGCTCGGCGGCATCGCCCACGAATACGCCACCGAGATGCGGATCGCCGGCTTTCGCGACGCGTTCGCCGCGCGCGGCCTGCCGCCGCCCGCGCCCGACGCGATCGATTGCTGCGGTTACGGCCCGGCCGCCACGCGTGAAGCGCTCGCGCGGCGCGTGGCGCAACTCGGCCGCCTGCCGGCCGGCATGCTGATGAATTCGATCACTGCGTTCGAGGGGCTGGTGCAATACGCGGCCGATCTGCCGCTGCCCGAATGGCAGCGCGCCGTGGTGGGCTGTTTCGACTGGGATCCGTTCGCCGTGCATCTGCCGTTCGACGTGACGATGCTGCGGCAGGACGTGCAGACCATGATGGGCGAGGCGTTCGCGCTGGTGGACGCGGCCGCGGCCGGTGGCGGCAGCGTGCATCCGCATCCGAGGATCGTCGTGCCGACGCGCTTCGGCGAGCGGTTCGACACCCACGACGCGGAGCCGTCCGTCGTCGCGCAGGAGCGCTGAGAAAGGCCGCGCGGGGCAGACTACAATAGCGTTTTTCCCGTTCCTTTCAGGAGTAGCAGATGACTGTCGTGACCACCGATTCCGGTCTCAAGTATGAAGAACTGACCGAAGGCACCGGCGACGAAGCCAAGGCAGGCCAATCCGTCACGGTGCACTACACCGGCTGGCTGACCGACGGCCAGAAGTTCGATTCGAGCAAGGATCGCAACGATCCGTTCGTGTTCGTGCTCGGCGGCGGCATGGTCATCAAGGGCTGGGACGAAGGCGTCCAGGGCATGAAGGTCGGCGGTGCGCGCCGCCTGACGATCCCGCCGCAACTCGGCTACGGCGTGCGCGGCGCGGGCGGCGTGATTCCGCCGAACGCCACGCTCGTGTTCGAAGTGGAACTGCTGAAGGTCTGAGGCGGTTTTCGCCGCTTGGCCCGCTGAAGCTTGAAGCCCCCCGCCCGCTCATGACCGCCCGCCCCGCCGCCCCTTCGCTGTCGCTGCGCCGTTACGGCGTGGACGAAGCCTCGGACGTGCACGATTTCCATCAGGTCGTGCTCGGTGTGGCGGGCGAAATGGTGATGTCGGTGGATGGCGTGGCCGAGCGGGTCGACGGCCGTCACGCGTGGCTGATTCCGGCCGGCGCACGGCACGATTACGCGGGCCTCGGCCCGAATCGCCAGTTGGTGCTCGACCTGCCGGTGGCCTCGCTGGCGGTGCCCGAGCGGTTGTTCGCACGCGGCCGGCCGATTGCGGTGGCGCCGGCGCTCGACGCGCTGGTGCACGAGCTGGCCGCGCTCGATACGCTGGGCACCTCGCGCACGGTGCAATGGCAGGCTGCCGCACGGCTTTGCGACGCGCTGGTCGGTGCGCCCGGCGATACGGCAGGCGGCAGCCCCGCCGGCCTCGATTTCGCTCGCATCGACCGCTGGTTGCGCGCGCGCCTCGCCGAACCGCTGCGCGTGGCCGACCTGGCCGCGCATTGCGGCTTCGGCCTGCGGCGCTTCCATCAGGTGTTCGTCGAAGCGTTCGGCGAAACACCGCATCGCTACCTGCTGAAGCTGCGGCTCGATACGGCCGTGCTGCTGCTCGCCGATCCACGGCGCGCGCTGGCCGACATCGCGGCCGACGTCGGCTTCGCCGATCAGAGCGCGCTCACGCACGCGTTCACGCGCCGCTTCGGCATCGCGCCGGGGCAATGGCGGGCCGGGCGGCATTGAAGCCCCCTGGGGCCCCCCTCACCCCAACCGAATCGCCTCGTCATACACCCGCGCCACGCGCCGCGCGATCACCGCGTTGTCGAAATGCTCGCGCGCATAACGGCGGCATTCATCCGAATCGGGCAGCTTGCGCTGGCCCGACAGCGCCTCCGACACGCCCTCGGCGATCGCCTCCACGCCCGTGCCGCGCAGCACCAGCTCCTGCGACAGCCCCGACACGGCCTCCGGCAAGCCACCCACCGGCGTGACCAGCACCGGCGTGCCCGAAGCCAGCGATTCCACGGTGATCAGCCCGAAGCCTTCCAGCGCGACGGTCGGCACCACGCTGAGCGTGGCCGCGCGATACAGCGCGGCCAGATGCGCGTCGGGCACGAAGCCGAGCAGCTTCACGTGATCCTCCAGGCCGGCATCGTCGATACGCTGCTGCAGTTCCTCGGCGAGCCGCCCCTTGCCGGCGATCAGCAGCAGCACGTCGGGATGACGGCGGCGCACCACGTCCACGGCGGCGATCAGATCCTCCAGCCCCATGCGCCGCACCAGCCGCCGCACCGCCAGGATGATCGGCCGGCCCTGCGGCAGTTGCAGCTTCTGGCGCGCCTCGGCCTGCGTGATGGGCAGGTCGAACTGCGCGGTGTCCACGCAGCCCGGCACGATCCGCACCTTGTCCTGGGCAATGCCGTAGCGCGAAGTCAGGATCTCGGCGAACGCGCTGGACAGCACGATCAGCCGCGACGAGCGCGCGTACACCGTCTGTTCGAGATAGCGCTTGGCGCGCTGGCCGAGCGAATCGGCGCCCTCCACCTGGCTCTCGTCGGCCCACGGCCCCTGGAAATGCGAGACCTGCGGAATGCCGCGCATGACGTCGAGCCCCGGGAACGTATAGAGCGCGAAGTGCGACGACACCACGTCGGGCCGCTCGCGGCTCACCACCTCGCGCAGCGCGCGGCGCGCGGCCATCATGCGGCGCGGCAGCGATTGCGAGGCCGGGCCGAAGCCGCGGATCGCGCCGTCGGTATCGGCCGCGACGCGGCCCGAGCCGGCCACCACGCCGCGCACCGCGACGCCCGCGCCCGGCAGCGCGCCCACCAGCGAGTAGTACATGCGGTCGAGGCCGCCGGCGCGTTCGGGGAACCAATGCATGCCGATCTGCAGCGACTTGATGCCGGTCGATTGGGGAAGTGTGCTCATTACAAAGGCTCCTGCGTGGGGACGGGTCCCGGTCCGGGCCGGGGAGCGGGCCGCGGGCTGGCCGCCGGCACGGCGGCCGTGGCCGGCCCGCCGAGCGCGGACGGTTGGGACAGGGAATTCAGTTGGCGGTACAGCGCCAGGTATTGCGCGCCCATCTGCGACCAGCCGAAGTCGTTCATCAGCGTGCGCGCGGCGGCGCCCATCTCGCGGCAGCGCTCG
>NZ_BAAILN010000066.1:115991-122962 GCF_054589155.1 Burkholderia sp. 3C
GGCATGGATGATCTCGGCACCGCCCGCCGTGCGCGCCGTGACCACCGGCAGGCCGGCCGCCATCGCCTCCAGCAGCGACAGGCTCATCGCCTCGTAGCGCGACGGAAACACATAGGCATCCACCGACGACATCAACTGCGGCATGGTCTTCACCAGGCCGAGGAAATGCACGCGCGAGGCAATGCCGAGCGCGCGCGCCTCGTCGGGATACGGGCTGCCCGGCAGGAAGCCGGCCACCGCCAGATGCACATGCTCGGGCAACTGCGTGAGCGCCTTCAACACGGTGCCGAGGTTCTTGCGCGGCGTGCGCAGGTCGCCCACGAACAGCAGCATGAACGCGTCCTCGGGCAGCCCGTAGGCCACCCGGTCGGGCCGCGCGCCGCTGAACGCCTGCGCATCCACACCGTTGTAGATCACGCCGATGCGCGACCCGTCGATGCCGATCCGGCGGATCTCGTCGGCCACCTTGCCCGACACCGCGACGATCGCGCGCGAGCGCCGGTAGGCCCAGCGTTCCAGCACGGTATTGGCGCGCGTGTAGATGTACTGATAGGCCGACCACAGCCCCTTGGTCAGCGAGAACGGGTAATAGCGGCTCGCGAACCAGCCGCCGTGCACGAAGTGCGCGGTGTTGACGTCGGCGCGCACCCACGAAATGAAGCCGTTCACGTGCAGCACGTCGAATTCGTTGCGATGGCGGTTGATCCACAGCGCGCTCTTGAGCGCGAACACCTGCTGGCGCAGCAGGTTGCTCGGCCAGAACCGCGCCGGCTGCACCGGAATCCAGCGCACCCGCGGATGGTCGAGCAATTCCTGCGCGACGTGCGATGCGATCAGCGTCACCTCGCATTGCTCGGCAAGCGCCGCCCGGGCAATTTCGTAGTTGACGCGCCCTTGTCCGTCGTTGTGACGAACCGTATGCGTGACGATGGCTATTCTCACAGTCCTGCTCCCCGTATGCGTTTGGCGGCCGCGCGCTGGATTTTTTGCCAATGTGACGCGGCCAGGATCGAAAACAAACTCATGAACAGCAACAAGCCTCCCGTGCCGATCAGGGAATTCGTGAACACCAGCATCGCGAAGATCGAGATCGCGAGGCTCACGCAGGCCGCTACATATTTATCGTCGCGCATCCGGAACGACACGCGCAGCGCACGTGCGAGCAGCCACAACGTGCCGGCCAGGTAAAGCAGCGAGCCGGGCCAGCCGAGCACGAACGGCACGTTCATCACGCCGCTGTCGAAGCTGCCGTACTTGCCGAGTTCGCCGCTGTCGCTCGACAGCTTGGTGGACGCACCGGTGGCGCCCATGCCCTCGCCCGACACGTCGGTGAACGCGGTCTGCGCGAAGCTGGCGTAGAACTTGTTGCGGTCGTCGTAGCTGCGGTCGTCCTTCAGATTCGTGATCGACTGGAGCCGCTGGCCGAGGCGGTCGGCCACCGGCCCCACCGTCAACAGCGGCACCGACAGCCCGGCCAGCACCATCGCGCCCACCAGCATGCGCACCCGCACGCGGTTCGACGATTTGGCGAGCTGCACGATCAGCGCGATCACCCAGCCGCCCCAGGTGGAACGCACCAGGCACAACATGAACGCGATGAAGCCGGCCGCACCGGCCAGCCAGCGCACCCGCTGGGTGGCGGCCAGCATGAACACCAGCGCGCCCATCATCGCGAACGCGAACGGCCCCGACGAATTCATCGTGCTGAACACGCGCACGCCGTACGGCACCGGCTCGCCCTGCGAGGCCATCTGCGAGCCGACCATCCACAGCACGTCCCAGGCCGGCATGATGAAGAACTGCACCATCCCGTAACCGCCCATCACCAGCATCCCCCACACGAAGGTGGAGACGATGGTGTCGCGGTATTCGGGGTAATCGCGCGCGTTCACGGCGATGTGGAAACCGATCAGGATCGGGTAGACCCAGTTGGCCAGATCGTAGGTGGCGGCCAGCAGCCCCGACGACACCAGCCCGACGAAATACGCATAGGCCAGGCCGAGCAGCATCATCAGCATCGGCAGGCCGCGCCGCTGCGCGAGCACGCGGTAATGGCGGATCAGGCCGAGCCCGCAGATCATCGTCACGGCCAGCGGCGCGATTTGAATCAGGCTGGTGGGCGTGTACGCCCCGCGCGACCAGTCGGCGAGCCGCCGCACCTCGGGCGCGAGGAACCACAGCCACCAGACGAAGCCCACGTAGCGCGCCGGGCTGCGGAAATACAGCCACAGCCCGGTGGCGATCGACAGCGCCGGAAACGCGAGCGTCAGGATCGAGCCCTGGTGCGCGAGGATCAGCAAACCGGTCAAGGTCCACAGGCCGGCCTGCGCGGCCCAGTGCTTCGGCTCGGCCCCGAACCGGCGCTTGCGGCGCTTGGCCGGCCGGCGCATGCCGATCGGCGGCGGCTGCGGCGGGGCCGGCGGCCCGACGGGCGGTTGGGACGGAAAGGCGGGCGTACTCATGATCCGGCGCGCCTCAGTTCGAGGTGGTGCGCGAATCGGCGAGCGGCAGCGGCGCCGCGCCGTCGGCCGTCGCGGCGCGCCCGCGTTGCAGCAGCTCGCGCGTGATGCGCACGTGCTGCGCAGCGAACGCCTCGGTGCTCAGGTCGCGCTCGACGAGCCGGGCGGAGGCCGCCTGCGCCTGCGCCAGCGCGCGGGCCGGCTGCGCCAGCATGCGATCGGCCGCGCCGCGCATCGCGCCGGCATCGAACGCCGGCACGTAGGCCGCGCAATCGGTCGGGAAATAGTCGCGCAGGCCGCCCACGTCGCTGACGATCATCGGCTTGCCGACCGCCGCCGCCTCCAGCATCACGGTAATGCCCGACGCATGATGGTTCGGCCGCAGCGGCACCACGATCACGTCGGCCCAGTCGTAGAACGCGCGCTGCTGCGCCATGCCCGACACCGAGGCGATCTCGACGTTGTCGCGATGCAGCGCCGGGGGAATGCGGCGGCGCGTGGCGAGCTTGACCTGATAGCGCGGCAGGCCGCCGAACGCCTCGATCAGCGTGGTCCAGTCGCGGTCGCGATCGTTGCCGATCGCGGCGATCCGCAGCGGCCGGTTCGGCGTCCAGCTTTCGGGCCGGCGCACCGGGAAATCCTGCAGGTTGAGGCCGTAATAGACCTGCACGGCGTCGCGTTGCAGGTAGTCACGGCACAGCACGGCGTTGTCGCGCGCGAGCGTGGTCAGCACGTCGGCGCGCGCGAGCAGCTTGCGGTAGACCCAGCGGCGCAGCGCGCCGAACTGCGGCCAGCGGTCGAGCAGCCACACGCTCTGCGCGAGCAGGCGCGGGTGCGTGCCGCGCTCGCCGGCCAGCTTGAGAATCAGCGCGGCGGCCAGGTGCTCCTGCTCGGTGTGCGTCCAGATCACGTCGGCGGCCAGCAGCGCCTCGCGGTTGCGCCAGGCGTGGATCGCGTCGAAGCCGAGCGCGGCCTTCAGCGCGCGGCGCGCGAGGCTGACCGGGCGCGATTCGCGGCCGTCGCGCGAATAGCTCATCGCGAACTCGTCGGAGGCCGCGTGGTGATAGCCATACAGGCAGCCGATGTTGTCGCCGGCGCGGTAGGTGCGCGGGTCGGCGCCATGAAACAGATGAACGTGGACCTGGGTGGCGGTCATGCAAAGCTCCGGGTTCGTGATTCGGGATGCGTGCGCGAGGCGAGCGGTTCGGAGGGTTCGGGCGGCTTGGGCACCGTGCCTCAGGCCGCCGCCAGCGGGCCGCCGGACGGCGCGGCGCGGCGGGCCGCCTGCGCGCCCTCGCGCACCGCGCGCCAGCGTTCGCGCACACGCTCGCCGCGCGACGAGCCGATCGACAGCAGCACGTGCGCGAAACCCGGATACACGCGCGTGCCGACCAGCGCGTACCACCACCAGGCGATCTCGCGCTTGGGCGCCGGCAGGTGATCGCGCAGCGTCAGGTGCAGGTTGTAGGCGGCGTTGACGATCGCGCTGCGCGAGGCGGCGTCGCGCCGGTCCTCGTCGAAGCGCTCGGCCGGGTAGTGATCCACCGCCACGGCCGGGTCGTACACCAGCTTCCAGCCGCGCCGCTTGACGGCCATGCTGAACGCCATGTCGTTGTGGGTTTGCGCGCCGGCGCCGCGCAGGCGCGTGTCGAAGCGCAGCCCGGCGATCGCGGCGCGCCGGTAGATCATGTTGGCGCCCTTGAGCATGTCCACCTCGCGCGCGTCGCCCGCGCCGAGATGGTGGTTGCCGATCAGCTTGCCCGACAGCGTCACGCGGCCCACCACGGGCTGCTCGCCGTCCACCACCCGGCCCTTCTCGTGCACCCAGTCGCGGCCGCCGAGCGCGCCGAGCTTCGGGTCGCCCGCGAACGCGGCGTCGATCCGTTCGAGCCAGTCGGGATGCGGCGCGGCGTCGTCGTCGGTGATCGCGACCACGTCGCCCGATGCCGTGTCGAGCCCCAGGTTCAGCGCGGCCACCTGCCCGCCCACCTCCACCGGCGCGATCACCAGCGGCAGCGCACCGCGCACGCGCGGGTCGGCCAGACATTCGTGGGTCGCGTCGTCCTCGGGGCGCGCCACCACGATCACCTGATCGGGGGCGCGGCGCTGACGCTGCAACGCGTTCAGGCAGCGGGCGAGATCGGCGGGACGCCGGTAGGTCGGAACCAGTACGGAAAGTTTCATCGGTGCTTCACCTCGTCGTCTTGGGCCGGGGCGCTCGCGCGCCTCAGGCATTCAGATATTCGTGGACCGACGCGTAGCCGCGCCCGTAGCCCCGCGCGCGCGCCGGCACGCCGTTGAAGATGCCGCCCTGAAGGTGCACGCCGGCCGTGCGCAGGCGCTTGATCGAATCGCTGATCTCGCCCTCGGTATGCATGCCCGAGCGCAGCACCAGGAAGGTCGCGCCGGCCAGCACGCCGAACAGCGTGGCGTCGGTCACGGCCAGGATCGGCGGCGAATCGACGATCACGGCGTCGTAGCGCTTGCCGAGGCCATCCAGATACAGCGCGAGGCGCGGCGACATCAGCAGCTCCGACGGGTTCGGCGGGCGCTGGCCGGTCGGGATGAACGACAGCCCCGGCACCTGCGTCTCGCGGATCGCATCCTCCAGCGCCACCTGCCCGCTCAACAGCTCCGACAGCCCGTTGCGGCGCGACACGCCGAAGTAGCGGTCGAGCGCGCCACGGCGCATGTCGGCGTCGATCAGCAGCACGCGCTTGCCCGAATGGGCCAGCAGCGCGGCCAGGTTGACGGTCAGGAAGCTCTTGCCGATGCCGGGCGTCGGGCCGGTCAGCACCATCACGCGGTTCTTCGCGTCCATCAGCGCGAACTGCATGGCGGTGCGCAGGCTGCGCAGGCTCTCGACGCTGAGATCCTTGGGCCGCGCGACGGCCAGGATCGGCCGCATGTCGCTGCCGCTCTTCTGCGCGGCGGCGTCGAGCTTCTCGAGTTCGACGCTTCTCGGCACGAGGCCGTACATCGGCAGGTTGAACATGCGCTCGACGCGCTCCGGATCCTCGATGCCCTTGAACAGGCTGCGGCGCAGGAACACCACGCCGGTGCCGACGATCAGGCCCAGGATCACGGCCGCCGACAGGATCAGCGCCTTCTTCGGCTTGACCGGCACGCCGGGGCGCAGCGCGGCGTCGACCAGGCGGATGTTGCCGCCCGTGCCGGCGCGCTGCACCGACAGTTCCTGCACGCGGTTCAGCAGCAGCACGTAGATGTCCTCGGCCACCTTGGCGTTGCGTTGCAGCGCCACGGCCTTGACCTCGGTGGCCGGCAGGCTGCGGAACTTGTCGGCGTACTTGTCGCGTTCCTTTTCAAGCTGCGAGAGCTGCTGGTTGGCCGCGATCACCATCGGGTGCTCGGGCGTGAAGCGCTGGCTCAGGGAGGCGATCTGCAGGCGCTGCGCGGCGATCTGCTGCTCGTACTGCACGCTGCCTTCCAGGTAGACCTTCGCCTCGTCGCTCGCGTTGATCGAGCCCGACGTGCTCTGGTATTCGGTCAGCGCGGCCTCGGCGCGTTCCAGGTCCGATTTCAGGCGCGGCTCCTCGCTCTTGAGGAAGTCGAGCATCTTGTTCGCTTCGGCCTGCTTGCTGACCACGTGCTGGTTCAGGTACGACTGCGCGAGCGCGTTGGCGATCATCGCCGTCTGGTCCGGGTCCTTGCCTTCGAGCGAGATCTGGATCACGCCCGTCTGCTTGCCCTGCTCGGCGACCTGGATGCCCGCCTGGAACGCCGTGATCGCGTCCAGATCGTTCTGGCGCACCACCGTGAATTGCGTGCCCGGACGCGCCACCAGCTTCGACACCGTCAGCGCTACGCCGTTGCCCTCGGCGCGCTCGCCCACGCGGCCGCGCAGCAGCAGGCCGCCGTTCGGATCGGTCAGCGAATACGCGCCGCCCTCGCCGGCCGTCAGCGTCAGTTGCTTGCCTTCGAGCGACTGGGTCACGTCGATCGAATCGACCGCGGCCGCCTCGCCGCCCCAGGCGTACGACTTCATGCCGAACCACGGCGCGGCGAGCTTGCCCGGCGTGGCCACGCGCGCGGCGATCGCGCCGAAAAACGGCAGCGTCTTCGGCGAGACCGAGAAGTTCAGCTTGCACTGCTCCACCACCGGGCCGACCACGCCGCGGCTCTTGATGATCTCGATCTCGGCGTCGGTGGCGGGCGAACTCGGGCCGCTGTTGATCACCGCGCCGGTCTGCGTCTGCGTGAGCGCCTGCGTGGTGTTGTCGGAGGCCTCGACACGCACGTGCGCATCGGCCGAATACACCGGCTTCGCGAGGTAGCAATAGACGCCCGCGAGCGCTATCACCACCGCGGCGATACCGAGCAGCAGCCAGATGTCGTCGAGCACGACCTGGATCAACTGGCCGAGGACGACGTCTTCCTCGTCCGGCTTCGCGGCCAGATCCGCGTAGGGATGTTTGACTTGCGTATTCACGATGGCTATCCGCCTCAGGTTCGGTGGGCCGGCGTCGGGCGACGCCGGCCACGCCAGATCAG
>NZ_BAAILN010000066.1:123094-155191 GCF_054589155.1 Burkholderia sp. 3C
TTGAACTGCACCGAACCGGCCGTGCCCACGTAGACGACATCGAGCGGCTTCAACTGGAACCGGCTCGACAGCATCAGCGCCTCGGGCTGGGTCATGTCCAGGCGGTAGATGTCGGGGGCGGTCGGGTTGTTCATCATGTCGCGCAGCACGTAGATCTGACGCGGGTTGGCGTCGGTATCGAGCAGCCCGCCGCCGGCCGTCAGCGCATCGGCGATGGTCAGCCGGCCCTTGAGCATCGGCACCGTGACCGGCTGCTTGACCTCGCCCATGATGAACACGCGGCTGTCGGTGCGATCCGGCACGTTGACCACGTCGCCCGGCTGCAGCATCACGTCCTGCGAGGTGTTGCCCTTGTCGAGCAGCGCGTTCGCATCGAGCACGTAGTACTGGCCGTGGCGGGTCAGGCGCACGCGCTGCAGGTCGGCCTCGCTGGTGGTGCCGCCCGAGCGCGTGATCGCGTCGACCAGGCGCAGCGGCACGTCGGTGATCGCCAGCGGGCCGGGCGTCTTGACCTCGCCCGTCACCTGCACCTTCTGGCTGCGGTACGACAGCACGCGCAGGTCCACCTGCGGGTTCTTGACGTAGCGCGACAGCTTGGCGGCCAGCTCCTCGCGCACCGATTGCGCGGTGCGGCCGGCCACCAGCAGGCGGCCCACGAACGGGAAGTAGATCGTGCCGTCCGGGCCGACCGTCTGGCCGTACGGGTCGGCCTGGCCCGGCAGCGCGTTGGTGTAGGGCTGCTGCAGCGCGCCGGCGATGGTTTGCGTGGTGTTGCCGCCGGCCGAGAACGACTGCCCTTGCGGCGTGGTCAGTTCCGGGTGATCCCAGACGGTCACGCCGAGGATGTCCTGCGACTCGATCTTGTACACGTACTGGGTCGGGTCCGGGAACAGGTCGGGCGGCAACGGCCGCTGCACCTGCGAGGCGGCCAGCGCCTGCTCGGCCACCAGTTGCGGCGTGATCATGTGGACGTCGTAGTGCGTGTCGGGCATCGCGCCCTTCTCGTCGAGCCGCGACGTGTTCAGGTAATTGCCGGGCGCGGTCGAGCAGGCCGACAGCAGCGCGGCGATCAGCAGCGGCGCGCAACGCGCCGCGAGGGAGCGCGGAAACAGGCGTGTCAGCATAGTTTGTGCAGCCATCCTTGAACCAGACGTTCGATCAATTCGCAGCTTTCGCGGTAGGCCGCTTCGCTGTGCCCGTGCGGATCGGCGATCTCCGCGTCTTCCCACTTGCCGAGCAGGAACACCTTGCCGCGCGCGCACGGGTCGACCGCCTCGATCGCGTCGATCTGGCGGCGCTCGGTGGTCAGCACCAGGTCGGCGTCGCGCACGATGGCCTGGCTCAGGCGGCGCGAGCGGTGCGTCGAGGCATCCAGGCCGCGCTCGGCGAGCAGCGCCTGCATCACGGGATCGATGTTGTCGCCGTCGTTCGCGTGGATGCCGGCCGAATGGAAGGCGCAGCTTTCCAGCGCCTCCTGGCCATGCGAGCGGAACAGCATCTCGGCGGTCGGGCTGCGGCACACGTTGGCGTGGCAGACGATCAGCACATTGCGGAACATCGCGTTTTCCTCCTCTGCGTCGGTTGCGCGGCGGCGGCGCTCAGGCGCGCGCCTTGTCGGTGGACGTGCCCACGCGCGCGGCCGGCTTGGCGGCAGCGGCCGGCTGGGCCTGCACCGCGTGCGCGCGGCCGATCGCGTGGTATTCGATGCCAAGCTCGCGCATCGCGAGCGGCTCGTAGAGATTGCGGCCGTCGAAGATCACGGCCGACTTCCAGCGCGCGGCCAGCGCCGCGAAATCGGGGCTCTTGAACGCCTTCCATTCGGTGACGATCACCAGCGCGTCGGCGTCTTGCGCCACCTCGCCGGCCTCGTCGACGAACGTCAGCCGTTCGAGATCGTGCTGGCGCTCGGCCAGGTCGAGCGCCAGCACGCGCTGCGCTTCCCGGGTGGCGACCGGGTCGTAGGCGCGCACACTGGCGCCGCGCGCCAGCAGGTCGGCGATCAGCGCGCGGCTCGGTGCCTCGCGCATGTCGTCGGTGTTCGGCTTGAACGCCAGGCCCCAGACGCCGAACGTGCGGCCCGTCAGGTCCTCGCCGAAGCGTGCCGTGATCTTGCGCGCCAGCACCTGCTTCTGCGCGGCGTTGACGTCCGACACGGCGCGCAGGATTTGCAGCGACTGGCCGCTCGCGTCGGCGGTGCGGATCAGCGCCTCGACGTCCTTCGGGAAGCACGAGCCGCCGTAGCCCGCGCCGGCGTACAGGAAGTGATAGCCGATGCGCGGATCGGAGCCGATGCCGCGGCGCACCGCCTCGATGTCGGCGCCCACGCGGTCGGCGAAGTTCGCCAGCTCGTTCATGAACGAGATGCGCGTGGCCAGCATCGCGTTGGCCGCGTACTTGGTGAATTCGGCCGAGCGCACGTCCATGTAGAGCGTGCGGTCGTGATTGCGGTTGAACGGCGCGTACAGCTTCTTCATCAGCTCGCGGGCCTTCTCGCCCGGCACGTCGTCGTCGCAGCCGATCACGATGCGGTCGGGGCGCGCGAAATCGTCCACCGCCGCGCCTTCCTTGAGGAACTCCGGGTTCGACACCACCGAGAACATGGTGTCCACGCCGCGCGCGGCCAGCTCGGCGGCCACCGCCTCGCGCACGCGCTCGGCCGTGCCGACCGGCACCGTCGATTTGTCGACGATCACCTTGAAGCCGGTCATGAACTTGCCGATGTTGCGCGCGGCGGCCAGCACGTATTGCAGGTCGGCCGAGCCGTCCTCGTCCGGCGGCGTGCCCACCGCGATGAACTGCACGTCGCCGTGCGCGACCGCCGAGGCCACGTCGGTCGAGAAGCGCAGGCGGCCCGCGGCGCGGTTGCGCGCGATGATTTCCTTGAGGCCCGGCTCGTGAATCGGCACGCCGCCGTCGTTCAGGACGGCGATCTTCGCGGCGTCCACGTCGAGGCAGAACACGTCGTGGCCGATGTCGGCGAGGCACGCGCCCGTGACGAGTCCCACATAACCGCTGCCGATGATAGTCAGGTTCATTTTTTCAGCCCTTGCGACCGGTGAAGGTCGTTCGCGTTGATCGGAAAAGTGCGGCGGCGCCGGGTGCGGCGCGCCACGGTAAGCGTCAAGCTCAGTACGCGTTGCTGCCGGTGAAGCCCTTCCAGAGCGTCAGCACGACGATCTTGATGTCGAGCCAGAACGACCAGTTCTGCATGTAGTACAGGTCGAGCTTCACGCGGCCGGACATCTTCTCGACGCGGTCGGTTTCGCCGCGAAAGCCGTTGATCTGCGCCCAGCCGGTGATGCCCGGCTTGATGCGGTAGCGGAACATGTAGCCGCGCACCAGATCCTTGTAGATGTCGTCGTGTTCGAGCGCGTGCGGACGCGGCCCGACCACCGACATCTCGCCCTTCAGCACGTTGATGAACTGCGGCAGTTCGTCGAGGCTGGTGCGGCGCAGGAAGCGGCCCACCGGGGTGATCCGCGCGTCGCCCTTGCGCGCCTGCGTGACCTGCCCCTTCACCTCGTTGTGCATCTTCATCGAGCGGAACTTGTAGATGCGGAACTCGTTGCCGTCGATGCCCTTGCGCGTCTGGCGGAAGAACACCGGGCCGGGCGAGGTCAGCTTCACCATCGCCGCGATCATCAGCATGATCGGCGCCAGCATGGTCAGCGCCGCCAGCGCGAACATCCGGTCGAACACGAACTTCGGCAGAATGCGCACGTCGGTGATCGGCGAGGCCGCCAGGTTGATGGCCGGCACGCCGAGCAGCTCCACCACCTCCTGGTTGAAATACGACAGGCTGCGCACGTCCGGAATCAGCCGGATGTTGACGAAGTCGTGCTGGAACTCGGTCACGATGCGGTGGATCTGCTGCTCCTCGGTGATCGGCAGCGCCAGCCACAGCTCGCGCAGCGCGCGGCCGCGCACCAGCCGCACCAGCTCGGAGAAGCGCCGCTCGACCGGCACGCCCTCGCAATCGCGCGTCTCCACCTTGCCGGTCACGTCGAACACGCACGACGGCGTGAAGCCCGCCTCGGGCCGCGCCCGCATCTGCGCGATCAGCCGGCGCGTCACGCCGGTGTCGCCCACGATGCCGACCGCCTTGTGGTTGTAGCCCTCGCGGCGCAGGCTGCGCAGCACCCAGTGCACGCTGGCCTTCGACGCCACCAGCAGCGCGGCGGTGATCACGCCCCAGTAGCCGAGCCACAGCCGCGACAGCTCGCCCGAATGGTGGAAGCTGAAGCTCATCAGGATGCCGGCGCCCTCCACCACGCACCAGGCGCTGGCCACGCGCCACAACAGCGCGCGCACCGGCTTGCCGCGCCAGGATTGGTAGATCCCGAACGCGGGGAAAAACGCGACGATCAGCATGCCGTTGAACAGCACCATCGAACGCTGCAGATCGTCGAGCGCGACGAAGCCGCCGCGATGCAGCGCGGCCGCGATCAGCGCACCCAGCAACGCCATCGCGATATCGATCACTCTCGCCAACACGCTCAACATGGTCGCTCCTTCAGCCTGGACAAATGATCGGGTCGCAGCGCGATACGACACCGTGTCGCTGGCTGCAGGCGCTATTGAAGCGGCAAGAAAATTGTTGCTGCAAGCGCGCAAGTATTTCTAAAAATATTCGGAAAGTTTTGCATTTTTCTGTCGATTTTTTCTGAGCAAATTTTTCCGAATTTAAAGATCATTTGCAGGCACCTGAAATCAGTAAAACGTCGTGACTTGTTTAAAATCAATGACATATCGTTCATTTCATCCTATTCTTTACACTTTTTACGCAGACGAATTTTGATGACGTCACTGACATAATTTTTTATATTTTTACGCCGGACGGCGATCGTGCGGCGCAGCAAAACGCTTTTATCGATTAATTATGTCGTGCTAAAAATATTCGGACCGATCCACCGTCTCGAGGAGTGCCCAATGAACCCTCCGTCCGTCGTCGGCGCCACGCCGAACGTCGTCTCCCCCGCCACGCCCGCTCCCGCAGCCAGCCGCGATGCCGCCACGCCGGCCGCCACCCGCGTGGCCGTGCAGCCGGTCGTGCTGGCGGGCGGTTCCGGCACGCGCCTCTGGCCGATGTCTCGCGAACAGTTCCCCAAGCAGTTGATCGGCTTGCTAGGCAGCGAATCGCTGCTGCAATCGACCACGCGCCGCCTCGAAGGCTATGAAGGCGATCTTCCGGTCTCCGAACGAATCATGGTGGTGTGCGGCGACGATCACCGCTTCACCACGGCCGAGCAACTGCGGCTGGTGGGCAAGGACGCGTCGATCGTGCTCGAACCGTTCGGCCGCGATACCGCCCCGGCACTGACGATCGCCGCGCTGCGCACGATCGCCGAAGGGGGCGACGCGGTGCTGACGGTCATGCCGGCCGATCACGCGGTGGCCGACCTCACGCGCTTCCAGGCCGCCATCGACGCCGCGATCCGCCACGCCGCCCAGGGCCGCATCGCCACCATGGGGATCCTGCCGACCCATGCCGAAACCGGCTACGGCTACATCCGCGTCGGTCAGACAGTCGACGACGGCGGCAAGCTGGCGGTGCGCAAGCTCGAACGCTTCGTCGAAAAGCCGCACCTCGAACTGGCGCAGCAATATGTTTCGTCGGGCGACTACCTCTGGAACAGCGGCATTTTCGTGGTGCGCGCATCGATGTGGCTGAAGGCGATCAAGCACTTCCAGCCGCAGATCCATGCGGCCTGCGAACGCGCGGTGGCCAACGGCACCGACGACGGCACGTTCTTCCGCCTGCACCGCGAGAGCTTCGGCGAATCGCCGTCGAATTCGATCGATTACTCGGTCATGGAGCCGCTCGTCAACGCGCCGGAGCTGTGCGAAAGCGTGGTGGTGCCGCTCGATGCAGGCTGGTCGGATGTGGGCTCGTGGGATGCGATCTGGCAGATCTCGGAGAAGGACGACGGCGGCAACGTCGCGCGCGGGCGCGTGATGTTCGAGGGCGCGTCGAACACGTTCGCGCATTCGGAAGGCCGACTGATCGCCTGCGTCGGCACGCGCGACATGATCGTGGTGGAAACGCCCGACGCGGTGCTGGTGGCCGACAAGGCCAACGTTCAGGACGTCAAGAAGATCGTCAAGCAACTGAAGGCCGAAGCCGGCGCCGAAGCCACCAACCATCGCAAGGTGCATCGCCCGTGGGGCCATTACGATTCGGTCGACATGGGCGAGCGCTTCCAGGTCAAGCGGATCGTCGTGAAGCCGGGCGCGCAGCTTTCGCTGCAGATGCATCACCATCGCGCCGAGCACTGGATCGTGGTGAGCGGCACGGCGCGCATCACGCGCGGCGACGAAACGTTCCTGCTGTCGGAAAACGAATCGACCTATATCCCGCTCGGCACCACGCACCGGCTCGACAACCCGGGCAAGATGCCGCTCGAACTGATCGAGGTGCAATCGGGTTCGTATCTGGGCGAGGACGATATCGTCCGCTTCGACGATACGTACGGCCGAGGCTGATGCGCGGCGGCTCGATGCCGCGTTGAATCGAACACGAAGGTCCGCCTCGCGGCGGCCTGTTGCGTACCGGCAAGGTGCGTGGCGGGCCGCCGCGTTTTTGTTTGGGTGTGCGTAGTGTTGGCGGTGGCGCTTCGGCGGTGGCGCTTCGGCGGTGGCGCTTCGGCGTTGGCGCTTCGGCGTTGGCGCTTCAGCACTTCGTCATCCTGACGGATAACGAAGCGCCGGCTGCATGAAAAACGCCGACGGCCCGAAGGCGCCGGCGTGTGGCCCATCATGCTCCGCGACAGAGCCGCCTGAGAAAGCGCGGCAGCCCGGTGCGATTTATCCGATCTGGTAAGCGAATTCGCGGTGCGGCAGGTCCAGCGAACGCGCCGCAGCCTCACCCAATTCGTCTTCGGTGGGATTCAGGCGTTCGCTGCCGAAGTGACGAATGTTGTTGCGGTCGTTCGGCACGAGCGTCGACAGCGTGGCGAGCGCGGCCGACACCGGGTGCACGGTGCGCAGCTTCGGCAGCGACACCGGCTCGTGATTCGCGAGCGGCACCGAGGCCGGTGCGGCCACCGTCGCGGTCGGCAGTTCGGCATCCGCCTCGAGCACGCGGTGCTGGTCGACCCAGTCGCGCGCCCAGGCAATCGCGAAACGCTCGGCCGCCTCGGGATCGGAGAAGCGCGGGCCGATCAGGCCCGAGCGTTCGACACGGCGGCCGTCCTGCGCGATCTCGGCCCAGGCGCGATACATCATGTTCTGCACCGGCTGCGCGGTGCCGTACAGCGTGAAGCCACAGTACGGCTCCGATTGCGGCGCGACGGTCGCGAAACGCACCGACACGGGCCGCGGATGCTCACCCTCCGCATTCGCTTCGGATTCCGCAGGATTGGCGGCACGCGCGGCCGGCTCGGCGTGCAGCGCCACGGCGGCGGCCTGCACGGGCGGCAGCAGTTGCGCGAGTTGCCGCGCTGCAGGTTGCGGCTGCACGGCCAGCGGCGCGGGCGGCTCGATCGACGCGGCCACCGGTGCTTCGCGCACCGTCTGACGCATGCCGGCTTCGTCTTCCTCGTCGCACCAGTTGTCGGCCTCGGCCACCGGCAGGCGCCACGATTCGGGGTTCTGCCAGAACACGCCGCGCAGCCGATCGTTATTGACGACCGGCTCGTCGCTCGCGGCAGGCACCACGAGTTCGGGCGGCGGTGGCGGCACGTAGGCGAACGTGCGGCGGCTCATGTCGGTCAGCATCGCGACCATCTCGCCGAGCGTGCCGCTTGCCAGCCATTCCTCGAAACGGCGGCGGCAGGTGGGGCCGGACGGATAGCGGCCCGGCAGCTTGGACCAGGGTTCGCCGGTGGTCAGAATCCACAGGATCGCGTTCGCCACCACGCGCGTTTCCGCGCGCGGGCGCCCGCGACGATTCAGCCGGATCGGCTCGTCCGCGATCAGCGTCGATACGCGTGTCCATTCTTCATCGTTCAGCTCATCGAAGAACATAGATATCTCCACACGCAGCCGGGCCGGGGCTGCGATCGGGGCGACATGACCGTGTGGCATGCACGATCATGGCCGGGTTGCACATTGGACGATTACCGGGTGTGCCGTACCGATGCATTGCGCACTGAAGCGGTGCTGCAATTCACGGCATCGATGCACGAAACCCCTTTCGCTATGGGATGCGGAATTTAATGTGCATGAAGCATACCACCATCAGGGTTTGCCTCAATATGACAATCTCGTATTGTTACCCGCTGAAACAAGGAATGGATTCAGCCACAAAATGGTAATCCATGCCGCCTCTAAACACGCCGCCCCATCGCGCTAAAACCCTTTACCAGCATGGATTTCGTGGATTGTCATATTTGCTTACGATTTGTTTCAGGTCGCGATAACGAATTAGAAAAGGAATGATTTTCCGACTGTGATCTGCAATCGGTAAATTAGCCGGAAATTGATCGACAAATGTCGCAATTCAATTGCAAACCGTGCAATCAATTGATGGAGTGGTTCGCCGTTTCGATCGCAATAACCCCGCTCGCCGGAATACCGCGCATCAAACGGCGATGCCCGCTGGCCGCGGGCGGCAACCCTGACCGGGAACACGAACTGCTCGCGAAGGCCGCAGCCCCCTGATACGCGACGATTGCATCGTCGGCAAACTTCGGGATGCGAACGGATGCGCGGGCATCCGTCCGCATAGTGCCCTGCTGGCGCTTAGAACTTCCAGAGCAGGTTGCCGAGCACCGCGTTGTCGCGCACGCCGCTGCCGTACTGGCCGCTGTACGTCAGGCCCAGCTTCAGGCGCCGCGTCAGGTTCGCATCGATGCCCAGCTCCACCACCGCCGCGTCGCGCGCGATCGGCACGCCGGCCACCTGGAACGCGCCGCCGCCGCTGACGAACGAGAACGTCGAATTCGGCGTGGTCGAGCCGAACGCGTGACGCCAGCCCGCCATCGCGCGCGCCGTGAAGCCGCCGTTCGACATCACGCTGAACTTGGTCGCCGCGCGCAGACCCGCCGTCGAGAAGCCGATGTTGTTCGACGCGCTGTTGCCGCGCAGCGCCGAGGCCCCACCCGTCTCGCTCAAGGCGTCGGTATGCAGATTCACGTAAGCGAGGTTCAGGAACGGTTCGAGCGCGATCGGGCCGGCCGGCAGCGCGTAGCCGACTTCGCCGAACACCTGCGCCGTCTGCGCGTCGAGGCTGCTTTGCGCGTGATCCGAGAAGCCCGCGAACGACGGATAGCGATCGCCGTCGATGCGGTGCCACGTGTAGGCCGCACCGCCGCGCACGCCGAGCGCGCCGAACTGGCCGCCGCCGTACAGCGACACCGAGTAGCTGTCGGCGCTGGCCGACGATTGCGTGTCGTTGTCGAAGCTGCTGTGCGTGACGCTGCCGGCCAGGCCCGCGCGCCAGTGGTCGCCGAGGCCCATGTCGGCGCCGGCGATGAAGCCCGTCATGCTGCGCGAGAGGGAGGACGCGTTGCCGTCGCCATCGAGCCGGCTGCGGCCGCCGAACGCCTGCCCCCACACCACCGGTTGATACGGCGCGGCCTGGCAGCGCTGCTGCGCAGCCGCGGCGCCGGCCGGGCCGGACAGTGCCGAGTTGGCGTCGCCGCACACCGATGCGCCGCCCGAAGCGAGCGCCGCCAGCGGCCCGCTGGAGGCGCCGAGGCCCTGACGCACGCGATCCGTTACCGCATCGCGCACGTAACGGCTGTCGGTCAGCAGCACGCTCTTGATGCTCGCGTACAGCTCGCCGTCGAGCGCGTTGAACGCCGCGCGCGCGTTGTTCGCGTCGCTCGACAGCACCACGCTGTAGATCGGATTGCCGACACCGAGCGTGCCGATCGCGTTGGCGACCTGACGCTGGTTGCCGGTTTGCGCGACATCGGCAAACGAGGTGCCGTTCGTCACCAGGCTCAACACGACACGGTTGGCGTCGTAGCCGAGCAGCGGCTTCAGGAATGCAAGGTTGCTGTTCACGCCGCTGAACGTGCCGTTCACGCCGCCGTTCGCGCTGACGATGGTGTAGCGCGTGAGCGGCGCATACGTGCCCGTGTTCGCCAGCACCTGCACCGTGCCGCCGTTGAGCTGCGCGCTGCCGGTGGCGGCGACCGAACCGCTTTGCTGCGGCGTGGCGGCGACCTGCAGCGTCGAGCCGGGCTGGAACGTCACGTTGCCCGCCACGTTCAGCGCCGAGCCGGGCTGGTTCGCGGCCGCCGTCGCGCCGCTGTTGACTACCAGCCCGCCGAGGGTGCCCGCGCCGGTGACGGTTGCGCCGTTGTTGACGGTCACGGTCGATTGCGCCAGCGAGCCGGCCACGTTCAACGTGCCGGCCGCCACCGTGGTGGGGCCGCTCAGCGTGCTCGCGCCGGTCAGCGTCAACTGGCCGTTGCCGGCCTGCGTCAGCGAACCGGTGCCGCTGATCGCGCCGTCGTACGTGATGTTGTCGCCACGCGCGAACAGCAGGCGGCCGAAGTTGACGACGTTGCCTCGGATCGAACCGGCGCTGCCGCCGTCGCCGATCTGCAGCGTGCCGCCACCGATCGTGGTGCCGCCCGTGTAGCTGTTCTCGCCGGTCAGCGTGAGCATGCCGGCGCCGCTTTTGGTCAGCGAGCCCGCGCCCGTCAGCAAGCCGCCGTAGGTGCCGCTGCTGGCCGTGAGGCCGCCCGTGCCAGTGTCGATGGTGCTGCCGGCCGCGCCGTTCAGCGCGTCGAGCGTCAGCGCGGTGGTGCCGAGCAGCAGGCTGCCGCCGTTGACCGTCAGCGAGCCGACGCCGAGCGCCTGCGCGTTGCCGAGCGAGAGCGTGCCCGCGTTCAGCGTGGTGCCGCCGCTGAAGGTATTCGCGCCGGTGAGCGTGAGCGCCGCGTTGCCGTTCTTGACGAGGCCGCCGGTGCCCGACACCGTGCCGGCCAGCGTCAGATCCTGAGTGCCGGCGATGGTCGCCGTGCTGCCCAGGCTGACGGCATTGTTGAGCGTGACCGCCGTGGACGCATCGAGCGTGGCCGGGGCCGTCACGTTCAACGCGCCGGTGCCGAGCGCGCCGTTCGATCCCACCACCAGCGTGCCGCCCGTCACGGTCGTGCCGCCGCTGTAGGTGCTGTCGGATGTCAGCGTCTGGGTGCCCGCACCGGCCTTGACGAGGCCGCCCGTGCCGCCGATCGCGCCACCGAAGCTGGCGTTGCCCGCGTTGCCGACCGTCAGCGTGTTGCCGCCCAGCGCCACCGACGAACCGGCCGCGCCGTTCAGGCCGCCGATGGTTTGCGGCGTGGTGGCGCCGCTCAGGTCGAACGTCGTGCCCGCGTTCGCGAGGTTGACATCGCCCGCGGGGGCCAGCGAACCGCCCGCGCCGATCGCCAGCGTGCCCGCGTTGACGGTTGCGCCGCCGGTGAAGGTGTTGGTGCCGGTCAGCGTCTGCGTGCCGGTGCCTTGCTTGACGAGGCCCCCGGTGCCGCCGATCGCGCCGCCGAACGTGGCGTTGCCCGCATTGCCGAGGTTCAGGGTGTTGGCACCCAGCGACACGCTCGTGCCGGCCACGCCGCTCAGGCCGCCGATGGTTTGCGGCGTGGTCGCGCCGCTCAGGTCGAACGTCGTGCCTGCGTTCGCGAGGTCGAGGCCGCCGCTTGCGGCGAGCGACCCACCCGCGCCGATCGCCAGCGTGCCCGCGTTGACGGTGGTGCCGCCGGTGTAGGTGTTCGCGCCGGTCAGCGTTTCCGTGCCGGCGCCTTGCTTGACGAGGCCGCCCGTGCCGGCGATCGTGCCGCCAAAGGCTGCGTTGCCGGCGTCGCCGAGGCTCAGTGTGTTGGCGCCGAGCGCGACCGTCGTGCCGGTCGCGCCCGTCAGGCCAGCGATCGTCTGCGGTGTGGTCGCGCCGCTCAGATCGAACGCCGCGCCCGAGTTCGCGAGGTTGAGGCTGTTGCCCGCTGCGAGCGAGCCGCCTGCGCCGATCGCCAGCGTGCCGGCATTGACGGTCGCGCCACCGGTGAAGGTGTTCGCGCCCGTCAGCGTTTCGGTGCCGGTGCCTTGTTTCGTGATGCCACCCGTGCCGGTGATCGAACCGCCGAACGTGGCGTTGCCGGCATCGCCGAGGCTCAAGTTGTTGCCGCCCAGCGCAACCGTGGAGCCGGCCGCGCCGCTCAGGCCGCCGACGGCCTGCGGCGTGGTCGCGCCGCTCACGTCGAACGTCGTGCCCGCGTTCGCGAGGTCGAGGCCGCCGCCTGCCGCCAGCGAGCCGCCTGCGCCAATTGCCAGCGTGCCGGCGTTGACGGTCGTGCCGCCCGTGTAGGTGTTGGCACCCGTCAGCGTTTCCGTACCCGTACCGATCTTCGTGATGCCGCCCGTGCCCGAGATCGTGCCGCCGAACGTTTCGCTGCCCGCGTCGCCGAAGCTCAGGCCGTTGCCGCCCAGCGACACGCTCGTGCCGGCCGCGCCGCTCAGGCCACCGATCGTCTGTGCTGCGCTCGCACCGCTGATATCGAAGCCCGCACCCGAATTCGCGAGATTGACGCGGCTGCCGGCCGCGAGCGAACCGCCCGTGCCGATCGCCAGCGTGCCGGCATTGACGGTCGCGCCGCCCGTGAAGGTGTTGGCACCCGTCAGCGTCTCGGTGCCGGTGCCTTGTTTCGTGATGCCGGCCGTGCCCGTGATCGCGCCGCCGAACGTTGCGTTGCCCGAATCGCCGAGGCTCAGGCCGTTGCTGCCCAACGACACCGTCGTGCCGGCCGCGCCGCTCAAACCACCGATCGTCTGCGGCGTGGTTGCGCCGCTCAGGTCGAGCGCCGCGCCCGCATTCGCGAGGTTGACGCCGCCCGTCGCGGCCAGCGAACCGCCTGCGCCAATCGCCAGCGTGCCCGCATCGACGGTCGTGCCGCCCGTGTAGGTGTTGGCGCCCGTCAGCGTTTCCGTGCCCGCGCCAAGCTTGGTGACGCCGCCCGTGCCCGCGATCGTGCCGCCAAAGGTTTCGCTGCCCGCGTCGCCGAAACTCAGGCTGTTGGTGCCCAAGGTCACGTTCGTACCGGCCGCACCGCTGAGGCCACCGATCGCCTGCGGCGTGGTCGCACCGCTCAGGTCGAGCGCCGTGTCGGCATTCGCCAGGTTGACGCTGCCGCCGGCCGCGAGCGAACCGCCCGCGCCGATCGCCAGCGTGCCTGCGTTGATGGTGGTGCCCCCCGTGAAGGTGTTCGCGCCCGTCAGCGTTTCGGTGCCGGTGCCTTGTTTCGTGATGCCGCCCGTGCCGACGATCGCGCCGCCGAACGTTTCGTCGCCCGTATCGCCGAAGCCCAGGTTGTTGGCGCCGAGACTGACCGTGGAACCGGCCGCGCCGCTCAGGCCGCCGAGGCTTTGCGGCGTGGTTGCAGCGCTCAGGTCGAACGTCGTGCCGGTATTGGCGAGGTCGAGGTTGCTGCCGGCCGCGAGCGAACCGCCTGCGCCGATCGCCAGCGTGCCCGCGTTGATGGTCGCGCCGCCGGTGAAGGTGTTCGCGCCCGTCAGCGTTTCCGTGCCGGCGCCTTGTTTCGTGATGCCGCCCGTGCCGGTGATCGAACCGCCGAACGTGGCGTTGCCGGCATCGCCGAGGCTCAACCCATTGCCGCCCAGCGACACGCTCGTGCCGGCCGCGCCGCTCAGGCCGCCGATCGTCTGCGGCATGGTCGCGCCGCTCAGATCGAGCGCCGCCCCCGTATTCGCGAGGTTGACACCGCCCGTCGCAGCCAGCGAACCGCCCGCACCGATCGCCAGCGTGCCCGCGTTGACGGTCGTGCCGCCCGTGTAGGTGTTGGCACCCGTCAGCGTCTCCTTGCCTGTGCCGATCTTCGTGATGCCGCCCGTGCCCGAAATCGTGCCGCCGAACGTTTCGCTGCCCGCGTCGCCGAAGCTCAGGCCGTTGCCGCCCAGCGACACGCTCGTGCCGGCCGCGCCGCTCAGGCCGCCGATCGTCTGCGACGTGCTCGCGCCGCTGATATCAAACCCCGTTCCCGCATTCGCGAGGTTGACACTGCTGCCGGCTGCGAGCGAACCACCCGCGCCGATCGCCAGTGTGCCCGCGTTGATGGTCGCGCCGCCGGTGAAGGTGTTGGCGCCCGTCAGCGTTTCCGTGCCGGTGCCTTGTTTCGTGATGCCGGCCGTGCCCGTGATTGCGCCGCCGAACGTGGCATTGCCCGCATCGCCGAAGCTCAGGCCGTTGCCGCCCAGCGCCACCGTCGTGCCGGCCGCGCCCGACAGGCTGCCGATCGTCTGCGCCGCCCCCGCAGCACTGATATCGAAACGCGCCCCCGTGACGCCGAGGTTGACCGTGCCTGTCGCCGCCAGCGAACCGCCCGCGCCGAGCGCCAGCGTGCCGGCGTTGATGGTGGTGCCGCCCGTGTAGGTGTTCGCACCCGTCAGCGTTTCCGTGCCGCTGCCTTTCTTCGTGACGCCGCCCGTGCCGCCGATCGTGCCGGCGAAGGTGGCGTTGCCTGCACCGCCGAGGCTCAGGCTGTTGCCGCCCAGCGCCACGGCCGAACCGGCCGCGCCGCTCAGGCTGCCGATCGACTGCGGCGTGCTCGCGCCGCTCAGGTCGAGCGCCGTGCCGGCATTCGCCAGGTTGACGCTACCCGTGGCCGCGAGGGAGCCGCCCGCGCCGATCGCCAGCGTGCCCGCGTTGACCGTGGTGCCGCCCGTGTAGGTATTCGCGCCCGTCAGCGTTTCCGTGCCGCTGCCCTGCTTGACCAGGCCACCGGTGCCAATGACCGCGCTGCCGAGCGTCTGGTTGGTGGCGTTGCCGAACGTCAGCGCGTTCGCGCCGAGATTGACCGTGGTGCCGGCCACGCCCGACAGCGCACCGACCGTCTGGTTCGCACCCGCGCCGCTGATATCGAAGCTCGCGCCGGCCGAGCCGAGATTGACGCTGCCGCCGGCCGCGAGCGACCCGCCCGCGCCCAGTGCCAACGTGCCGCCGTTGATGGTGGTGCCACCCGTATAGGTGTTCGCGCCCGTCAGCGTTTCCGTGCCGGTGCCCTGCTTGACGACCGCGCCCGTGCCCGTGCCGCCGATGGTGCCGCCGAACGCCTGATTGGTCGCGTCGCCGAACGTCAGCGCGTTCGCCCCGAGCGCGACGGTGGTGCCGGCCGCGCCCGACAGCGCACCGATCGTCTGGTTCGCGCCGGAGGCGCTGATGTCGAAGCCGGCGCCCGCGCCGCTCAGGTTGACCGCGCCGGTGGCCGCCAGCGAGCCGCCCGCGCCCAGCGCCAGCGTGCCCGCGTTGATGGTGGTGCCGCCGGTGTAGGTGTTCGCGCCCGTCAACGTGACGGTGGCCGCGCCGTCCTTGGCCACACCGCCCGCACCGGAGATCGCGCCGCCCAGGTTCATCGCGTTGCTGCCGCCCAGATCGAGCGTGGCACCGGCGTTTACCGCGATCTGGTTCGACAGCGAAACGGCCTGGCTGCTGTCGAGCGTCGCGTTGCCGCCCACCGTCACCGTGCCGGTGCCGAGCGCCGCGTTGTTGCCGACCACCACCTTGCCCGCATTCAGCTTGGTACCGCCCGTGTAGGTATTCACGCCGGTCAGCGTCAGCGTGCCGGAACCCGCCTGGGTCAACGCGCCGCCGCCCGAGATCGTGCCGCTCAAGCCGAGCCCCGACGCGCCGCTCACGGTCAGGCCGTTGCCGCTCAGGCCGATCGCGTTCGAGAGCGTCAAGCCCGGCGTGGCCGCCTGGATCGCGCCGCCGTTCGAGCTGATCGTGCCGGTGCCGAGCGAGGCCGCATTGTCGACCACGGCCGTCGCGCCGTTGCCGAGCGAGGCATCGGCCACGCTCGACGCGCCGCTCAAGGTCCAGGTGCCGCTCTGCACGTCGAGATGGTTGAAGTTGACGTAGCCGCTGTTGCTGATGCTGCCCGTGGCCGAGGTGCCCTGCTGCAGCGACAGCGTGTTGTTGCCGCCCGCGCCGCCATCCACCGTGCCGGTTGCCGCGAAGCCGATCGTGACCGCGCCGATCCCGAGATTGACCGCCAGGCCCGTGCCGCCCGCCGCGTTGACCGACGAATCGGTGGTGGCAATGAACTGGTTCGTGCTGTTCTGGCCCATCGACACGCTGCCGTTCACGGTGCCGGAATTCGTGAACGTATTGCCGCCCGCCGAACTGCCCAGCGCGACCCGGCCCGTGATCGTGCCCGAGTTGTTGACGTTGACCTGCCCGCCACCGTAGGCCGCGATCACGCCCGCATCCGGCCCGAGCAACGTGGCGCCGATGATGCCGCTGGTGGCCATCGTGCCGGTATTCGTGATGTTGGTGGTGCCGCCCGCACCGTTCTGCACCGCGAGCGCCATGCCGGTCAGGCCGATCGACAACCCGGTGGTGCCGTTCATGGAGCCGTTGTTGGTGATCGTCTGCGTGCTGGCCGACGCGTTGCCCATCACCACGCCCGAGGACAGCACGCCGAGCCCGGTGCCGAGCAGCGTGGGATCGATCCGGCCGTTGTTGGTCAACGTGTCGTTGCTGCCGGTCAGCGTCATCGCGTTGCCGCCCACACCCAGCAGCACGCCCACGCTGCCGCCCGGATTCACCGTCACGTTCAGGTTGCTCGCACCATTCGAAAAACTGGGGGCGAGCGGGTTGGCCGCGCCGCTGCACGTGACGTTGCTGCCCGCGGTCGTACAGGCCGCGTGAGCCGGAATGATCCCGGCCCCGACCAATGCGAGGAATACGCCCATCGCGGGCAGGATTTTCGGCACATCAGATTCATGCGGATCGCGAGCGCGGACCATTCTTTATTCCCCAATCATGTTTGAGCGGATACGGATTTTTTGGGTTTCTGATCGATCATCGGAAAAAACCAATGGCACCGATCTATATCGCCATATTCGATCGCCGCCCGGCTGCCGGAAAACGGCGCGCACGCGCCGTCACGCGGCGACACGCGGCGACACGGCGTAACGAATATTCACCACGGCAACACGACAACGGGAAAACGCAACGCCAGCGTGGCAAACCACGCCAACGCCACCGCCCGCCTTGTCAGGCAAGCACCATCCGAACCGACGATCCACGCCCGGCGTTTCTCGATACGCGAACCGCTATATCGAGTGCCTCAAACGGGAAATTTGCCTCCCGCCTATGTTTGTTATTTTTCAGGTCGAGTCAGATTCTATCTATTTATTGATCGAATTATCCTTACCCTGAAACCCTAATTTCGAATTTTTATTAGGCGATCGTTTCGACTTGAGATTCAGTGAAACTGAAATGAACGCATGAGTAACCAATCGGCAATACCGGGATCAATCAACGCACACGCAATATCAGTCGCGAGGGAAATCGGGGCCGAGCGGCAACGCGCCGGCGCGTTCGAGCAGCAAGGCGCGTTCGCGGGCGTTGTGGGTGAGCGCGGCCGCGTGCATGAACGCCGCACGCGCCGCTTCGTGGCGCCCGAGCCGGGCCAGCAGATCGGCCCGCACGCCCGGCAGCCACGGGTAATGCGCGAGCGCCGGATCGTCCGCCAGCGCATCGACGAGCGCCAGCCCGGCGGCCGGCCCCGCCATCATCGACACCGCCACGGCGCGATTGAGCGCGACCACCGGCGACGGCGCAGCCTCGGCCAACGCATCGTAGAGCGCGACGATCTGCGCCCAGTCGGTATCGGCCGCCGTGCGCGCCCGTGCATGGCAGGCCGCCAGTGCGGCTTGCAAGGCGTACGGGCGGCGCCCCCCGCCCAACGCCTGCGCGCGTTCGAGCGCGGCCAGCCCGCGCCGGATCAGCAATGAATCCCAGCGGCCGCGATCCTGTTCGGGCAGCAGCACCGGCCGCCCCTGCGCATCGGTGCGCGCATGCATGCGCGAGGCCTGCAGTTCCATCAATGCAAGCAGGCCGTGCACCTCGCTGTCGCCGGGCGCCAGCTCGGCCAGCACGCGGCCGACGCGGATCGCCTCGTCGGTCAGCGCCGGCCGCATCCAGTCGTCGCCGGCCGTGGCCGAATAGCCTTCGTTGAAGATCAGGTAGATCACTTCGAGCACCGAGCCGAGGCGCGCCGCACGCTCGCGCTCGTGCGGCACCTCGAACGGCACGCGCGCCGCCGCCAGCGTGCGTTTGGCGCGCACGATCCGCTGCGCGACGGTCGGCTCGGGGGTAAGGAACGCGCGGGCGATCTCGCCGGTCGACAGCCCGCCGAGCAGCTTCAGCGTGAGCGCCACGCGTGCATCCTTCGACAGCACCGGATGGCAGGCGATGAACACGAGCCGCAGCAGGTCGTCGCCGATCACATCCTCGCGCGCGGCCTCCAGCGTGTCGGCGACGTCCGGCACCGCCCACGCGTCGAGCGCATCGAGCTCCTGGCCGATCTGCGTGTGCTTGCGCGCGTGCCGCGCTTCCTGCCGCAGCCGGTCGAGCGCGCGCCGTTTGGCGGCCGTCATGAGCCACGCGCCGGGGTTGTCGGGCACGCCCTCGCCGGGCCAGTGTTCGAGCGCGGCCACCAGCGCATCCTGGGCGACCTCCTCGGCCGCGCCGACGTCGCGCAGGATGCGCACGAGGTACGCGACGATCTTCGCGGCCTCGATGCGCCACACCGCCTCGATCGCGCGCTGTGCGGCCGTGCCGCTCACGCGGCGGCTCCCGCGCCCTCCCCGGCCACCGGCATGTACACCAGCTCCCACACATGCCCGTCCGGATCGGCGAAGGCCGCGCCGTACATCGGCCCCTGCTGCTGCGCGGGGCGCGTGGCCGCACCACCCGACTGCGCCGCCACCGCAACCAGGTGATCCACTTCCTCGCGACCGTCGCACGACAGGCACAGCAGCGTTTGCAAACGCTCGGCCGGGTCGCAGATCGCCTTGTCGGTAAAGCTCGAAAAGAACGGATGCGACAGCAGCATCGCGAAGATCGTTTCGCCGATCCGCACGCACGCGGCATCGTCGTTGCTGAATTCGGGCACCGGCGTGAAACCGAGCGCGGTATAAAACGCCCGGGCGCGCGCCACATCGCGCACGGGAAGATTGACGTAGATCTGGCGATGCATCGTGAGCCTCCTGATTCGATCGGCGGGGCCGCACGGCCCCTTGGGGAAACGGTGTGGAACGCGCAGCAAAAAACGGCAGGCGCCCCCTCAAGCCCGGTGCGCAAGCTTCTCGGGGCCGAGCAGGCCACCCGGTTCGAAATCCTCCGGTTCGTACAGTTGCCGGACCTCGATCGTGCCGTGTTCCAGCGCGCCGAACGGCGACGGAAAGCGCCGCGTCCATTCGAGCGCCTCGTCACGCGAACGCACCTGGATCAGCGTGTAGCCCGCCACCAGCTCCTTGGTTTCGGCGAACGGCCCGTCGATCACGCGGCGCTTGCCGCCCTCGTGCTCGATGCGCCAGCCGTGCGAGGTCGGCCGCAGCCCGGCCGCATCGAGCAACACGCCGGCCTTCGCCAGCTCGTCGTGAAAGGCGCCCATCGCCTCCATCAGGGCATCGTCGGGCCGGCAACCGGCCTCGCTGGCGGGCGTGGCCCGCACCAGGATCATGAATCGCATGGCGTTCTCCGTCGGTTCGGTGGCGGAGCCGCGGTTCGCCGGCTCCTGACACGACGACGTTCGACACGCTGCGATTTCGACATCGATCTGGCGATCGACCGGTCAAGCCCTCGATTTACAGCGCCGGGGCGATCAAAGAAAGCACGGCCCGACCTCGCGAACCTCGACCGTGCACCACTCGGCGGCCGGGCACGCCTTGGCGATCGCCACGGCCTCGCCCTCGGTCGCGACATCGAGCAGGAAGAAGCCGCCGATCATTTCCTTGGCCTCGGCATACGGCCCGTCGACGACGCGCGACTCGCCGTTGCGGATCTGCACGCGCGTGGCCTTCTCCTCGGACACCAGCGATTCGGCCACGCGCAGCACACCGCGCGATTGCAGATCGCCGGCGAAGCGCAGCATCCGCTCGTACAGCGCGCGGCCCTCGTCCTGCGTGCGTTGGGCGCGCTGGCCCACGGGTTCGGCAATCAGAAGCACAAAAGCCATATTCCTCTCCGGTAATCGAACAACGGTGACGACGAAACAGCGTCGAAGACAACGGCAAGAACAATGCCACTCATTCTGAGCGCGCGGCTGACGAGCGTCCATCGACGCCCGGCAGCGGCTCGAACGGCTCCAACGATCCACCCTGCCCCGGCCCACCGCCGCGCCGGCTTGTCACGACCGCCGCCCCGCCGAGCCACAGCAGGCCTGCCGCGAGGCCGGCCAGATGCCCTTCGGCGGCCACCGGGCCGCCGAGCCAGACGGCCTCGCCCGGCGGCGCGCCGGCCGCGAGCTGCCAGCCGACGCGCACGAACAGCGCGGCCAGCAGCCCGCGCCCGAGCCAACCGCGCCGCGCCAGCGGCGCGAGCCCGAGCACCGCGAGCGCGTAGATCACGCCCGACAGCCCGACGTAACGCTCGACACCGGGCGCAAAGGCCCACAACAGGCCGCCCGTGAGCGCCGCCAGCCCGACCAGCACCGGGCCGGCGCGGTGCCGCCGCGCCACGAGCGGCGCGCATACCGCCAGGCACGCCAGGTTCAGCGCCGCGTGCCGCCAGCCCAGATGCACGCAATGCGCGCTGACGAGCCGCCAGAGCTGCCCGTCGCGCAGCGCGGCGCGATCGAACGCAAGCGCGTCGCGCCACGCGGCCGGCAACGCCTGCACGGCCACCAGCGCCAGCGCCGCCACGCACCAGCCGGCCCGGTGCGCCGTCATCCCGTTGTTCCTTGCATCGATAGCTCCCCGACCCATGACGCCAGCGTACCCGCGCGCGGCAGCCGGCACACCCTGGCCGGATGGCCAGGTTTCGTCTGTTCATTACATTTCACTGTCAATATTCGTCCGTAATCTTACTAATTCCTTCAACGACGAAAACTGCCATGAACCTAGCCATTCCGCGTTTCGTTCTCGTGTCGCTGGCCGCTGCGGTGGCGGCGCTTCCCGCGCACGCCGCCGTCGTCAGCGCCGGTTGCGGCGGTGCCGCCACACCGATTGCCGAGATCCAGGGCAACGTCGCGCCGTCGCCGTTGAACCTGCAAACCGTCTCGATCGAGGCCGTGGTCACCGCCGATTACGGCGGCGCGGATGGCTTCGGCGGCTTCTTCGTCCAGCAGGCCGATGCACAGCGCGTCAACCAGCCCGGCGTGTCGGAAGGCCTGTTCGTCTACGCGCCGAAGCTGCGCGCCACCGCCGGCGATCT
Organism: Burkholderia sp. 3C; assembly: GCF_054589155.1. Taxonomy (NCBI): domain Bacteria; kingdom Pseudomonadati; phylum Pseudomonadota; class Betaproteobacteria; order Burkholderiales; family Burkholderiaceae; genus Burkholderia; species Burkholderia sp. 3C. Next base: position 144,219 of record NZ_BAAILN010000066.1, read on the forward strand.
GGTTCACCTGACCGGCAAGGTCGAGGAAAAATATGGGCAGACGCAACTGACGCTGTCAGGCGCGATCGCGGTATGCGCGAGCGGCCAGCACGTCACGCCGGCCACGCTCACGCTGCCGGTGGCGAACGCCTCCGCGTTCGCGGCGGTGGAAGGCATGCTGGTGCGCGTGCCGCAAAAGCTGACGGTCAGCGAAGTCTACGAACTGGGCCGCTACGGCAGCGTGCTCCTCAGCAACGGCCGCCTGTCGGTGCCCACCAACGCGGTCGCGCCGGCAGAGGCGAAGGCGCGCGCCGCCGCCAATGCGCTGAACCGCCTGATCCTCGACGACGGCTCGAACCAGCAGAACCCGGCCAGCGTGCCGTATCCGGCGCCGGGCCTGTCGGCCGCGAACCCGATACGGGTCGGCTACACGGTCGAGAACGTCGAGGGCGTGATGGAGATGCGCTACAGCGCGTGGCGCCTGCAACCGGTGCCCGGCGCGGCCGTGCCGGCCTTCGACGCGTCGGCCAGCCCACGCGGCCCGGCACCCGCGCGCCATGCGCAGGCCGACGTGCGTGTGGCCTCGTTCAACGTGCTCAACTATTTCAACGGCAACGGCCAGGGTGCCGGCTTCGACGCGCCCGACAACCGCGGCGCGCCCACCTACGCGGAATTCCAGCGCCAGGAAGCGAAGATCGTCAGCGCGATCACGGCACTGCAGCCGGACGTGATCGGCCTGATGGAAATCGCCAACAACGGCTACGGCGACCTGAGCGCGGTGCGCCAGCTCGCGGCACGGCTCGGCGACCAATGGCGCGTGGTCGATCCCGGCGGCGACAAGCTCGGCGGCGACGCGATCAAGGTCGCGCTGCTCTACAACAGCCGCTCGGTCGAGCCGATCGGCAAGGCCGCCACGCTCGCGATCGACAACAAGAACCGCCAGCCGCTCGCGCAAACCTTCCGCCGCATCGGCGGCACACGTCCCGTGACGGTGGTGGTCAACCACCTGAAGTCGAAGGGCTGCACCGACGCCACCGGCCTCGATGCGGACCAGGGCGACGGCCAGAGCTGCTGGAATCCCACCCGCTTGCGCGCGGCCGGCCTGCTGGCCGACTGGCTGGCCGGCAACCCCACCGACGTGGAAGGCGCGGGCGTGCTGCTGATCGGCGACATGAACAGCTACGCGAAGGAAGACCCGATCGCGCTGTTCGAGGCGCGCGGCTATACGAACCTCGCGGCGCGCTTCATCGGCGAGAACGCGTACAGCTATGTGTACAGCGGCGAAACGGGCTATCTCGATCACGCACTCGCGTCGGCCGCGCTGCTGCCGCGCGTGAAGGCCGTGCACGAATGGCACATCAACGCGGACGAGCCGATCGCGCTCGAATACACCTACGCCTACAAGAGCACCGCACAGCGCACGAACTTCTACGCGCCCGATGCGTATCGTTCGTCCGATCACGATCCGGTGGTGGTCGATCTGGCGCTCGCCGACTCTGCGGTGCCGGTGGACGACAGCAGCAGCGGCAACCCGGGCGGCTCACCCGCAACGGGCGGTGGTGCGGGCGATGCCTGGTTGTTGCTCGCGCTCGGTGGCGGCGCGGCGTTGGCGGCATGGCGCGCAAAACGCAAATCGGGCACGCCGGGCTGACGCCACGGCGTCGGGCGGCTGGCGGGCGGCTAACGGCAAAAACTACAAGCCGCCCCGCCGCTTCGTGCAAAAAAGCATCAATCGCACGGCATTTCGGCGCCATCGCAAAATCGGGAGAAAAAGCGCCCTGCGGTGCACGGAATCGCCGGTTTTCGCGGCCTTGAACGCCTCGCGGCCGATTTCCGCCGAGCGCAAGCCCCGCAACGCTTTGCGGGGTGTCGCAAGGGTCGCTCCCGGGTCGCTCATGCCATTTTTACCGACACGCACATTGCGAGAATCGGCAAATTTCACCGAATTCCGAAGCCGTTACGAAAGCAGCAAGAGATTTTGTTTCAATTGCGCAACCCCCTGTCCCGAAAGGACTTTTTAGAGATAGGGACCGACCTGGCACGCGAGTTGCGAAACTTGGGCCGAGAATGCGAATCTGATTCGGGCATGTCTCGTATCACCGACCCTTTTTTCTCGATCTCAAGGAGAACGACCACCATGGCACTCACGAACAGCATCGAAGACAAAATCGACCGAGGCATCACGGAACTGCGCCGCACCGGCCGCCGTGTTGCACGCGATACGCGCCACAACGCACACAACCTCAACTCGGACGTGAAAGACGACGTCCGCTCGCTCGTCGGCGAACTCGAGGACCTGCTGAAGAAGGAAGACGCGGACGTCGAATCGCTGCGCAAGCGCCTGAACAGCCGTCTCGAGGAAGTGCGCGGCACCCTCGACGACGCCACCGAAGACGCCCTGTACCGCCTGCGCTCGCATGCTCGCGAGCAGGCTGACCGCGTCTCGCAAGTGGTTCACGAAAACCCGTGGCAGACGGCTGGCGTGGTCGCCGGCGTCGCCTTCATCGCCGGCCTGCTGCTCGCACGCCGTTGATCCGAATCTGATTTACCCGCACGCACATAATCCAACTTGCAACGAGGAGAAAAAACCATGCGTCAAGCACTCATGATGAAAGCCGCAGCAGCCGTCGTCGTCGGCAGTTTCGCCCTGGCAGGCTGCACGACCACGCCGCCGAACGAGCCGCAAAGCGCCGCGGCCAATTCGTCGAAGCGTCAGGCGATCAATTCGAGCGTCGACGCGACGCTCTCGCGCCTGTATTCGACGGTGCCGGGCTCGCGTGAGCTGGTGGCGAAGTCGCGCGGCGTGCTCGTGTTCCCGAGCGTGCTGCAAGCCGGCTTCATCGTTGGCGCACAGACCGGCAACGGCGCCCTGCGCGTGGGCGGCAGCACGGTCGGCTACTACAACACCTCGTCGCTGTCGTTCGGCCTGCAGGCCGGCGCGCAATCGAAGGCCGTGGTGTTCCTGTTCATGACGCAGGACGCGCTCGACAAGTTCCGCAGCACCGACGGCTGGTCGGCCGGCGCCGACGCCTCGGTCGCCGTCGTGAAGATCGGTGCGAACGGTGCGGTCGATTCGAACACGGTCACGTCGCCGGTCGAAGCCATCGTGCTGACCAACGCGGGCCTGATGGGCGACCTGTCGGTCAACGGCACCAAGGTCTCGCGCATCAACCCGTAAGCGCGCCCGGCTCTTCGGGGCCGCCACGCCGGGAAGCGCCGCGGCTCGCGCCGCGGCGTTTTTTTGTCTGCGCGCAGGATAAGCCCCGGCGCCACGCTACCCGCCCTCGCGAGTTGCAGGCATACTCGCGGCATTCCGGGCACCACTGGATGTCGGCGCCGCCGGCGCGCGTCCACCCTAATTACAAGCCGTTCGAGCGACCTCATGGAAAGCGGGAAAGACCACCAAAAATTCTTCCACCTGTTGCTGGCCATCGTCACGATCGGCTTCTGCTGGATCCTCGTGCCATTCTTCGGCGCGATCTTCTGGGGCACGATTCTGGCGATCCTGTTCCAGCCGGTACAGCGCTGGTTCGCCGCGCATTTCGGCAAGCGCCGCAATCTCGCCGCGCTCGTCACGCTGTCACTGATCGTGCTGATCGTGATCATCCCGCTGACCTTCGTGGCCGGCACGCTGGTGCAGGAAATCGGGCTCGCCTATCAGCAGATCAAGGCCGCGCAGCCGAACATGACGGGCTGGTTCCAGGAGATCGTGCACGCGCTGCCCGCGTCCATTCAGCGCATCCTGCGCAGCTACGGCCTGACCGACATCGCGAGCGTGCAGAAGAAGCTGACCGATGGCGCGGCGGCAATCAGCCAGTTCGTCGCGACGCAGGCCTTCAGCATCGGCCAGAACGCGTTCCAGTTCGTGGTCAGCTTCGGCATCATGCTGTACCTCGTGTTCTTCCTGCTGCGCGACGGCGGCGAGATCGGCCGCCGCGTGCGGCGCGCGCTGCCGCTCGACGAAGATCACAAGCAACTGCTGCTGACCAAGTTCACCACGGTCGTGCGCGCCACCGTGAAGGGCAACATCGCCGTGGCGCTCGTGCAGGGCGTGCTCGGCGGCTTGATCTTCTGGATTCTCGGCATCGACGGCGTGCTGCTGTGGGGCGCGCTGATGGCGTTCCTGTCATTGCTGCCGGCGATCGGCGCGGGCCTCGTGTGGGCGCCGGCCGCGATCTATTTCGGCGTGACCGGGCAGATCTGGAAATGCGTGATCCTGGTGGTGTTCTGCGTGGGCGTGATCGGCCTGGTGGACAACCTGCTGCGCCCGATCCTGGTCGGCAAGGACACCAAGATGCCCGACTGGGTGGTGCTGATCTCGACGCTCGGCGGCATGGCGCTGTTCGGCATCAACGGCTTCGTGATCGGCCCGCTCGTCGCGGCGCTGTTCATGGCCACCTGGGACATCTTCGCGCGCGCCGATCAGAACCCCTGATTCACGCTCCCGCGACTCACCCAAACGAAAACGGCGCGAGCATCCTCGCGCCGTTTTCACATCGGCCGGCATCGCGCCGGCGGCGATCCAGCTCAGTCGAATTTGAAGCGCATGTCCTTCACGACCGTCTGCTGGCCCCAGAGGAACGTGCAGGTGCGGCCCGTTTCGGCAACCACCGCATCGTTGCCGCTGCCCTGCGTTTCGTCCACCGGACGGCAACCGCCCGTGATCGACACGGTGCGCGTGCCCTGCTTCGACAGCGGGAACTCGTTGCTGTCGTCGTCGGGCACCGCGTGCGTGAGCGTGACGCTCTCGACGTAATCGTCGGGCAGCATGAACACCGGCGCATCGTCCACCCACAACGTGTAGTAGTCGTGCTTGAACGGCGTCTGCTCGATGCAGAGCTTCGATTTGTGCGTGCCTTGCGTCTGGGTCTGGCAAAGCGGCGCGGCGTGGGCCACGGCGGCAGCGCACAGCAGCGCCGCCGCCAGGCCCGCGCGCAACGCGAGTCGTGTCGTCATGTCTGTTTCTTCCCGGAATATGAGGCGGAGTGGAATAGTCTGGCGCGGCGCCGATGCACGAGATTGCGCATCGATGCCGGCCGCTGCCGTGATCCGCTTTCGGCGCGTGCCATCTTACTAAACTCCGGACACCTGATGAAAAAAGCCCGGCCGGGCTCGTGCTCGGCCGGGCCTGATTTCCCGGTGTGAAAGCCTCCGCCGCGCGTCAGAACGTCGTGCGCAGCCCCACCATCACGCTGCGGCCGCCTTCGGGCGCGATGTCGCGCACCACCGAGCTGGCGTAGCGGATGTCCTGGTTCGTCAGGTTGTCGCCGCGCACGTAGGCCAGCCAGTGCGTCGCGCCCATCCGGAAGCGGTAGGTCAGCACCAGGCCGAGCGACGTGTAGCCGTCGGTCTGCAGATCGTTCTCGGGCACGCGATGCTGCGCCCAGGCATGCGTGAGCTGCGCGCGTGCGCCGAACGGGCCATAGCCGTAATCGGCGGCCAGCGTGGCGCGCAGCGGCGAAATGCGCGGCAGCGGCTCGCCCGTCTCGGCGTTGCGCGCGTGCGTGTAGTCGCCGCTCAGTTCGAAATCCAGACGATGCGCGCCCTTCTGGAACGCGCGCCACTTGCTGTCCCACTCGATGCCGTAGAACTCGGCGCGCACGCCACGGTAATTGGCTTCGCTGAGCGCGTCGGCGGTGCCGGGGGCGACCGGTTCGCCGTCGTCGTCGACCAGGCGGCCGGTGTTGAACTCGGTCAGGTAGTTCGTGAAGCGCGTGTAGAACACGCCGATGCTGCCTTTGTTCGGGCCGCTCGCGTAGCGCAGCGAGAGGTCGGTCGAGATCGCCTTCTCCTTCTGCGCGGCGGGGTTGCCGATCAGGTACTGGCCGGTGGCGTCGTGCGGGCCGTTCGCGTACAGCTCGTAGAAGGTCGGCGCGCGCTCGGTGTACGACACGCTGCCGGCCACCGACCACACCGGGTTCAGCTTCAGCAGCGAGCCGAACGACACGCTGCCCGCGTTGAAGGTGCGCGCGCTCGCGCCGGCGAAGCGTTCGTTGCCGGCCGGCGTCGGATCGACCTTGATGTGCTCGATGCGCCCGCCCAGGCTGAACTTCAGCGCCTCGGTGGCCTGCCACTCCTCCAGGCCGAACAGCGCGACGTTGGTGGTTTGCGTGGTGGGCACCAGCGCTTCCTCGCCGAGCGCCGAAAACGTGTTCTGCGAGGCCTGCACGCCGAACGCGCCCTCGAACGGGCCGATCTTGCGATGACGCGCCTCGATGCGCATTTCGTAGCCGTGGTTGCGGAACGTGGTGCCGGTCTCGCCGTTGTCGATTTCCTTGTGTTCGTAGTCCGTATAACCGAAGTCGAACTTCAGTTGCGAGATCGGGCCGGCGATGTTGCGGATCTCGGACGAAGCGCTCAGGTGCTGCTGACGCATGCGCAGGCGCACGTCGCTCTCGGCCACCGAGCCGTAGTTCGATTCGAAGCCGCTGTACGACAGGCCCGCGTAGCCGTCGGCCCAGGTGTAGGCGCCGCCCACGGCGCCGCCATGCTGGCGGCCATCGCTGTTGGGGATGTTGCCGGAGGTCTGCTCGGCGTCGGGGCCGTCGAGCACGCGTTGGCGATCCGAATGCGCGTAGCCGGGAATCCGCAGCTTGCTGGTTTCGCGATCGAACGCATCCACGTGAAACGCGAAGCGGCCGTTGCCGCCCTCCACCATCGCGGCCCCGGCGCGTGCGTTGTTCGCGCCGCCATAGCTGGCGTCGACCGCGCCCGACACGCCCTTGATCGCCTCGCGCGGAATCCGGTTGTCGATGCTGTTGACCACGCCGCCGACCGCGTTGCCGCCGTACAGCAGCGCGGCCGGCCCGCGCACGATCTCGACGCGCTCGACCGTCAGCGGGTCCTGCGGCACCGCGTGGTCGTACGACAGCGACGACGCGTCGAACGCGGCCACGCCGTTGCGCAGCAGGCGAATGCGGTCGCCGTCCATGCCGCGGATGATCGGGCGGCCGACCAGCGGCCCGTAGGTGGTGGTCGACACGCCAGGCAGGCCGTCGAGCGAGCCGCCGAGCGAATCGGCGCGACGCAGCGCGAGTGCGTCGCCACCGATCGAGGCGGTCGGCGAGATCAGCTCGGTGTCGCCGGTCGGGTTCGCGGTGACGAACACCGGGTTCAGCGAAAGCGCCGGCGTAGGCGTGGCAACGGCTGGGGCGGAGGTGGCCGCCGACTGCGCATAGGCCAGGCTGGCGACGAACATCAGGGTCAGGGGCGGCAGCCCGCGCGCGGCGGACAGGGAACGGGAACGGACGGAGTCGCGCATGGTGAACGGTGGTGGTGTAGTGAAATGGAGGCTGAACCCGAGCCGACACCGCGGTATCACCCATCAATACGTCACGTTATAACGTATCATTTCGGCCGCGCAATGAGCCGTCACGAATCGACGACCTCCACGCGACCCGGCCGGGCGGCACGCGCGGGGTCGAAATCAAGTTGAAAACAAACTGATTGGGATATGTTATATCATTTCAGTTTGTAACAACAAGCACGGCAGCCGAAAGAATCTGCGGAGAGGTTTTGTCAGGCAGGGAAATGGCGTGTCCGCGCTTCGTTGCGAAGCGCCACGTGCCGATCATGGCCGGCGACGGCAGACGCCTTGGGGCACCGCGCATGCGCCCAAGCAGGATGAAAGCCGGTGAAAGCGGATGATGGGCAAGACTTCGTAAGCGTCTTTAATCGCGCTTAATCGCCCGAAATTGACTCTGCGGCACCGCACCAGAACAATGGGAACTGTCTCGCGATCGCCTTCCGGCAACCCCGGTTCCAGGTGGTCAGAGGCGGCCAGACTCCAGTCGGACTCCCCCTCTAGACTGGAACATTGCGAGCCACGGAGCGATCCGTGGCTTTTTTTTGCGCTCAGGCGTCGGCCGCCACGCGCAGCACGAGCTTGCCGCGATGGCTGCCGTCGAACAGGCGGTTCAGCACGTCCGGCGCGTTCTCCAGCCCGTCGGCCACGGTTTCCTCGGCCTTGATGCGCCCGTCGCGCAACCAGCCGGCCAGTTGCTGCACGGCTTCGCGGTTCTTGCGGTAATCGAGGATCAGGAAGCCGCGCATCGTCAGCCGCTTCGAGATCACCACGCCGAAATCGTCGCCGGCGCGGCCCTGGCTGTTGTAGTTCGAGATCACCCCGCACATCGCCACGCGCCCGCCGATCACCATGCGCGACAGCACCGCGCGCATCACCTCGCCGCCCACGTTCTCGAAGTCGACGTGCACGCCGTCGGGCGTGGCCGCCTTCAGCGCCTGCTTCCAGTCGGGCGCCTTGTAGTCGACGGCCGCGTCGAAGCCGAGCGTGTCGGTCAGGTAGCGGCACTTGTCGGGGCCGCCTGCGATGCCGACCACGCGCGCGCCGTGGATCTTGCCGATCTGCCCCGCGATCGAGCCGACCGAGCCGGCCGCCGCCGACACCACCAGCGTCTCGCCCGGCTGCACCGGCGCGATGTCGGTCAGCCCGTAATAGGCCGTCAGCCCGCTCATGCCGCAAGCGCCGAGCAGCGTCGGCAGCGGCAACCCGAGCTCGGGCAGCTTGAGCAGCTTCGGCGCGTCCTCGGCCGTCACATGCGCATAGTCCTGCCAGCCCACCAGGCCCTGCACCAGGTCGCCCACGGCGAACTTCTCCGCGCGCGAGGCCACCACGCGGCCGATGCCGAGCGCGCGCATGGTTTCGCCGATCGCCACCGGCGGCAGGTATTGCGGGATGTCGCTCATCCACACGCGGTTGGTCGGGTCCATCGACAGATACAGCACGCGCACCAACAGTTCGCCATCCTGAAGATCAGGCAGCGGCGTCTCGACGAGCGAGAAATGTTCGGCGCCGACGCGCGCTTCGGGGCGCGCCTTCAGGCGCAACTGACGGTTGACGGTATCAGGCATGGTGTCTCCTCGATAAGGGGAAAAGCGGCGGATCGGGCCGGCCGCGCGCTCACATCGCGCACAGCCCGCCGTCGATCACGAGTTCGGCGCCGGTCACGTAGCGGCTCTCGTCGGACGCGAGATAGATCGCGGCCCAGGCCACGTCGTCCGGTTCGCCGAGCCGGCCCATCGGCACGCCGCGCGCGAGCTTGCGGGTGGCCGCGTTCTCGCCGAGCTGCTGAAAGAACGGCTCGACGATGCCGGTGCGGATGAACGACGGATGCAGCGAATTGCAGCGCACGCCGGTCTGCTTGCGCGCGCAATCGACGGCGATCGATTTGGTCAACGAAGCCACCGCCGCCTTCGACGCGTTGTAGGCCGTGTATTCCGGTTCGTGCTTGAAGGCCGCGACCGACGACACGTTGATGATCGACGCCGGCTGGCTGTCGCGCAGGAACGGCAGCGCATGGCGCACGCCGAGCACGATGCTTTCGACGTTGATGTCCATCACGCGCCGCCATTCCTTCTGCTCGATCTGCTCGACGGTGCCCAGCGATCCCACGCCCGCGTTGTTGACCAGCACCGACAGGCCGCCCATCGCCGTGTTCGCTTCGGCGGCCAGCGCCTGCCAGCGCACGTCGTCGCGCACGTCCTGCTCGGCGAACCACGCCACGCGGCTGCCGGCCGCCGCGTTCAGCTCGGCCACCAGCGCTTCGAGCGCGGGCTGCTGCGCGGCCACGTCGGTCAGGAACAGCTTCGCGCCGTGCTCGGCCATGCGCGCCGCCATCGCGCGGCCCAGCCCGCCCGTCGCGCCCGTGATGAAGGCATGTTTGCCCGCGAGCCGCGGCGTTCCGATCGTCGTCATGCTTGCTCCTCGAATTCGTTGCACACGGCGCCGCTGCGCCGCGCGTCGCCACTATACCGACAGATATCCACCGTCGACGTTGAGCACCGCGCCCGTGGTGTAGCTCGCCGCCGGCGAGGCGAGAAACAGGATCGCGCCGGCCATTTCCGACGGCGCGGCCACGCGGCGCATCGGCACATGCGCGAGCACCTGTTCGAGCACGGCCGGATTCTTCGTCAGCGCCGACGCGAATTTGGTGTCGGTCAGGCCCGGCAGCAGCGCGTTGCAGCGCACGCCGTCGGCCGCGCATTCGACCGCGAACGCCTTGGTCATCGAGATCACCGCCGCTTTCGTGATCGAGTAGATGCCCTGCTTGTCGCCCGGAATCACGCCGTTCACCGACGCGACGTTGACGATCGCGCCGCCGCCGTTCGCGGCCATCCGGCGCGCGCCGTGCGTCGACATGAAGAAGTAGCCGCGAATGTTGACGTCGACGGTCTTCTGGAACGCGTCGAGCCCGGTGTCGACGATCGGGCCGTAATACGGGTTCGCGGCAGCGTTGTTGACGAGGATGTCGAGCCGGCCATGCCTCGCGTCGAGCGCGGCGTAGAGCGCCTCGATCTGCTCGGGCTCGCCGATATGGCAGGCGGCCGGCTCGGCCGAGCCGCCGTCGGCGACGATCGCGTCGGCCACGCGGCGGCAATCGTCGATGCGCCGGCTCGACACGATCACATGCGCGCCGCAGGCGGCGAGCAGGCGTGCGGCCTCCTCGCCGATGCCGCGGCTCGCGCCGCTGACGAGGGCGATCCTGCCGGACAAATCGAACAGATCGGGTGCGGTCATCGTGATGGATTCCTCTGGATAACGAAGGGATGCGGCCTGGCTCGGCGGCACTCAGCGATGCGTGACGAGCGCGGCGTCGGCCGCCGCGTCGAGATGTGGCCAGGCGTTGTAGGTAATGAGCCGCGCGCCGCTGCGGCCCGCCCGGATGCGCGACACGCTGGTGTTGACGAGCGGCCAGGCGAAATCGAAGCAGCGCTGCGGCGGCGCGCCGGCCAGATGCGCGACGATCGCGCCGATCGGTCCACCCGACGACACCACCCAGGTTTCGCCGTGGTGCGCGGCCCCGGCCTCGGCCTCGCGCAGCAGCGTGTCCCACGCGTCGAGCACCGCCGTGCGGAACGCCGGCCACGGTTGCGCGTAATCGGCGTCGGCCTCGCCCGAAGTCCAGCGCGCGACGGCGCCCGAGAACAGCGCCTGGAACGCGCGGCGCGGGTCGGCGGCGCGCGCCAGCTCGGCC
>NZ_BAAILN010000066.1:155319-168196 GCF_054589155.1 Burkholderia sp. 3C
TTCGTCGGAATCGAGTTCGTCGAGGCCGGGCAGCACGCGCAGCGGCGGTGCGACGCCGGCCGCCTGCGCGCAATGCAGGGCGGTTTGTGCGTGCCGGCGCAGCGTGCCGGTCACGATCGCGGCGGGCTGCGCGCCGCGCGCGGCCATCCACGCACCGAGCCGCGCCGCCTGCGTCTCGCCGCGCGCCGACAGGCAATCGTAGTCGGCCGCCTCGAAGCTGGCCTGCGCATGGCGGATCAGGACGATCTCGCTCATCGCGCGGCGCCCCCGGCGGCGCCCCCGGCGGCGGCGATGCGCGCGCGGCAGCGCTGCGTCAGGTAGCGCACCGCGTCGCCGAAGCCGGCGAACGCCGGGTTGGTGGTCTGCCCGAGCACGTAGCGGCGGTAGATCTGCTGGATGATGCCCATCAGCCGGAACAGCCCGAACACCTCGTAGAACGCGAAGCCGCTCACGTCGGTGCCGGTGCGCGCGCCGTAATAGGCCACCACCTCGTCGCGCGTCATCATGCCGGGTGCGTGGGTGGGCTGGCGGCGCATCGCGCGGAACGGTGCGTCGTCGTCGGCCTGCACCCAGTAGGCGAGCGAGCCGCCGAGATCCATCAGCGGGTCGCCGAGCGTCGCCATCTCCCAGTCGAGCACGCCGACGATGCGCAGCGGATCGTCGGGGTCGAGCACCACGTTGTCGAAACGGTAATCGTTGTGGATCACGCAGAGCCGGCCGTCGTGCGCGGGCTGGTGCGCGTCGAGCCAGCCGGTCACGTCGACGGCCGGATCGGTGCCGTCGGTCAGCGCGCGCTGCCAGCGCTCGCGCCAGCCGCTCAGTTGCCGCGCGACATAGCCCTCGCCACGGCCGAACGCGGCGATCGCCGGCGCGGTGGCATCCACCGCATGCAGCTCGATCAGCCGGTCGACGAAGCGCTCGCAGAGCCGGCGCGTGCCGGCCGCGTCGAGGCCCAACTCGGGCGGCAGATCGCGGCGCAGGATCACGCCGGCCAGCCGCTCCATCACATAGCATTCCGAACCGGTCACGGCCGGGTCGTCGCAGCGCGCGACGATCGCCGGCACCCACGGGTAGGCGGGCTTCAGCGCGGCCATCACGGCCGCCTCGCGCAGCATGTCGTGCGCCGAGCCGGCCTTCGCGCCGGCCGGCGGGCGGCGCAGCACCAGCTCGCGGCCCGGGTAGGCGATCAGGTAGGTCAGGTTCGACGCGCCGCCGTGGAACTGGCGGATCGTAGGCTCGCCGGCCAGGCCCGGCACCTGCGCCTTGAGGAACGCGTCCACCTTGACGGCGTCGAGCCGGTCCTCGTCGCGCACTTCGCGGGCGGCATCGATCGGCGCGCTCATGCCGCCGCTCCCGCCAGCGCCTGGGCCTGACGCTTGAATTCGAGCCGCGCCACCACGCCGCGATGCACCTCGTCCGGCCCGTCGGCCAGCCGCAGCACGCGCGCATAGGCATACAGCGCGGCGAGCGGCACGTCGTCGGACACGCCCGCGCCGCCGTGGATCTGGATCGCCGCGTCGGCCGCTTGTTGCGCGACGGCCGGCACCGCCACCTTGATCTGCGAGATCAGGCTCAAGGCGGCCTTCACGCCGTGCGTGTCGATGGTCCAGGCGGCCTTCAGCGTCAGCAGACGCGCCTGCTCGATGGCGATGCGCAGGTTCGCGACGATGTCGGCGTTGCCGCCAAGCGCCGCCAGCGGCTTGCCGAACGCGGTGCGCGCCTCGGCGCGGCGGCACAGCAGCGTCAAGGCACGTTCGGCCGCGCCGAGCGCGCGCATGCAGTGATGGATGCGGCCCGGCCCGAGCCGGCCCTGCGCGATCTCGAAGCCGCGCCCCGGCCCGAGGATGACGTTCGAGGCCGGCACGCGCACCTGGTCGAAACGCACCTCGCCGTGGCCCGACGGCTCGTCGAAATGATGGAACGCGGGCAGCATCCGCTCGATCGTCACGCCGGGCGCGTCGAGCGGGCACAGCACCATCGTGTGGCGGCGATGCGGCTCGGCATCCGGGTAGGTCAGGCCCATGAAGATCACGACGCGCGCATGCGGATGGCCGATGCCGGTGGACCACCACTTGCGGCCGTTCAGCACGAACGCATCGCCGTCTTGCACGGCGGTGGCCTGCATGTTGGTGGCGTCCGACGAGGCCACCTCGGGCTCGGTCATGCAGAACGCCGAGCGGATCTCGCCGGCCAGCAACGGCGTGAGCCAGGCGCGCTGCTGCTCGGGCGTGCCGTAGCGCGCCAGCACTTCCATGTTGCCGGTGTCGGGCGCGTTGCAGTTGAACGCCTCGGGCGCGATGAACGAGTGGCCCATGATCTCGGCGAGCGGCGCGTATTCGGCGTTGCTCAGGCCCGCGCCGCCCAGTTCGGTTTCGGGCAGGAACAGGTTCCACAGGCCGGCCTCGCGCGCCTTGCGCTTGAGCGCCTCCATGGTGGCCGGCTGCCGCCAGCGCCGCCAATCCGCGCCACCGGCCAGCTCGGCCGCATAGCGGGCCTCGGCGGGCGCGATCTCGTCGTGCATGAAGCGCGTTAGCCGTTCGGCGAGAGCCTGGCTGCGAGCGGTCGGCGTGAAATCCATGAGATCGTCCCCCGTTTGAAGTGACGCCCAGCCTACGCCGATCGCACCGATCGATGAAATGAATGTTCTTCATGGCAGGTCATCAGCCAAAGTAATATGCTGGCTTCCCGCCTTTCGCCGCCCCGCCCGTGACTTCCGACCTGCGTCTCGACCTGAACCTGTTCCGCGTGCTCGACGCGATCTACGTGCACGGCGGCATCAGCGCGGCGGCCCGCGCGTTGCATCTGACCCAGCCGGCCGTCACGCACGCGCTGAACCGGCTGCGCGCGCATTTCGGCGATCCGCTGTTCGTGCGCCAGGGCAATCGCGTGACGCCCACCGAGCGCACCCGCGCCGTGATCGCCGACGTGCAGCGCCACCTGAAGGGCCTGCAGGCCGCCGCGCACGTGCAGGCGCATTTCGATCCGGCCAGCGTCGAGCAGCGCTTCGTGGTGGGGATTCGCGACGTGCTCGAATCGATCGCGCTGCCGCAACTGGTCGAACGGCTCGCGCGCGAGGCGCCGCGCATCACGCTGGTGAGCCGCCGCGTGGCGCTGGCCGAGGTGGGGCGCGAGATCGCCAGCGGCCAACTCGATCTGGCGATCGAGCGGCGCGTGCCGGCCGGGCCGCAGGTGGTGCGCGAGACGCTGGCCGACGACGCGCTGTGCGTGGTGCTGCGCCGCGATCATCCGCTCGCCGCGGGGCCGCTGCGCCGCGCCGATTACTTCGCCGCGCGCCACGTGACCGTCTCGCCGCTCGGCGAGCCGAACTCGCTCGATGTGCTGCTGGCCGCCGATGGCCGCTATCGCCAGATCCAACTGGTCTGCCAGCACTATTTCGCGGCCTGCCAGATCGCGGCGGCCGGCGACCTGCTGCTGACGCTGCCGCGTTCCTACGCACTGCGAATGACCGGGCTGCTGCCGGTGGTGGCGATGCCGCTGCCGCTGCGCGTGAAGCCGTATGCGATCCACGCGTACTGGCACGAATCGCGCGATGCCGATGGCGCGCACCGCTGGTTTCGCGAACGGGTCGCGACGATCGTGCGCGCCGCCGCGCTGGGCGGCGGCGAGGCGCCGACGATCGCCAACGCCTGAGCGCGCGGCACGCTGGTTCGACACTTCGCTTAACAACGAGCGGCACGCAACCCGTTTATGCTGTCGACACGCCCCACTCGCCGAGGAACCTCATGCCCCTGATCCACGCCGCAGCCGAACTGGCTGCCGATGCCCCGAATTACGTCGTCGACATCCAGGCCGGCGCCCATCGCTTCCAGGGCGACGAAGCCGAGCGCGAGGGCGGCCGCGGCGTCGGCCCCGCGCCGTTCGAGCTGCTGCTCGCGAGCCTCTGCCAATGCACCGCGGCCACGCTGCGCATGTACATGCAGCGCAAGGAATGGCCGGCGGTCAAGCTGCACGTCCACGCCGAGCTGCACGCGGATCACGACGGCACGCAATACGTGCGCCGCACCATCACGCTCGACGGCGAACTCGACGACGCGCAACGCACGCGGCTCGGCGAAATCGCCGAGAAAACGCCGGTTACGCTGTTCATCAAGCGCGGCACGCGCATCGACACCACGGTGCGCTGAAGCCGCCGCAACCGTCACGCACAACGCCGCGCCCATGAAAAAACCGCGCCCCGGCCGTCACTGGCCGGGGCGCGGTTTTTGCTGGCGCGCTTGAATCGGTTCCGCTCAGATCCCGAGCGCCGACAGGTCGAGCCGATCGTCGGCCGAGGCCGGCGGGCACCAGAAGAACGCGCCCGTCACCGGCTGCGTGAAGCGGAACAGGCCGTCGAGCACGCCGTCGGTCGCACCGACCATGCGGCGCATCTGCACCTCGAACGCGCGGAACGAATGGCCGAACGCCACGAAATAGAGGCCCGCGCGGCGCTCGTCGGCCCACGGCGCGGAGCGGCGCAGCACCTTGGCCTCGGGCGTGAAGCTCTCCTGCTCGGTGCGCTTCACGTGCGCATAGGCCGGCGCATCCTCCAGCTCCTCGTTGTCCGACTTGCGGCGGCCGACGATGCGATCCATCTCGTCGCCCTCGATCGCGTTCATCGCCGGGAAATCGTGCACCCACTGCTGCACCGCGACGAAGCTCGCGCCGTCGAGGCCCGCGCCCTTGCCGGTCACGAACGCGGTCTCCACCGCCTCGTCGCCCTTGGGGTTTTCGGTGCCGTCCTCGTAACCGGACAGGTCGCGATCGTCGGCGTAGCGGAACGCGTTGGCGGCGCTGTCGAGCACGAAGGCCGGCGCCAGCAGCGTCTCGATCGCGCGCGAGCGCAGCGTGATCTCGCCGTGATCGTCGCCGCGCAGCCACACCCACAGCGCGACCTGCGTGGACGGCACCGGCGCGCCCGGCTTCGACAAGTCGGGGAACGGCTTCAGGCCGTCGATCTTGCGGTCGAGTGCCTGCACGAGCGACGGGCCGACGCCCACCACCGTGCGCGCCGCGTCGGTGGCGTCGCGCAGCGCGGCCAGCGCGCGCGGCACGTCGGCGGGGTCGGCGATCTGGAGCGACAGGTAACGGTTGGCCGGCGGCAGCGGCGACAGGATGCCTTGCTGGATGGTGCTCATCGTGATGTGCGTCAGTTGCGGTTGCGGTGGGGACGGGAATCGAGGGCCGGATTGTCCCATACACGACGAGCGGGACATGCGACATGGCGGCCGTTGCCGTGTCGATTCGGCAACAGCTTGGCATTACCTCCCGGGCGCGATTACAATCCCGTAATCGGGCGGGTTTTCGCCCGACGGTGATGCGGCGCCCGCCGCCTCGCCCTCATCCACGCTCCATCGCTTACGTTCAAGGGAGGTCAAACGATGCGTCACAAGCCATCACACTGCGGCTTCCCGGACGTCATGCCGCAAGGCGCGAACTAGCTTCGTGCCCCCCGCGGCGGGCTTCCGAGGCCCTTCCGCCCGCTGTACTTCCCGGCCGTCTTTCGTCATTGATCTGCTTCACCGGCGCGCTCCGCTCGCTGCGGTTGTCGCGCCACCGCCACGCATGCATCGTCACGATGCCGCGGTGGCCCCGACGGCCCGTCGTTTCGCCGATTCATCGACCACCGACAAGTCCTGGCGCGCACCATGCCCACCAGGCCACGACCCATGATCCAACACACCGATCGTCACGGTAGCCGTCCGTTCAACGACGTGCTCGGCTTCACCTTCCGTCACTGGCGCCGCCAACCGGCGCGCGCCGTCGCCGTCGCCGGCTGCGCGCTGCTGTCCGCGCTCGGCGACGTGCTCACCCCGATGTTCGCCGGCCGCCTGGTCGACGCCGTCACGCTCGGCCTGCACGATCGCGCCGCGGCCTGGAACGCGGCGCTGCACGCGTTCGGCGTGCTGCTGGTGATCGGCGTGGCCGTCACGGTGCTGCGCCAGGCGATGTTCATGAACGTCATCACGCTGACGCTGCGCATGATGAGCGAGATCTCGGCCGGCGCGTTCCATCGCGTGCAGCGCTTCTCGACCGACTGGCATGCGAACAGCTTCGCCGGCTCGACCGTGCGCAAGATCACGCGCGGCATGTGGGCGCTCGACCTGCTCAACGACACGCTGCTGCTGGCGCTGTTGCCGTCGGTGGTGATGCTCGGCGGCGCGACGCTGCTGCTCGGCTGGCATTGGCCCGTGATGGGGCTGGTGGTGGGCGCGGGCTCGGTGCTGTACATCGCGATCACCGTGGCGCTGTCGCTCGGCGTGACCGCGCCGGCCGCGCGGCTCGGCAACTTCTGGGATACGCGGCTCGGCGGCGCGATGGCCGATTCGGTCGGTTGCAACGCGGTGGTCAAGGCGTTCGGCGCGGAAACGCGCGAGGAGGCGCGGATCGGCCGCGTGATCGGCAAATGGCGGCAGCGCACGCGCCGCACCTGGGTGCGCGGCACGCTGAGCGGCGGCGTGCAGGGCACGCTGCTGGTGCTGATGCAGGCGGCGATCCTCGGCGCGGCGCTGTGGCTGTGGTCGCACGATCGCGCGGGCGTCGGCGACATCGTGTTCGCGCTGACCATGTTCTTCATGCTGCAGGGCTACCTGCGCGACATCGGCATGCATATCCGCAACCTGCAGCGCTCGGTCAACGACATGGAAGAACTGGTCGCGCTCGACAGCCAGCCGCTCGGCATCGAGGATGCGCCCGGCGCGCGGCCGATCGCGATCGGCAAGGGCGAGATCCGCTTCGATCGCGTGACGTTCCGCTACGGGCCGCGCCAGGCGCCGCTCTACACGGATTTCTCGCTGCGCATCGCGCCGGGCGAGCGGATCGGCCTGGTCGGCCATTCCGGCTCGGGCAAGACCTCGTTCATCAAGCTGATCCAGCGGCTCTACGACATCGAGGGCGGCCGCATCCTGATCGACGGGCAGGACATCGCGCAGGTCACGCAGCAATCGCTGCGCAGCCATATCGCGATCGTGCAGCAGGAGCCGGTGCTGTTCCACCGCTCGCTGGCCGACAACATCGCCTATGCGCGGCCCGGCGCGAGCCGCGAGGAGATCGTGCGCGCGGCCATGCAGGCCAGCGCGCACGGCTTCATCAGCGAGCTGCCGGAAGGCTATGACACGCTGGTGGGCGAGCGCGGCGTGAAGCTCTCGGGCGGCGAACGGCAGCGCGTGGCGATCGCGCGCGCGTTCCTGGCCGACGCGCCGATCCTGATTCTCGACGAAGCCACCTCGAGCCTCGACAGCGAGAGCGAGCTGCTGATCCAGCAGGCGATGGAACGGCTGATGGTGGGCCGCACCACGCTGGTGGTGGCGCATCGGTTGTCCACGGTGCGCGCGCTCGATCGCCTGCTGGTGCTCGAACGCGGCCAGGTGATCGAGGAAGGCGATCACGACGCGCTGATCCGGCTCGAAGGCGGGGTTTACCGGCGGCTGTTCGAGCGGCAGGCGCTCGAACTCGCCAAGGGGCTGATCGAGCAGACGGGCGGCTACGGCATCGAGGCGCTCGATTCGCTCGATTCGGCCGGCAAGGCAGACGCGCGGCGGCCCGACGACGCAAGCCAACTGCAAGGCACGGCGTTCGGCACGTCGTAAGCCGCGCGGCGGATCACGAAGCAACGGGGCGGCGGACGCGATCCACCGCCCCGTTTTTTCTGGTGCGGAATATTTTTGATACGGATTGCCATATTTCACGATTCGGCTTTCGATTGTCTTTCCACGGCACGACGCCATGCACCGATCAAAACAATAATCAAATCTGCACACTGCGCCGACAATAATGCACGCATTTTATACAAGACCACGCCATTAGCTTGCCATTCAGTTTCATCTCGCTTTCGATTTTATAAATATCCCGAAAAATCATTCCGAAGCCTTGCCCGGGCGTGTCATTGCACTGGCCGCGGGCCGCCGCATCGCCTAAAGTTTTATCGATACATGTGCAAGTCATGCGTCGCAAGGACGATACGACGCAGCGCAAATTCGGTTTGATTTGCGGCGCACCACACCCAGCGGCGCAGATAATCCACATAATCATGAATACTCGCCGATTCGCAATGAAATGCCTTCAAAAAGCCTACACGCGAATCGATTTCCGCCAGCATTTCATTCCAAAGACAAGGTTATTACCGGTGAAAGACGTGATGCACGCCGACCGACCCAGCGCCATCCCGCCGTTCCGCTTCCGACACCTGTGGTTCGGCCCGCAGGGGCTGCGCGCGGGCTGGGCCGCGCTGCTGTATGCCGCGATCGTCGCCGTGCTGATGCTCGGCGTGGATGGCGCCGCGCGCGGCCTCGACCTGCCGTTCCGGGCGGAAGGCGAACTGACCGCCGGCCAGCAATTCGCGTTCGAGCTGGCGATGTGCGCGGCGGTGCTGATCGCCACCCGCGCGATGGGCCGCATCGACCGCCGCTCGTGGCTCGACATCGGCCTGCGCGCGCCGCAGCGGCTGCGGCACCTGCTGCTCGGCAGCGCCTGCGGGCTGGTCGCCGTGGCCGTCATCATGACGCTGCTGGCCTCGACCGGCGGCGCCACGCTCGTCTATTCGGGCATGAGCCCGCTGTCCGCGCTCGAAGCCGGGCTGGTGTGGGCGCTGGCGTTCGCCGTGGTGGCGGCGGCCGAGGAACTGGCGTTCCGTGGCTATCTGTTCTTCCGTCTCGCGCGCGGCCTGCATCCGTCGGCCGCCGCCGTGCTGACCTCGGTCGCGTTCGGGCTGTCGCACATGTTCAATCATGGCGAGAACATGGCAGGGATCGTACCCGTCGTGATCTACGGGTTCGTGGCCTGCCTCGCGATCTGGCGCACCGGTTCGCTGTGGTGGGCGTTCGGCATGCACGCCGGCTGGGATTGGTCCGAATCGTTCCTGTTCGGCGCGCCCACCAGCGGCCTGCTCCCGAACGTCAGCCTGTTCGAGAGCCATGCGATCGGCCCGGTGTGGTGGAGCGGCGGCACGGTCGGGCCGGAAGGCAGCGTGCTGGTGTTTCCGGCGCTCGGCGCGCTCGCGTGGGTAGCGTGGCGTGTGCTGCCGGCCACGGGCGAGGATGCGGCGGCGCGGCGCATCGGGTGATTCGGCATCGGCCGATCCGCCATTTCCTGATGCAGCCCCAGAACGATACCGCCCTGGCAGTGGCGCAGCCCGTCACGCGGGCAAGGCCGACGCGCCCCGCCCCGCTCGCTCACCCCTTCCCGCCCGCCTCCGGCTTCGCGCTCGCGCGCTGCAACGCCAGATCGGCCAACCGCCCGCCCGCACTGAGCCACGGATGCTTGGCGTGGCCGATCCGCTGCGCGCGGTAAATACCGGTGTGCCCCGAAAACAGATACGCCACCACGCAGGCCAGCGCCGCGAACACGCCGATCGGCGCGCCGAACAATTCGACCGCCATGATCGTCGAGGCGATCGGCGTATTGGCCGCGCCCGCGAACACCGCGACGAAGCCAAGCCCCGCCAGCACCGGCAACGGCAGGGCCAGCAGATGCGACAGCGCGTTGCCGAGCGTCGCGCCGATATAGAACAGCGGCGTGACCTCGCCGCCCTTGAAGCCCGACGCCAGCGTCACCACCGTGAACGCGAACTTGCCGGCGAAATCCTGCACCGGCAGCGGCCCGCGAAACGCGGCCTCGATGGTCGGGATACCGAGGCCGAGATACTGCGGCACGGCCAGCCCCACGCCGGCCAGCGCGACGATCGCGCCGCCCAGCACCGGCCGCAGCGGGCCGTACGGAATCCAGCGCTTGAAGCGCGCGCCGAGCGCGTGCGTCGCATCGGCGAACAGCATGCCGACCACGCCGAACGCGATGCCGGCGACGATCGCCGAAGCCGCCGTCGCGATGCCGACGGCCGGCACGAACGGCACCGGATACACCGGATGACGAATCCCCCACAGATGGCACACGGCATCGGCCACCACCGCCGCCGCAAGGCACGGGAACAGCGCGTCGTAGCGCAAGCGGCCGATCGCCAGCACCTCCAGCCCGAACACCGCGCCCGCCAGCGGCGTGCCGAAAACCGACGAGAAGCCCGCCGCGATCCCCGCCATCAGCAGGATGCGCCGCGTGTCGGCGTCCACCCGCAGCACGCGCGCGACGCGATCGGCCAGCGCGCCGCCCATCTGCACGGCGGTGCCTTCGCGCCCCGCCGAGCCGCCGAACAGATGCGTGACGACGGTGGCGAGCATCACCAGCGGCGCCATGCGGGTGGGCACCGCGCGCGCCGGATCGTGGATCTCGTCGATCAACAGGTTGTTGCCGGCCTCGACGCTGCTGCCGATGCGCAGGTAGATCCAGCCGGTCACGAAGCCGGCGGCCGGCAGCAGCCAGATGAGCCAGGGATGCGCGAGCCGGGTGCCGGTGGCGAGATCGAGCAGGGCGAGGAACAACGCGGATGCGCTGCCCGCGAGCCCGCCAACGAGGGCCGACAGCGCGATCCAGCGGCCGAGCGCGCGCAACATGGCGAACTGCTCGACGGATTCGAATGCTTTCATGGGGTTCAGGTTCGACAGGACATCAAACCCGGGCGACAGGACGCCGCTTGTGCTCAAGAAGGCCTACGACCTCCTGTACCCAGGAATCCGTAGGCATCATCAACCGGCTGACCGGCGGTTGGGAACGGAGGCATGCCATCTCCGGCAAGCGAAGATTCTACGCGAGCCGACTTTCGGAATGCTTACCTTCGCGACCCGATTCGGCATGCATGGCCATATCCGCGCCAATCAAAACGGCCCCGCCTCGCAAACCATCGCGAGGCGGGGCCGTTTCGTTACTGCGGGACGACGCGGATGCGTCAGTGCAGATTCGTGTGCTTGCGGATCGCGTCAGCGGTTTGACCCGCCTTTTCCTGCAACTTGCCTTCGGTCTTTTCGGCGACGCCTTCCGCTTCGGTCCTGCGATCGCCCGTCACCTTGCCGAGCGCTTCCTTCACCGAACCCTTGACCTGCTTGAGCTTGCCGTCGATGCGATTCTTGTCCATGGTTGCCTCCTTGAGGGAATCATCGGAACCGGCGCGCTGCCGTGGCCGCGCGCCGGGAACCCTCATCTTCGCGGCTGCCGCGCCGCCCCGGCAGGTGCAGATGGGCCAGGGCCGCTAGTGCATTCGTACCGGCCCGGCCGAGACGAATCGTCAGCCGAAACCCGGCCGAAACCGCCCCGCACTCAGGCCGCAGGCCGCTTGCGGGCCGCGCGGCCGGCCCGGGCCGAAGCCACCGAACCGCCCGGCGCCGCCGCCCCCGACGCATCGAGCGCACCGGCTGCCGGAGCCGGCTCGGCCGCGCCGACGATGCCGCGCTCGCGCGCCCACACGATCGCCTCGCCGCGACTGTGCACATCGAGCTTGTTGTAGATGGTCGAGACGTGATTGCGCACCGTGTTCGGCGCGAGCCCGAGCCGGTTCGCGATCTCCTTGTCGGGCAGCCCGTGGCACAGCAGGTCGAACACGTCGCGCTCGCGCGAGGTCAGATCGGACAACTGCCCGCCCGCGTCGGGCGCCTTGGCGCGGCGCACGTTGGCGAGCTTTTCGATCAGCGTGCGGCTGAACCACGACGCATCCTGCATGGCCGTCTCGATCGCCTGGATCAGCTCCATCTCGGTACGCTTGCGATCGCTGATGTCGAGCAGCGCGAGCAGCAGGCAATCCTGCGCGTGGATCGCCACGGCGTCGGCCGACACCACGCAGTCGCGCACGTCGCCGTCCTGGGTCGACACGCGCACGTCGTGCATGCGCACCATGCCGTCGCGCGCCAGCGCATCGGCGATCTCGCGCTGCGCGCCCGGCTCGGCCCACAGGCCCAGCTCGTCGGCCGAACGGCCCAGCAGGTCGGCCTGCGCGTGGCCCGTCATCGCCACGAACGCGTCGTTGCAGTCGAGCAGCTCGAAGCGCCCGGCGGTCAGCATCGCCATCGCCACCGGCGCCATCCGGAACGCCTTGGCGAAGCGCTCCTCGCTCTCGCGCAGCGCGATCTCGGCCAGCTTGCGCGGCTGCAGATCGGTGAACGTGAACAGCATGCAGGCGTCCTCGCCCATGTCGATCGGCTGGCCCGCCACGATCACCGCGTGGTCGCCGCCGTCGGCGCGCCGCAGCAGCGCCTCCATCGGCGGGATCGTCATGCCGTCGCCGAGCCGCTCGATCGCCAGCTCGCGGCGCTCGGCGCGGTCGAACACGTCGAGTTCGTAGACCGAGCGGCCGATCACGTCGTCGAGCGGGTGGCCGATCATGTCGAGAAAGCCCTGGTTGACCTTCACGTAACGGAAATCGCTGAGGCGGCAGATCGCGGCGGGCGCGGGATTGGCGTTGAAGGTGCGCTCGAAACGCTGCTCGGCGCTGGCCCATTCGGTCGCGTCGTGCAGCACCAGCGCGAGGCAATCGGGCTCGCCGGCCGCGTTGGTCAGCACCAGGCTGCGGATCCGGTGCACCCAGCGCAGCGAATCGTCGTCGGCCGATTCGACCTCGACCGTCACGTCGCTGAACTGCTCGCCGCTGATCACGCGATCGATCGGATACTGGCCCTGGCGCACCGGATCGTGATTGGTGTCGCGCAGCCGGAAGCGCTCGCGGTACTCGGTCACGTCCGCGCCCAGCTCGGCCAGCGTGGCCACGCCGTGCATCGCGAGCGCGGCCTCGTTGGCCCACACGATGCGTTGATCCGGCTCGACCAGGATCACGCCCTCGGTCAGGCCGGCGATGATCTGGTGCAACTGGCGGCGGTCGGTGTGCGTCTTCAGCGCCTGCTCGTCGGCAGGCGCGGGGCGCGGCTCGTTGGCGGCTTCGTTCATCGGGTCGGGTTCCGTTCATGCGCCGCGGCGGCCGGCTGCGCCGACCCGATCGGCGGCGCGCGGCGGCTTCCGTGCGGCTGAAAAAGGCGGGGCGATGCGGATCTGCTCCGCATCGCCCCGT
>NZ_BAAILN010000066.1:168337-173273 GCF_054589155.1 Burkholderia sp. 3C
CGAATCTGTTGCCGACTGCCGCGCGGTTGCTGCGTGGCGCTGTTGCCTCGTTCTGTCGTTCGCCGCGTCAGCGGTCCTGCCGGGCGCCCGTCACGGCACGCGCGCCGCGCGGCAACTGCATCGCGATCCGCTCGGCGATGCGATCGAGCGGCAGGATCGCAGTGGCCGCGTCGATCGCGGCGGCCGCCTTCGGCATGCCGTAGACGGCGCTGGTGGCCGCGTCCTGCGCGATCGTGTAGAAGCCCTTGCTGCGCATCGCCTTGAGGCCGAGCGCGCCGTCGCGGCCCATGCCGGTCAGCAGCACGCCGATCGCATCGGCGCGCCAGTGGTCCACCACGCTCTGGAAGAACACGTCGACCGACGGCCGGTAAGGCGTTTCGGCCGGATGCGGCGTGTAATCGAGCAGGCCGCGCGCGGTCAGGTGCAGGTGATCGTTGGTGGCGGCCAGCAGCACCTCGCCGCGCTGCGGTGCGCAGCCCTGCCGGGCGATTCGCACCGGCAGCGCCGTGTAGCCGTCGAGCCATTCGGCCATGCCGATCGCGAACGCCTGGTCGACATGCTGGACGATCACCACCGCGGCCGGGAAATCGACCGGCAACGGCTTGAGCAGCGCGGCCAGCGCGGTCGGCCCGCCCGCCGAGGCGCCGATCGCCACCAGCGGCGTGGCCCCCGACGCTGGCGCCATCACGCCCACCGGCGCCGGCACCGGCCCGCGCGTGGCGAGCAGCCGGCCGATCTGGTCGATCTTGGCCAGCAGCGGCTGCGACGCGTCGGCCAGCATGCCCTGCGCGAGCGTGGGCGTATCGACCGCGTCGAGCGCACCCGCGCCCATCGCCTCGTAGATGCTGGCCTTGTTGGCGTCCACGCTGGCCGTCACGATCAGGATCGCGCACGGCGAGCGCGCCATGATCTGGCGCGTCGCCTCCACACCATCGAGACGCGGCATCACCAGATCCATCAGGATCAGATCGGGCGGGTTCGCCCCGCAGAAATCGACCGCCTGCTCGCCATCGGCGGCCACCCACAGCACGCGGTGGTCGGGCCGGTGCGAGACGGCGCGGCGCAGCGCCGCCACCGCGAGGGGCAGATCATTGACGATTCCGATTTTCATGAGGCGGCGTCTCCAATCAGATCGTGCACGGCATCGAGCAGCACCTCGTCGTGGAAGCTGCCTTTCGCCAGATAATAATCCGCGCCGGCATCGAGGCCGCGCCGGCGGTCCTCGTCGCGATCCTTGTACGACACGATCATGACCGGCACCCCCTTCAACGCCGGGTCGCGCTTGATCAGCGTGACCAGCTCGATGCCATCCATGCGCGGCATGTCGATGTCGGTCACCACCAGGTCGAAGCTCTCGCCGCGGATCGCGTTCCAGCCGTCCATGCCGTCCACCGCGATGGTCACGGCGTAGCCGCGCTTCTCCAGCAGCTTGCGTTCGAGTTCGCGCACCGTCAGCGAATCGTCCACCACCAGCACGTGCTTGCGGCGCTGCGCGAGCGTGTGCGCGGCATCGCGGCGGATCTTGGTGAGCTGGCCGCCGCGAATCAGCTTGTCGATCGAGCGCACCAGGTCTTCCACGTCGACGATCAGCACCGGATCGCCGTTCTCCAGCAGCGCGCCGGCCGCGATGTTGCGGATCTTCTGCAGGCGCGGATCGAGCGGCTGCACCACCAGCATGCGTTCGCCGAGGAAGCGGTCGACCGCCACGCCGTAGGTTTCCGGCTCGTTGCCGATCACCACCACCGCCGTGCGCGAACTCGCCGCGTCGGGCTCGCCGGCATCGAACAACTGATGCGCGGTGACCAGCCCCACGCGCCGCCCGTCGAGCGCGAAATGCTGCTGCCCTTCGAGCACGTCGATGCCGTTGCGTTCGAGTTCGAGCGCGCGCCGCACGTGCACCAGCGGGAACGCATACGGCTCGCCGCCGACCTCGACCAGCAGGCTGCGGATCACCGACAGCGTCAGCGGCAGTTGCAGCACCATCCGCATGCCCTGCCCCGGCTCGTTGAAGATCCGCACCGCGCCGCGCACGCGCTTGACCATCTCGTGCACGGCGTCGAGGCCCACGCCGCGCCCCGACACGTCGGTCACCTGCTCGCGCATCGAGAAGCCGGGCAGCAGCAGGAATTCGAGCACCTCGGCGTCCGACAGGCGCGCGGCGGTGGCCTCGTCGGTCAGCCGCTGCCGCACGATCGCGGCGCGCACGGCGCTCAGATCGGCGCCGGGGCCATCGTCGGACACGCTGACCAGCAGCGAGCCGGCGCTGTGGCGCGCCTCCAGCGTGACGCTGGCCTCAGCCGGCTTGCCGCGCGCGAGGCGCACCTCGGGGGTTTCCACGCCGTGGTCGAGCGCGTTGCGCAGCAGGTGGCCGAGCGGCGCGTCGAGCATGTCGAGGATGTCGCGGTCCACCTGGGTCGATTCGCCGACGATCGAGAAGCGCACGCGCTTGCCGAGCGAGCGCGCCAGATCGCGCACCACGCGCGGGTAGGCGCGCGTGGCATCGCCGAACGGCCGCATCCGGCATTGCAGCGCCTCGTCGTAGAGCTGCTCGGCGATATGCGAGCTGCGCCGCTCGAAGCGGTCGAGATCGTCGATGCGCGCGGCGAACGCGCGTTGCAGATCGTTCAGCATCTGCCGGACTTCGTTGATCGCGGCCTCGTGGTTCGGGTCGAGATCGTCCGCCAGTTTGTCGTAGAGCGAATCAAGCGCGCGCGCCGCGTCGTGTTGCGAGCGACGGATGCGCAGCATCGAATCGGCGAACGGCTTGAGCCAGCGCGATTCCACCAGCGATTCGCCCGACAGGCTCAACAGCCGGTTCAGGCTGTCGGCACGCACGCGCCGCATCTGGCCGGCGTCACCGGTGTCGTACGGCTCGGGCGTGGACGGCTCGGGGAGCGGCTCGGACGGTGCGATGGAGGCCGCAGCCGGCACCGGTTCGCTCAAGCGCAACTGCGCGGCGAGATCGGGCGGCACCGACGATTCGAACGGCGGCTCCGAGGCATACAGGCCGCCGTGCTCGCCGAGGCCGCGAGGCGCATCGGGCACGAGCGGCGCGTCGAGCCGCAATTGCGCGGCCAGGTCGGGTGGCACCGGCGAGGTGTACGGATCGAGCGGTTCGCTGAAATCGAACGGCCCGCCCGGCAGCACGGACGGCACCGGCGGCGGCGGGGCCGACGCAAACGGCGCACCGCCCGCCTCGTCGGCATTGGCCAGCGCCACGGCGAACGTATCGATCTCGGCCGGCGTGACCGATGCCGCCGTGCGCGGATCGCCGACCCGCACCAGCAGATCGACGCCCATCAGCAGCGCATCGATATGGCTCGCGCCGAGCACGCGCTCGCCGCGCTGCGCGCCCACGAAGCAATCCTCCATGCGCCCGGCGATCTCCACGCCCTGCGGCACGCCGACGATACGCGCCGCGCCCTTCAGCGAATGCGCGGCGCGCATGCAGGCCTCGAACGCGGCCGCGTCCTGCGCACCGTGTTCGAGCGCGAGCAACTGGCGCGACAGCGCCTCGGTCTGGTTCTCGCTTTCCTCGCGATAGAGGTCGAGCAGCGATTGCCGGCTCAGATCGTCGTCTTGGCTCATCGCAGGCTCCGCAACAGCGTATCGAACAGGCGGTCTTCGTCGAGCAGACCGATCATGCCGCCGCGCCAGGCGAACATCGCGCTGGTGAGCGCGACGCCCGCCCGCGAGACGGTGGCCGGCGGCGGCGTGCGCTCGGCCGCGCTGAAACGCAGCACGCCCTCCACTTCGTCGACCGGGAACACCACCGGCTCGCCGCGATGCGCCACCACCAGCATCCGCGTGAAGGTGGAGCGCACGGTGTCGACGGCGCGCGGTGCGGCGGAGGCATCGAGTTCGAGCAGCCGGGCCAGCGAGACGGCAATGCGCAGCGTGCCGCGCACGTTGACGATGCCGAGCACGGCGCGGCTGCGCCGGTCGGGCAGCGAATGCACCGGGCGGTCGTCGACGATCTGCCGGACCACCGGCGTGGGCAACGCCAGCCATTCGTCGCCGACCCGGAACGCCAGCACCGACTGCTGGGCGTCGCCCTCGGGCCGGGCCTGCTGCGACGGCGCGGCGGCATCGCGCCGCGCGGCCTGGGCCAGCTCGTCGCGAGACAGCGGGCGATCGAGCAGGCGCGCGGCGTTGCGCGCGTAGACGGGGCAATTCAGGCAGCGCCCGACTTCGGCCAATCGTTCGCAGGACTGATCACCGCGCACGCCGATGCGGTTCCAGCAATCGTCGAACGCCCCCGCCGGGTGCGTCGAATCAACGGCGTCGTGCATGCTCGCGTCCTCCCGGTTGGGCATGGCCGGCCGCTTGCGCGTCGGCACGGCGTGCGCGTTCCTTCAGCCAGCGCGCGCCGTCGTGATCGCCGGCGATGTCGAGCAGCGTCGCGAGATGCGTGAGCGCCTCGCGGTGGGTGGGCGCCAGATAGAGCGCTTTGCGGTAATGCTCGGCGGCGCTGGGCCGCCCCTGCGCGTCGTCGATCAGGCCGAGCAGGTAATAGGCGTCCGCGCTCGGGCCGGCGGCGCGCAACACGTCGAGCACGGCGCGTTCGGCGGCGGCGAAATTGCCCGCATCGGCCAGGGCGCGCGCGGCGTCGAGCGGGTCGGCGGCGGGGGTCGTGGCGGCACGGGAAGCGGTGGCGGCAAAGGCGGGCGCGGCAGGGGCGGCCGGGCGCGGCGCGGCGGTTGCGCCGGCCGGCGTGGGCCGGTTGGCGGCACCGAGGCCTGCGCTCGCACCGCCAGCGGGCGCCAGCCCCGGCCGGCCGATCACACCGGCGGCACCCGACGCGAACGCCGTGCCGATCGCGGTGCCCGATTGACCCGATGGGCTCGATGGGCTCGATTGGCCCGCCTGACTCGCCGCGCGCTCTGGCTGCGCGCGCCGCCAGAGCGCGGTCGCGTCCCCGGCCGGCTTGGCGGCC
>NZ_BAAILN010000066.1:173402-234516 GCF_054589155.1 Burkholderia sp. 3C
GACGGCCGCTCAACCAAACCGCCCGACAGCAACGACAAACCCTCGCTCTCCCGCGCACGCCGAAACGCGAACGCGAGCGGAATCCGGGCCGAACTCATGGCCTGGCGCATCACCACGCCGGTTTCGGCCGGCCCGACGAACAGCAGGCCGTCGTCGGCCAGGCGCGCGTCGAGCGCACGCATCGCGCGCTCCTGCGAACTGCGGTCGAAATAGATCAGCACGTTGCGGCAAAAAATGAAGTCGTAGCGCGTGTCGCCAAGGCTGCCCGGTTCGAGCAGGTTGGCGCGGCGGAACTGCACGCAGGCGCGAATCCGCTCGTCGAGCCGCCAGCCGTCGGCGATCGACTCGAAATGGCGTGCGCGGAATTCGAGCGCGTGGCCGCGAAACGAGTTGCGGCCATATTCGCCACGCCGCGCATGGGCGATCGCGCGGGCGCTGATGTCGAGCGCGTCGATCCGCAGCCGGGCCGGCTCGATGCCGGCATCGATCAGCGCCATCGCCGCCGAATACGGCTCCTCGCCGGTCGAGCACGGCGCGCTCAACACGCGCACCGGCTGCAGCGGCTCGGCGCGCAAGCGCTCGAGCGCCTGCGCGGCCAGCGTCACGAACGCCTCGCGCTCACGGAAGAACCAGGTTTCGGGCACCACGCACTGCTCGATCAGCGCGCGCTGCTCCTCGGCCGAGCCGATCAGCAGGCTCCAGTAGGCGTCGAGATCGGCGTCCGACAGGTTGCGCGCACGCTGCGCCACCAGCAACGCATCGGTTTGCGCGCCGCCGAGCATCACGCCGATCCGTTCGGCCAGCGCGCGCGCGACGAAATCGGCGCCGAGCGAATCGGGATCGATGCCCGTCTCGCGCAGCAGCCACGCGTGGAAACGCAATTCGAGTTCGTTGATCATGCGCGTTCTCCGGGCACGCCATGCCACGGCGCATCCTCGCCGGCGTGCGCAGCAGCCGCGAACAGCAGCGCGCGCGCCTCGGCGCCGAGCAGGTGCCGCACCGCGACCCACTGCACCACGCCGTCGGCATGGTCGATCACCGGGCCGAGCCAGCGCGCGTGCGGGGTATCGATGCCGCCGTCGCGGAACGCCGCCCGCTCGAAGCGCAGGGTTTGCGTGGCGTGCTCGACGAGCAGCCCGAGCAGGCGCTCGCCGTCGGCCGCCGCGGGCTCGGCATCGCCGTCGAGCGGCATGCGCACGCGCACCACCACCAGCCGCGTCGAGCGCAGTTGCGCGGCCGGCCGGCCGAGCGCGAGTTGCGACACGTCGATCACCGGCAGCGGCTCGCCACGATGGATCAGCACCCCGGCCACCCAAGCCGGCGCGCCCGGAATCGCCTTGGTTTCGGCGAGCGGCAGCACTTCGGCGACGTCGTTGACGTCGAGCGCGTAGCGCGCGCCATCGAGTTCGAACAGCAGGAACAGCATCGCGTGGCGGGCCTCGGCGCTCACGCCTCGACCTTGAAGCGCGACACGCTGGTGCGCAGGCCGCTGGCCACGAGCGTCAGGTCGTCGATCGCCTGCGACGACTGGCGCAGCGATTCGGCCGTCTGCTGCGCGGCCTCGGACAGTTGCGACAGCGCCTGCGTGATCTGCTCGGCGCCGCTCGCCTGGGTCTGCATGCCCTCGTTGACGAGCACGAAGCGCGGCGCGAGCGTCTGCACCTCGTTGATGATCTGCGAGAGTTGCGAGCCGACCTGCTGCACGTCGAGCATGCCGCGCCGCACTTCCTCGGAGAATTTGTCCATGCCCATCACGCCGGCCGACACCGCCGACTGGATTTCCTTGACGGTCTGCTCGATGTCGTAGGTGGCCACGGCGGTCTGATCGGCGAGGCGGCGGATTTCGGTGGCGACCACCGCGAAGCCGCGGCCGTATTCGCCGGCCTTCTCGGCCTCGATCGCCGCGTTCAGCGACAGCAGGTTGGTCTGATCGGCGACCTTGGTGATGGTGGCCACCACCTGGTTGATGTTGAGCGCCTTCTCGTTGAGGATCGCCAGCTTGGCGTTCACCGAACCGGCCGCGTCCATCACGCTGCGCATGGTTTCGCCCATCTGCGTGAGGCCGGCCTGGCTCATGCCCGCCAGCGAGGCCGATTGCTCGGCCACCGACGACACTTCGTTCATCGTGTGCAGCAGATCGCGCGAAGTGGCGAAGATCTCGCGCGAGGTCGCGCCGATCTCGGTGGTGGTGGCCGCCGTTTCGTTGGCGGTGGCCTGCTGTTCGCGCGAAGTGGCGGCGATCTCGGCCACCGAGGTGGTGACCTGCAGCGACGATTTCTGCGCCTGCGAGACCAGCGTGGTCAGTTCGTCGGCCATCCGGTTGAAGCCCGTCTCGATCATGCCGAACTCGTCGCCGCGGCGCAGGTTCAGGCGCTGGGTCAGGTCGCCCGTGCGCATCACGTCGTGCACGCCCACCAGTTCGAACATCGGCCGCATCACGGCGCGGTACAGCAGCCAGCCGAGCAGCAGCGAGGTGAGCAATACGATCGTCACCACCGTCGCCAGCGTGACCTGGGTGCTGAACACCGATTCGCGGATCAGTTGCGCCGAGCGGTCGGCGAACGTGCGGTTCTCGGTCACCAGCACGTTGGCGCTGCGGATCACGTCCTCCCACACCGGCGTGACGCGCCCGTAGGCGGCCACCGCGTCGGCGTGCGAGCCGCCGCGCGCCTTCTGCACGGCATCGGCCAGCAACGGCAGGTAGCGCTCGTACACCGCGCGGAACGCGCCGAAGCGGGCGCGGTCGTCCTCGCGGTAGGTCGATTTCTGGTATTCCAGCGACAGCTTCTCGAACGATTCGAGCATGCCCGGAATGCGGTCGAGATCGCGATAGGCGGTTGCCGTATCGGGATCGACGAAGATCGCACGCTGCATCGCCGTGTACGACTCGCTCGCGGCGGCGCGCAGCGAGGTGGCCAGGTACACGCCCGGCAGCGAATCGCGTTCGATGTTGATCGTCTCTTCGTCGATCAGACGCAGCTTCGTATAGGAGAAGCCCGCCATGATCAGCATCAGCACGAACAGCACGCCGAAACTGAGCAGGATCCGATTGCCGAGCGTGATCCGCGAGCCGGCGGACGGGGAGGAAGTCTCGGTGCTTGCGCGGGGCGACACGTTGGCCATGTTTTCGATGTGGGTTGTCAGCAGATACGTTCAGGAGCCGGCGCGGCGCGGGCGGCCCGATGGCGGCCGCCGCGCCGGGGCGGCGCGAGCCAGCACGAGTGTACTGTCTTTATCGCCCGTGAAACAGCCCGGACCGGCCCGCCGTGGCGGCGGCGCAGCGCCTGACGGGGCGGGCGGTTCGAAGAAGGGGGCAGATGATTGCGGGGGATAACGAAGGATGGGCGACGGCCCGGAAGGCGACGCCCGAACGCGGCCCGGGTCGGGCCGCCACGTCAGGACGCCGGGCGCACCTTCGGCAATGCCAGCCCGGTCATGAAACCGCGCGGCGTGTAGCGCATCAGGATCTCGCCGCGATGCTTGGTGGCGGTGGCGCGCACGAACGCCAGGCCGAGCCCGAAGCCGCCGCGCTGGGTGCCCGGCCCGCGCGTGAGCCGCACGAACGATTCGGTCGCGCTCGCGCGCAACTCGGGCGCGATGCCCTCGCCTTCGTCTTCCACGCCCACCAGCCAGGCGTCGCCGTCATCGGCGATCAGGCAGCGCACTTCCGCGCCGGGCGGGCCGTACTTGAGCGCGTTGTCGATCAGGTTGGCCACCGCGCGCGTCAGCATCATCCGGTCGCCGATGCACAGGCATTCGATCTCGGGCACGTTGGCGCTGATCCGGCTGCCGGTGTTGCCGGCCTTTTCCCAGAGCTGGTCGGCCGCATCGAGCAGCACCTCGTTGAGGCTGACGATTTCGGTCAGCAGCTTGCCCGACTGCGCGCGGGTGAGCTGGATGAAGCCGTCGGCCAGCGCCAGCGCGCGGCGTGCGTGCATCTCGATGCGCTCGAACAGCAGCGGCACCTCGCCATGCGTGGCACGGTAGGTGTCGAGCAGCGAGAGGATCGAGCTTTGCGGCGCGCGCATGTCGTGCGACAGGAAATCGAGCACCTCGTCGCGCTGGCGCAGCATGCGGTAGGAATTCGAGTGGTAGCGAATGCGCGCGATCAGTTCGATCGGGTCGGGCAGCTTGACGAGGTAATCGTTGGCGCCGGCGAGGAACGATTCGCGCTTGGCCACCGGATCGTCGTTGATCGACAGCACGATGATCGGCACCTGCGCCGTGGCCGTATCGGAGCGCCAGGCCCGCACCAGGTCCAGCCCGTCGGTATCGGGCATCACCAGATCCTGCAGGATCACGGTCGGCCGCACCGCGCGGGCCACCTCGAGCGCCGCGTGCGCGTCGACGCAGACATGCAGCGCGATGTCCGTTTCGGCAGCCAGCAGGCGGCGCATCACCTCGCCGACGAACGCCTGATCGTCGACGAGCAGCACCGAAATACCCGGCTCCTGCGACTCGTCGTGGTGCGTATCTGTTGTTCCGTTCATTGCATCCCGTGTGCCGTCACATCCCGCCCGGAGAAACCACTACGGCGCGACGCCGGGCAGCCGTCCGTTCTTCCCTGAACCACTCCTGAGAGTGAATCATCGAAATTAGACGACATTGTTTCTTATTGGGAAATATAAGCTAATGATTTTAAATGATTTTTATGAATTTAGCTTGCTTGGGAGATGAATCGGGCACGCGATATGCAAAGCGCGGTTGCCGCCAGGCGGCCCGCCCGGGCGAAAAAAACCGCGCCGGGCATTCGCCACGGCGCGGCTGCGGGTGCGCGCTCCCCGGTGCGGCCGGGGCGTCAGGATCGTCAGGACCGTCAGGACGGTTTGCGGATCACCATCAGGCGCAGTTCGGTCATGTCCTCGATCGCGTAGCGCACGCCCTCGCGGCCCAGGCCCGAATCCTTGACACCGCCATACGGCATGTTGTCGACGCGGAACGACGGGATGTCGTTGATCACCACGCCGCCCACGTCGAGCTCGTCCCAGGCGCGATGCGCGTGCGACAGCGAATCGGTGAACACGCCGGCCTGCAGGCCGAAATCGCTGTCGTTGACGCGCGCCAGTGCCTCGTCGAAATGCTCGAACGGTTCGAGCAGCGCCACCGGGCCGAACGCTTCCTTGCGATACAGGTCCTGATCGCGGCCGACCTGTTCGAGCAGCGTGGCCTCGAACATCGCGCCGTCCACCTTGCCGCCCGCGATGATCTTCGCGCCGGCCTTGACCGCCGCGTCCATCCAGCCGGCCAGCCGGCGCGATTCCGATTCGGAGATCATCGGCCCGACGAAGGTATCGGGCTGCTTCGGGTCGCCCATCTTCAGCGCGCGCGTTTTCGCCACGAGCTTCTCGCGCAGCGCGTCGTAAAGGCTCGCGTGCACCAGGATGCGCTGCACGCCGATGCAGCTTTGCCCCGACTGGTAGAACGCGCCGAAGATCAACCGATCCACCACGTAGTCGAGCCGCTCGCCCTGGTCGGCATCGACGATCGCCGCCGCGTTGCCGCCCAGCTCCAGCACCACCTTCTTCTTGCCCGCCTTCTTCTTCAGATCCCAGCCCACCGCCGGCGAACCGGTAAACGACAGCAGCTTGAAGCGTTCGTCGGTGGTGAACAGGTCCGCGCCGTCGCGATGCGCGGGCAGGATCGAGAATGCGCCCTTCGGCAGATCGGTTTCGGCCAGCACCTCGCCGATGATCAGCGCGCCGATCGGCGTGCGGCTGGCCGGCTTCAGCACGAACGGGCAGCCGGCCGCGATGGCCGGCGCGACCTTGTGGGCCGCCAGGTTGAGCGGGAAGTTGAACGGCGAGATGAACGAGCACGGCCCGATCGGCACGCGCTTCGAATAGCCGGAATAGCCTTGCGCGCGCTTCGCGATCTCAAGCTCGATGATCTCGCCGCCGATCCGCACCGATTCCTCGGCCGCGACGCGGAACGTGTCGATCAGGCGCGTGACCTCGCCCTTCGAATCGTTGATCGGCTTGCCGGCCTCGATGCAGAGCGCATCGGCCAGTTCGTCGAAGCGCTCGCGAAAGCGCGCGACGCAGTGATCGAGCACGGCCTGACGGCGAAACGCGGGCCACGCCGCGAACGGCTTGTGCGCCTCGACGGCGGCCGCGATGGCCGCGTCGATCGTTTTCGCGTCGGCCAGCGCGACGCGCGTGGCGACCTTGCCGCTGTATTTGTCGGTGACTTCGAGATCCGTGTTGGCATGCACGGCCTCGTTCGCGAGGTAATACGGATAGGATTCCTTCAGCATGGCGACGCCTCCGGTGGGTTCTGACGGGGTTCGGTACAAGGGATGCGGCGCGCCGCAGCGCGCCGTGGGATCACAGTTGCGCGGACAGGCGCGGGATCTCGCGATTCAGAATGCGTTCGTTGTCCGAATAGTCGATCGGCACGTCGACCAGATGCACGCCCGGCGTGGCGAAGCAGTGTTCGAGCAGCGGCGCGAGCGCCTCGGCCGATTCGGCGCGATGGCCCTGCGCGCCATAGCTTTTCGCGTAGGCGACGAAATCGGGGTTGTCGAGCGTCATCGCGTAGTCGGGGAAGTTCATGTTCTCCTGCTTCCAGCGGATCATCCCGAATGCGTCGTCGCGCAGCACCAGCACCACCAGGTCGAGCTTCATGCGCACGGCCGTTTCCAGCTCCTGCGAATTCATCATGAAGCCGCCGTCGCCGCAGATCGCCACCACCTTGCGCTCCGGGTGCACGATCTTGGTGGCGATCGCCGACGGCAGGCCCGCGCCCATCGAGGCCAGCGCGTTGTCGAGCAGCATCGAGTTCGGCTCGTGCGCGCGCCAGTAGCGCGCGAACCAGATCTTGTACATGCCGTTGTCGAGGCAGGCGATGCCGTCGTGGGGCAGCGTGCGGTACAGGTCGTTGACCACCCGCACCGGGTGCAGCGGAAAGCGCGGGTCGTCCTCGCCCTTCTTCAGGTGCGCGTCGAAGCGCTCCTTGATCAGCATGAAGCGCGAGAAATCCCAGTGCGGCTGCTGCGCCAGCGCCTGCTTCATCTGCCACACCGCGTTGGCGATGTCGCCCACCACTTCGATCTGCGGGAAATACACGGGATCGACCTGCGCGCCGAGGAAGTTCACGTGGATCACGGTTTTATCGCCGCTGCGCATGAAGAACGGCGGCTTCTCGATCACGTCGTGGCCGACGTTGATGATGCAGTCGGCATGATCGATCGCGCGGTGCACGAAATCGCCGTCGGACAGCGTGGCGTTGCCGAGCCAGAGCGGGTGCGTCTCGTCGATCACGCCCTTGCCCATCTGGGTGGTGAAGAACGGGATGCCGGTGGCATCCACGAATTCGCGCAGCATCCGCGCGCTGGTCTTGCGATTGCCGCCCGCGCCGATCATCAGCAGCGGATGACGCGCCTGGTGAATGGCCTGCACGGCGCGCGCCACCGCCTTTTCCTCGGCCACCGGGCGGCGGCTGTAGCTGGCCGGGATCGGCTTGCCGTCGCCTTCCTCGTGCGCGATGTCCTCCGGCAGTTCGAGGTGGGTGGCGCCGGGGCGCTCATCCTCGGCGCGCCGGAACGCCTCGCGCACCGCCGACGGAATGTGGCCGATCGAGACGATCTGGCGGGTCAGCTTGGTCAGCGGCTGCATCATGTCGACCACGTCGACGATCTGGAAATGGCCCTGCTTGCTGCTCTTGATCGGCTTCTGGCCGGTGATCATCAGCATCGGCATGCCGCCGAGCTGTGCGTAGGCGGCGGCCGTCACGAGGTTGGTCGCTCCGGGGCCGAGCGTGGACAGGCATACGCCGGCCTTGCCGGTCAGCCGGCCATAGGTGGCGGCCATGAACCCGGCGGCCTGCTCGTGACGCGTGAGCACCAGCTTGATTCGCGAATGGCGGATCGACTCGAGCAGATCGAGGTTTTCTTCGCCGGGGATGCCGAACACATACTCGACACCTTCCGCTTCCAGCGCCTTGACGAATAAATCGGATGCTTTCATGGGGACTCTCGGTGGATGCCGCGTGGCCGGCTTCCGGCGCGTGCGGCGTGGCAAACGCCCGCGACGGCCTACGGCGCGAACGGCTCAAACCCTTCAGATGACCAATGCAAAAGCATGCCGCCGAGCCTGCGAAGGCAGGCATGGCGGCCAGCGATGAAAACGATTGTAGGAGATCGGACGCGACGCTGCAGTGAACGCGGCTGACGCTATGGAAGGGATTTCGTCAGGATGACGGCGCCGCGGCGCGATGCGCGGCCCGACATCACCACTTGCAGGGGCCGCCGCCGTCCGGAAACGCGGAGAGATCGTCGGCGAACGCAAACGTGCGGCGCGGCGAGAATTTCGTGTAGATCATCGAGTTGACGATCGCGCCCTGGCTGTCCATGACGTACTCGCCCGTCACCTTGCCGTCGACGATCTCCACCCAGGTGCTTACCACGTCGTCGGGCCGGCCCGGCGCCATTTCGGTGGCCTGCTCCGATTTCAGCACGATCGGGATCACCTGTTTCGCGCCCTTGTAGCGCACGTAACCGCCGGACCAGTTGGAATCCGAATCGGAGAAGATTCGGAATTCGAAGCGAATCGGCGACGCGCCGTCGCCGCTCGTGAAGCAGCGCAGGTCCTGGTCGATCCTGGCGTGCGCGGTGCCGGCGCAGAAGGCGGCCAGCAGGCCGGCAATGAAGGCGGTTCGTTTCATGGTGGTCGTGGTTGGGGGTACCCGCAAGCGGCCGTGAAGAGCACGCCGCATACCTGCCGGCGCCGCGCCACGCCCGCATGTGTTTCATTCGATCGCGTAGCGCGCCGCCACTTCCTGCTGGTCGAGTTCGCGTTCGAGCAGGTGCAGCAGCTCGTCGTGAATCTCACCGGCTCGATGCATGCGCAACATTTCGGCGCGGCCGGCCGACACGGCCGCCAGCACCACGTCGTAGTGCGCGTGGATGTCCTGCACCGGGAACGCCGGCTCGTGCTCGAAGCGCTCGGCCATTGACACGCGGTACGCATATTGTTCGAGCAGGCGCGGGTGGATCACCTGGCCGTCGGCGTCGTGCGCGAGCGGCTCGACCGCCTTCAGTTGCGCGCGGCTCACGCGCGCCCAGGCCTGCGGCTCGGTCAGATGCCGCGCGTCCGGCGTATGGCCGTCGCGCGGCGCGACCAGCCGGATCAGCGGCCCGATCGTGGTGCCCTGCAGCAGCACCGTCACGAGGATCACGGCGAACGCCGCCACCAGGATCATGTCGCGGCCGGGCATCGCCTCGGGCAGCGACAGCGCGATCGCCAGCGTGACCACGCCGCGCATGCCGGCCCAGCTCATCACGGTGGCCGCGCGCCAGTCGGCGTGCAGGCTGCCGCGGCCGAGCCAGCGGCGCGGCAGCTTGAGGAATTCCACCGCGAAGATCCAGATGAAGCGCGAGCCAATCACGGCCGCCAGCACGGCCAGCATCATCGGCATCATGGTCGAGAACACCTGTTCGAAGCCGCCGAGGCGCACCATCACGCCGCGCAGCGACAGGCCGATCAGCACGAACACCAGCGCCTCCAGCAGGAACACCATCACCTGCCAGAACGCGGTGGCGCGCACCCGCACGGTGGCCGTGAACACTTCGTGCTGGTGCCAGCCGAGCATCATGCCCATCGTGACGGTGGCGATCACGCCCGACACCTCCAGCGTTTCACCGGCGATATAGCTGACCCAGCCGCCGAGCACCACCGAGGTCACGATCAGGTAATCGTCGGACAACAGCCTGATGAAGCGCGTCAGCGCCCAGCCGATGATGAAGCCCACCGCCACGCCGCCCAGGCCGAGTTCCGCGAAGCGCACCGCGGCGCTCTCGAAGCTGAATGCGCCGGTCAGCGCGGCGGCCACCGCGAAGCGGAACAGCACGAGGCCGGCCGCGTCGTTGAGCAGGCTTTCGCCTTCGAGCAGCACCATCAGCCGGCGCGGCAGCGCCACGCGTTCGAGCACGGCCTTGGCCGCCACCGCGTCGGGCGGCGAGACGATCGCGCCGAGCGTGAAGCAGGCCGCCCACGGCAGCGACGGCACCGCCCAGTGCACCGCCAGCCCCACCGCCAGCGTGGTGAACACCACCGCGCCGATCGCCAGCATCATGATCCCGCCGAGGTTGCGCTTGAACTCCTCCCACACCGAGAAGTAGGCGCCATCCACCAGCAGCGGCGGCAGGAACACGATCAGCACCAGGTCGGGATCGAGGTTGATCGGCGGCAGGCCCGGCACGAACGCGATGCCGGCGCCGCCCACCAGCAGCGCGGCGGCAGGCGGCAGCTTCAGCCGCTTGGCAGCCAGTTCCAGCACGACGATCGCGGCGAAGGACAGCAGGATCAGCTTGAAAACCGATACGGGAGACATGAAATCGCCTTCTCGTTGGAGGAAATAACGGGTGATGAACGGGCACGCGCGACCGGGTTCGAACGGTCGCGCGATTAGACCACGAGCGTTTGCGCGGCGTCGAGCCTGCGGCCCGGCCGCGGCGGAATTGCTGTGCAGTGCCAAGGATAGGCGACGGCGCGAATCGATGCGCTTAGTGGCGAGCGGCCTGCCGAATCAACCCGACAAGGCCGCTCGGCGGGATGGTTCGGTTCAGCCGCTGGCCGAGGCTGCCGGGGCGTCGCCCGACGCGGCAGTTCAGTGCGGCAGCGTCCACGCGCCGGCCCAGCGCGCGAGGCAGGTCACGAGGTAAAGCGCCAGCCCGATCATGCCGCCCACCACGGTGCCGTTGATGCGGATGCTTTGCAGATCCTTGCCGATGTTCAGCTCGACCTGACGCGACATCTCCCCGCTGTCCCAGTTCTTGACCGTGTCGCTGATATGACGCGTCAGGAACGCCGCGAACTCGGGCGCCATCTCGGCGGCGGCCTTCTCGACGTGCTCGTTCATCGAGTCGCGCAGCGCCGGGCTTTCGGCCAGTTGCTCGCCGAGCCAGCCGCCGAGCGAGGCCGCCTGGCGGTGCAGCAGCGAATCCTCGTGCGCCAGATCGGCCTTGAGCCAGTCGCGCAATTGCGTCCAGAGGTCGGCCACGTAGCCGTTGAAGGCTTCGCCGTCGCGCAGGTAGCGTTTC
This sequence comes from Burkholderia sp. 3C, assembly GCF_054589155.1. Lineage (NCBI taxonomy): Bacteria > Pseudomonadati > Pseudomonadota > Betaproteobacteria > Burkholderiales > Burkholderiaceae > Burkholderia > Burkholderia sp. 3C. The sequence continues at coordinate 184,441 of NZ_BAAILN010000066.1, forward strand.
AGTTCCTCGCCCTTCTCGATGAAGACGGGATCGTGCTTGAGGCGCTCGACGAGTCGCTCGGCGGTGTCGTCGAAGCTGCGGCGCAGCCGGTGGTCGGGATCCTCGCCGATCTGCACGAGCAGCCGCGTGACCGCGTTGGCGATCAGCTCCGCACCGTGCTCGCTGATCCAGACGGTCGGCATCACGCGCTCCATCTTCGGGTATTCGCCCTTGAGCCAGTCGACGATGTAGGAGGCGATCGCGGCACGGTGGTCCGGCTCGCGCAGCAGCGCGACGAACTGCGCGATGCCGTCGTCGAGCAGTTGCTGGTGGCGGCCGTCGCGTGTCAGCGTGTCGAGGATCGCGCCCGTGGCACGCGACAGGTCCACCTTGTCGAACACGGCGCGCAGCGCGTCCTTGATGAAGCGCTGGATGCGCGCGTCGTCGGTCATGTCGAGCGCGAAGCCGATCAGCCTGACCGCGTAGCCGCCCAGCACGGCCGTATTGGCCGGCACCACCAGCCATTGCGCGAGCCGCGCGGCCGGGTCGTGACGCCGGATCAGCGCGATGATCGAGGCCGGATCGAGAAAGCGCTCGTGCACGAACAGCGCGAGATTGTCGGCGATGCGGGCCTGGTTGCGCGGCACGATTTCGGTGTGGCGCGAGACGATCGGGATCGGCACGCGCCGAAACAGCGCCGCCACCGCGAACCAGTCGGCCAGCGCGCCGACCATCGCGGCCTCGGCCACGGCCTTCACGCCGTCGATCCAGATGCCGCCGGGAAAGAACAGCGTGACGACGAACACGGTCGTCACGCCGATCAGCAGCGCCAGCGCGCGCCGCTTGCTGGCCTTCAGTTCGGCTGCCTTGTCGCGCATCGGATCGGTATGCCTCGTCGGGTCGGGTGCCTCCGGAGCGGGGCACGGGATGGAGGATGGCCGGACGGACCGCTCGGCGCGGCGGATTCTGGTGTTGCGGTGTTGCGGTGTTGCCGTGCTGCCGTGCTGCCGTGCTGCCGTGCTGCCGTGTTGCCGTGTTGCCGTGTTGCCGTGTTGCCGTGTTGCCGTGTTGCCGTGTTGCCGTGTTGCCGTGTTGCCGTGTTGCCGTGCTGCCGTGTTGCCGTGTTGCCGTGTTGCCGTGTTGCCGTGTTGCCGTGTTGCCGTGTTGCCGTGCTGCCGTGCTGCCGTGCTGCCGTGCTGCCGTGCTGCCGTGCTGCCGTGCTGCCGTGCTGCCGTGCTGCCGTGCTGCCGGCCATGGTGCAGCAGCGCGGCGGCGTGGTGGCCATGGCGAGCCGCACGATGGTACACCGGCTCGATGACACGGGCGCCTCATGCTCCCGCAGCGCCAACGGCCCGGAGCGCCCCCAACCCGGCCGATCCCGCCGCGGCCGCTCGTGCCCGCGCAAGCCGGTTGCCGCATCGGAGGCGCCCCCGTAGAATCGTTGCGCACACGATGCCCGGCACGTCACCCGCCGGCTCGCCCGTCGTTCCCCCCGATTACGAAGGAGTCCGCAGCGTGCCGGCCTTATCCGTCCGATACCAGCCCGGCGTTCCGCGCCCGGCGCGTGCCGCGCTCCCGCTGCTCCGCTTCGCCCTGGCCGGCCTCGCCGCGCTCTGGCTGGCCGGCTGTGCCACTCACCCGCCCGCCACCTCGCTGCCGCGCAACGTCACGCACGCGCTGCCGCAAACCACGCCCACGCCGCTCGGCGCAGCACTTGCCGCGCCCGAACGCGCACACCCGGGCGAATCCGGCTTCCGCCTGTTGCCGGTGGGCACCGACGCGCTGCAGATGCGCATCGCGCTCGCGCGCGCCGCCACCAAGACGCTCGACATGCAGTACTACATCGCCACCGAGGACACCACCGGCAAGCTGCTGCTGGCCGCCGCCCTGTCGGCGGCGGATCGCGGCGTGCGCGTGCGGATGCTGGTGGACGACCTGAACTTCAAGGACATCGATCAGGTGATGGCCTCGCTGAACGCGCACCCGAACATCGAGATTCGCGTGTTCAACCCGTTCGGCGCGGCGCAGCGCGGCGTGTTCGCGCGCACCGCCGACCTCGTCACCAAGATCGACCGCTTCACGCGCCGCATGCACAACAAGGCGATGATCGCGGACAACCAGCTCGCGATCGTCGGCGGACGCAACCTCGGCGACGAGTATTTCAGCGCCAGCCCCACACTGCAGTTCCGCGACATCGACGTGCTCGCGGCCGGCCCCGTGACGGCCGACATCTCGTCGAGCTTCGACGCCTATTGGGCCAGCGTCAGCGCTTACCCGCTGCGCGTGCTCAACCATCAGCGCTTCGATCCGCAGGATCTCGACCGCACGCGCGACGCGCTGCGCCAGCACTGGCGTGACAACGCCGGGCAATACGACGCCAAGCCGCTGAACGCGACGCCGCTGGCCGCGCAGATCGCCGGCGATCAATTGGGACTGGTGTGGGCCAAGGCGGAATTCGCGGCCGATGCGCCCGAGAAGATCTCGATGGCGCGCGGCACCTACCAAAGCCCGCCGATGCAGCGGCTCGCCGAACTGAGCAAGGAAGCGCAGCGCGAATTCCTGGTGTTCTCGCCGTATTTCGTGCCGCACGATGCGGGCGTCGCGGCGCTCGGCGCGCTGACCGCACGCGGCGTGCGCGTCGCGATCCTCACCAATTCGCTGGCGGCCACCGACGCCGTGGCGGTGCAGGCCGGCTATGCACCGTACCGTGTGCCGTTGCTCGAACGCGGCGTGGAACTCTACGAATTCCGGCCGCAGCAGCCGCCCACCGCGCGCGTGCGGATGTTCGGCTCGCGCTCGCGCGCCAGCCTTCACGCGAAGGCCTACGTGATCGACCGGCGCACGCTGGTGATCGGCTCGCTCAATCTCGACCCGCGCTCGGCCTACCTCAACACCGAACTCGCGCTCGTGATCCGCAGCCCGCAACTGGCCGGCGAGGTGGCGACGCTGTTCGACCACGTCACGCAGCCGACCGAAAGCTATCGCGTGACGCTCGCCGACCCGTCGCCGTCGGCGGCCGGCTGGCATTCGCCGCTGGTCTGGACCGACGAGGAGAACGGCCAGACGCGCACTTACGGCGTGGACCCGGGCGCGGGCCTGCTGCGCAACGTGCTGACCGGGGTGTTCCGGATGCTGCCCGTGGACGGGCAGCTATAACGGCGGGGGCTTGCGGCGCGGCTTACTTCAGCGCCGCGCGAATGCGCTCGGCCATCGTCTCGAGTTCCTTCGGATCGGCCACGTCGCGCGAGTGCGCGCCAAGCGGCTGGGTCGCCCAGCGCGGAATCAGGTGGAAGTGCAGATGCGGCACGGTCTGGCCGGCCGCCGAGCCGTTGAACTGGCCGACGAACAGGCCGTCCGGCTGCAGCGCGTCGCGAATCGCCAGCGCCACGCGCTTGGTCATGCGGATGGTTTCGGCCGCGGCCTCGTCCGACAGATCGTAGAGCATCTCGGCCGGCTCCTTCGGCAGCACCAGCGTGTGGCCCGGCGATTGCGGCATGATGTCCATGAACGCAATCGTCGTGTCCGTCTCGCACACCTTGGTGCAAGGCAGTTCGCCGCGCAGGATCTTCGCGAAAATGTTGGTGTCGTCGTAAGCCATGGTGTCGGTCGTCGTCAGGGGTAAACGGAACGACGATTCTCGACGCTCGCGTGCGAACGCGCAAGCCGCAGGCGCGACGTTCGGGCGGACAGGCGGCTCGCACGGGCGGCGAATCCGGTTGGCCGATCCGGCCCGCATGCTCCGCCAGCGCCCGCAGCCGTCCCGATCGGCCCGCCATCGAGCCCGCTTATTCGGCCGCATCCCTCATCAGGCCGCCGGTTCCGCCGGGAACGTCATCGTCACCATGAAACCGCCATCCGCCGCGTTCGAGGCGACGAACGTGCCGCGCTGCTGGCGCACCAGCCGCTTGACGATCGCGAGGCCCAGCCCGCAATGCGCATCGCCGCCGCGCGCCGCGTCGAGCCGCACGAACGGCCGCAGCGCGCGCTCGAGTTCCGCCTCGGGAATACCCGGCCCGTGGTCGTACACCGTCAGGCGATAGCCCTGCGGCACCGCCTGCGTGACGATCGCCACCGGCGGCTCGCCGTAGGTCATCGCGTTCTCGATCAGGTTCGACAGAATCCGGTCGAGCATCACGAGCGGCAGCCGGAAGCCCTCGCCCGCGCGCAGATCGACGCTGACGAGCGTGTCGTCGAGTTCGCCGCCGTAGTGTTGCCAGCAGTGCGCGTCCACGCCCGCCACCGGCGACGGCTCGCCGCCCTCCCCCGCGAAATCGAGAAACTGCGTGACGATTCGCGACAACGCCTCGGCGTCGCGCAGAAAGCCCCTGCGTGTGGCGGCGTCGGGCAGCAGATCGGCGCGCACCTGCATGCGCGTGATCGGCGCGCGCAGATCGTGCGCGAGCCCGGCCAGCATCACGGCGCGTTCCTGCTCGCCCTGCGCCAGCTCGCTGACCATCTCGTTGAAGTTCGCAATCACGTCCTTGACTTCGCGCGGCCCGCCGACCGGCACCGCGGTCGGCCGGTTGCCGAGCCGGAAATCGCGCGCGGCCTGCGCGAGCCGCCGCAGCGGCCGCTGGATTCGCCACGCGCCGAAGATCGCGAGCACCACCCCCACCACCATCGTCAACGACGACGCGCCGATGAAGCGCTTCACCGACGGCATGGTGGACGGCAGCGTGATCCAGTATTTCGCGCCGGCGTAGCGCGCCCACAGCGTGCGCGTGTGGCTGTCGGCCACCACGTGCGTGCCGGGCGGCATCACCGAGCGCAGATGCTGCTCGAACGGACCGAACGTATCGGTGCAGGGCTTCGGGCAGCCGAACGACACCGCGTCGTTCGCCTCGACGAACGAGGTGCCGAGCATCGCGCTGACGGCCAGCCCCAGCGCGCTGCCGCTCGCCTGCGCCTGGGTGGACAGCGCGATCACGCGGCGGGTCTGCTCGACCTCGAGCCGCAGCCGTTCGCGATCGAGCAGCACCAGGCCGATCGCATGCACGACCAGCACGAGGCCGATCGACATCAGCGCCAGGCGCGCGAACAGCGTGTCAAAGCGGAGCTTCATCACCCTCGCCGGGCACGAACATGTAGCCGACGCCGCGCATGGTCTGCACGTAGCGCGGTTGGGCCGGATCGTCTTCCAGCAGCCGGCGCAGGCGCCAGACCGGCACGTCGATGCCGCGCTCGGTCAGGTTCGAATACGGCCCGTGCAGCATGTCGAGCAGCCGCGTGCGCGACAGCGTCTCCATCGGATGCGCGGCGAACACTTCGAGCAGCGCGTATTCGCCGCCCGTCAGCTTGAGCGCCTCGGTGTCGCGGTACAGCGTGCGCGTCGCGAAATCGAGCCGGAACGGCCCGAAACGCAGTGCCTCGCGCCGGTCGGACGCGGACCGCGCCCCGACGCTGGCCGGCATCTGCCGGCGCAGCACCGCGTGGATGCGCGCCAGCAGCTCCTGCGGCATGAACGGCTTGCCGAGGTAATCGTCGGCGCCGAGTTCGAGGCCGATCACGCGATCGACCCCGTCGGCGCGCGCCGTGAGCATGATCACCGGAATCGGGTCACCGTTCGCGCGCAATTGCTTGAGCACCGTCAGGCCGTCCACGCCGGGCAGCATCAGGTCGAGCACGATGACCGACGGCCGCTCGCGTTCGAGGCGCCGCTCCAGCGTGGTGGCGTCGTGAAGCACGGAAATTTCGAGGCCGCGTTGCTGGAAAAAAGTCCGGAGGAGATCGCGCAGCGCGGCATCGTCATCGATCAGCAGGACCTGAATGGGCGTGTCGGACATGGTCTGGCGAATCGGTACGGTAAGGGAGGAAAACGAGGGACAGGTCGGGCGGGCATGACCCGGCAACGATCCGACGACTATAAGCGAAGCCGGCACGGCGTGGCTTGCACGATCTTGATTTGCCTTACCGATTCTTACTTGTCGGCCGGCGCCTGCGAGAACCCGGCGAAGCGCACTCTCAAAATGAGCAGGCAAAGAAAAAGCCGCCTTGCGGCGGCTTTTTCGGTACTTCGTCGAGGCGGGCCTGCCGGAGCAGGCCGAGACATCAACGCGACATCATGTTCACGGCGACGTTGTGCATGATCCACACCGAGCCGACGATCAGGATGATCACCGTCAGCACCGTGTAGGCAAATGCCGTCACGTTCCAGCGCTGGCTGGACGACGCATTCATGTGCAGGAAGAAAATCAGGTGCACGACGATCTGCACGGCGGCCAGAGCGGCCAGCGTCAGGATCATCGTTTCGTTCGACGAGAACCAGCCGCCGAGCACCACGCCGAACGATGCGCCCGTCAGGATCACCGACAGCACGAAACCGACCAGGTAGCTGCTTACGGTGCCGTGCGATGCGTCATCGTGGCTGTCATGGGTATGCGAATGGGCCATTTAGATCACACTCACCAGGTAGACAAAGGTAAACACGCAGATCCAGACGATGTCCAAGAAGTGCCAGAACAGCGACAGGCACGTCAGGCGACGGATGTCTTGCTCCGACAGCGTCGGGTTACGCGCGATCTGGCAAATCAACACAACCATCCAGATCAGGCCCATCGTCACGTGCAGACCGTGGGTGGCCACCAGCGTGAAGAACGACGACAGGAAGCCGCTGCGATCCGGGCCTGCGCCTTCGGCGATCAGGTGCGCGAACTCGTTGATTTCCATGTACAGGAACGACGCGCCCAGCAGGAACGTCACGATCAACCAGCCGAACACGGCAGCGCGATTCTGGCGGTGCGCGCCGATCATCGCGAAGCCGTACGTGATCGAGCTCAGCAGCAGCGCTGCCGTTTCGTACATCACGCCCTTGATTTCGAACAGATCCTTCGCCGTCGGGCCGCCTGCGAACTCGTGCTGCATCACTGCGAACACGGCGAACAGCGTGCCGAACAGAATACAGTCGGTCATCAGGTACAGCCAGAAACCGAACACCGAATGCGACGGCGGATGGTGATGCTCTGCCGCGTGATGGTGATCGGCAGTCAGGGTGCTTTGTGCCATCAGTTGGCCTCCAGTTCCACTTGTGCCGGACGCGGCGACTTCGTCAGTGCGCCGGTACGCTGCGATTCGATCTTCCGGACCGTTTCGGCCGGAATGTAGTAGCCCTCGTTCTTCTGCGAGCTATAGATGATCGCAGTCGCGACGATGCCGACGAAGCCGACGATGGCCATCCACCAGATGTGCCACACGCCTGCAAAACCGAGCACCAGGGCAAACATGCCGACGAAGAAGCCTGCGCTCGTGTTCGAGGGCATGTGGATATCTTCGTATTGCTGGCCTTCGTCCAGGCCGAAGCCCATGCCGCGTTCCTTGCGATACGACACTTCGTCCAGTTCGTGGATCGTCGGGATGATCGCGAAGTTGTACGACGCCGGCGGCGATGCCGTCGACCATTCGAGCGTATGACCACCCCACGGGTCGCCCGTGACGTCACGGTTGCCCGGCAGGTTGCGATCGCGGATCGACACGTACAGTTGCAGCAGTTGGTGGACGATGCCGATCAGCACCAGCACGGCGCCAACCCAGGCAATCTGCATCCACGGGTGCCATGCGGCATTGTCGTAGTGGTTCAGACGACGCGTGGCGCCCATGAAGCCGAGCACGTACAGCGGCGTGAAGGCAACGATGAAGCCGATCTGCCAGAACCAGAATGCACGCTTGCCGAGCTTCTCGTTCAGCTTGAAGCCGAACACCTTCGGGAACCAGTAGTTGAAACCGGCCAGATAACCGAACAGCACGCCACCGATGATCACGTTATGGAAGTGAGCGATCAGGAACAGGCTGTTGTGCAGCACGAAGTCCGCACCCGGGATCGCCATCATCACGCCGGTCATGCCGCCAACCGTGAACGTGACCATGAAGCCGAGGGTCCAGAGAATCGGTGCCGTGAATTCAAGACGGCCACGATAGATCGTGAACAGCCAGTTGAAGATCTTCACGCCGGTCGGAATCGCGATGATCATCGTCGCAATGCCGAAGAACGCGTTGACGTCGGCGCCCGAACCCATCGTGAAGAAGTGGTGCAGCCACACGAGGAACGACAGGACCATGATCGCGCAGGTTGCGTAGACCATCGTCTTGTAGCCGAACAGCGGCTTCTTCGCGTACGTTGCCACGACTTCCGAGAACACGCCGAACGCCGGCAGGATCAGGATGTACACCTCGGGGTGACCCCAGGCCCAGATCAGGTTCAGGTACATCATGACGTTGCCGCCACCGTCATTCGTGAAGAAGTGCATCCCCAGATAACGGTCGAAGCCGAGCAGCGCGAGCGTGACGGTCAGGATCGGGAACGCCGCCATGATCAGCACGTTCGTGCACAGGGCCGTCCAGGTGAACACCGGCATCTTCATCAGCGTCATGCCGGGCGCGCGCATCTTGATGATGGTCACGAAGAAGTTCACGCCGGTCAGCAACGTACCCACACCGGAAATCTGCAGCGCCCACAGGTAGTAGTCGACCCCGACCCCCGGGCTGTATTGCAGCTCCGACAGCGGCGGGTAAGCCAACCAGCCCGTTTTCGCGAATTCACCGACGAACAGCGAGATCATCAGCAGGATCGCGCCGACGGCCGTCATCCAGAACGACAGCGAGTTCAGCATCGGGAACGCCACGTCGCGCGCGCCGATCTGCAGCGGCACCACGATGTTCATCAGGCCCACCATGAACGTCATCGCCATGAAGAAAATCATGATGACGCCGTGCGCGGTGAAAATCTGGTCGTAATGGTGCGGCGGAAGGAAACCCGGCGCGTTGTACGCCATCGCGAGCTGGGTACGCATCATGATTGCGTCGGCGAAGCCGCGCAGCAGCATGACCAGCGCAACGACGATGTACATCACGCCCAGGCGCTTGTGGTCGACGCTCGTCAGCCACTCGGACCAGAGATATTTCCACTTACCGAAATAAGTGACGAGGCCCAGCACGAGTGCCCCGAAGATACCGACGCCGAGCGCCGTGATCACGAGGATTGGCTCGTGATACGGAATCGCGTCGAGTGTAAGTTTTCCGAACATGCTTACCCCTTCGTCGTACTACACGCCGCGTCATTGAACTGCATGACGTGACCGTTGTTGTACTTGCCAACGATGTTATTGAACAGGCGCGGATCGATGGTCGAGAAGAACCGGACCGGATCCTTTTCGCTCGGCTTCGCGACCGTCGCGTACTCGGTCATGTCGAGGCTTTGCTGCGAGGCACGGACCTTCTGGACCCATGCATCGAAGTCACCCTGCGATTGAGCGAGCGTGCGGAACTTCATGTCGGAGAAACCCTGGCCGCTGTAATTGGCGGACAAGCCGGCGTAGTCACCCGCTTCGTCGGCGATCAGGTGCAGACGGGTCTGCATGCCGGCCATCGCGTAGATCTGCGTGCCAAGCTGCGGGATGAAGAACGAGTTCATCACCGAATCCGACGTGATGCGGAAATTGACCGGCGTCCCGACCGGGATCGCAAGCTGGTTCACCGTTGCAATACCCAGATCCGGGTAAATGAACAGCCATTTCCAGTCGAGCGCGACGACTTCGACGTTGATCGGCTTCACATTCGACTCGAGCGGCTTGTACGGATCCAGCTCGTGCGAAGTATTCCAGGTGAGGATGCCGAGATACAGAATGATCAGCGTCGGAATCGTCCAGATCACGACTTCGATCGCGGTCGAGTGCGACCATTTCGGCGCGTAGGTTGCGCTGCGGTTCGACGCGCGATACCGCCACGCAAAGAACAGCGTGAGCAGGATCACCGGAATCACGACGATGAGCATCACCCAGGTCGAGGTCCAGATCAGTGCCTTCTCGGCGACGCCGACGCTGCCCTTCGGGTCGAGAACGTCCATGTTGCAACCGGATAGACAGACAAGCAATCCGGCGCCCAATAAAAGCAATAAGCTTCTAAATGCCTTTCTATTCATCACATTTGCCTGATTTATGCGTGGTCGATTGAAACGAACCGGCTAGCCCCGATTCGTGCAAGCGCACGCATCATAAGTCCAACGAAGTGGGAAAAAGCGGTGAATCTTAGCAAATCATCGTTACTAAAACCCACCGTGCGACACGTTGCCACATTTGGCAACCTGTCGACCACCGCCCGAAAACCCGGAGCGGTGGCTCGCCACGCCCGCCCGGCAAGGGCTGGCGTGGCATCGGCGCTCAGGCCGGCGTGCGCGGAGTACGCGCATCCGACTGTGCACTGACGTTGGCCGCCGACGGTGCGGCGTTTGCGCCATCGTCCGCCGGTTTGGTGCGTTCGAGCTGCGCGACGATATTCGCCGCCGCCGGATCGATCACATCGGTAAAGGGCTTAGGGTAAATCCCGATCGCGAGGACGATCGCCGCCAACACCGTGAATACCACCGACTCGCGGCGGCTCAGGTCGATCAGCTTGCCGACGCGATCGTGCTTGATCGCGCCGAAGATCACCCGCTTGAGCATCCAGAGCGTGTAGGCGGCACCGAGAATCAGCGTCAGCGCGGCAATCGCGCCGATCCAGAAATTCACGCGCACGGCGCCCATGATCACCAGGAATTCACCGACGAAGCCCGAGGTGCCCGGCAAGCCGACGTTCGCCATCGCGAACAGCACGGCGAACAGCGCCAGGCGCGGCATGGTGTTCGCCACGCCGCTGTAGTCGGCGATGGCGCGCGTGCGGGTGCGATCGTAGAGCGCGCCCACGCAGAGGAACATCGCGCCGGCCACGAAGCCGTACGAGATCATCTGGACGATCGCGCCCGTGATGCTCATCTGGTTGAACAGGAACACGCCCAGCGTGACGAGACCCATGTGCGCAACCGACGAGTAGGCCAGCATCTTGGCCATGTCCTTCTGGGCCAGCGCCAGCAGGCTCGCGTAGATCACCGCGATCAGCGACAGGCCGATCATGACCGGCGCCAGATAGTGGGCCGCGTCGGGCGTGATCGGCAGCGCGAAGCGCAGGAAGCCGTAGCCGCCGATCTTGATCATGCCGAGCGACACCGCGGCGCCCGTCGGGCCGTCGGTATAGACATCCTGCAGCCAGGTGTGCACCGGCCACATCGGCACCTTCACCGCGAACGCCGCGAAGAAGCCGAGGAACACCAGCAACTGCGGCGCGAAGCCGAGGTGGGTTTTCTGCCAGACGGCCATGTCGAACGTGTGGGTCACGCCGAACAGGTAGAGCATCGCCGCCAGCATCAACAGCGAGCCGGCGAACGAGATGAAGAAGAACTTGATGGCCGCGTAGGCGCGGTTCGCATGGCCCCAGGTGCCGATCAGCACGAACAACGGGATCAGCGTCGCTTCGAAGAACACGAAGAACAGCATGCCATCGAGCGAGGTGAACACGCCGATCATCAGCCCCGACAGGATCAGGAACGAGCCGTGATACTGCGCGACGCGGGTCGTGATCGATTCCCACGATGCGATCACGATCACCAGCGTCGTGAAGGCCGACAACACCACCAGCCAGAGCGACAGCCCGTCGACGCCGAGGCGCCATGCCGAACCGAATGCGGCAAGCCAGGGCTTGTATTCGGTGAACTGAGCCGCGGTATTGTGGGCGTCGAAACCGGCCACCAGCGGCACGGTAAGGAGCAGGCCCACGATCGCGCCGATCAGGGCGAGCCACCGTGCACGATGCGGATAACGATCCGATCCGATGCGCAGGACGGCCACGCCGAACACGATCGGGGTCCAGATCGCGAGGCTCAGGAATGGTACAGATTGCATGGCGGCAACACCCTATGAAAACCCGGTCAGAGAGTCGGTCGACTGAGACGAAAGAAACGTAAGTTTTGTAATTTTGACCATCGAAATTCGATGATCCGCCCGCGGCGTAATGTTATTGAAATCTATGTAACAAAAGACATCGCACCGCGCCGGGTTAACGAGGATAAAGGTAAGTGCGGCGTTTTGCATCGCAACATTCTGTTGCATTTTTTCCGTCGAATCGGAGCGTTGATTTTATTGATTTTTTTTGAGCATACCCGACGACGTACGATCGGCCAACCTGCATCAAAGAGGGGCTTGACAAATTGAAATTTGCTTCAATTTGGTGATTCAAGCACAAAAATGAATCGCTGCAGCGCCCCGCCAAACCTTTCAAATATCTTTCATTTTTACTTACCAATTGCTTTCATTTTTGAGAAAACGACGGGCATGCACCCCTGATTGATCGAAATGAAAATGAAAGCTTTTCGGCCTGATTTGTCAGCGGCTCGGGCAGCATAACGCCGTTCTCGCGGCACGGTCCACCCCCGGCACATCACAGCCGGGCGGCCAACCGTGCGCCCTGATCGATCGCGCGTTTCGCATCGAGTTCGGCGGCCACGTCCGCCCCGCCGATCAGGTGCACCGTCACCCCGGCTTCCGTCAGTGCGGCTTGCAGGTCGCGGCGCGGCTCCTGCCCGGCGCACAGCACGATGGTGTCGGCTTCGATCAGCGTCGGGCGCTCGCGCTTTTCGCCAAACGTGACGTGAAGGCCCCGCGCGTCGATCCGCTCGTAGTTGACGCCGCCGATCATTTCGACCGCCTTCATCTTCAACGTGGCGCGGTGAATCCAGCCGGTGGTCTTGCCCAGGCCCTTGCCGAGCGGTGCGGGCTTGCGCTGCAGCAGCGTCACGCGGCGCGCGGCCGGCGCCACGGTGGCCGGCCCTACCCCGCCGCGCGCCACGGCCGGGTCGGTCACGCCCCACTCGGCTCGCCAGGCGGCCGGGGCGAGCGCCGTCGACACGCCCTCGTGCACCAGGAACTCGGCGACGTCGAAGCCGATCCCGCCCGCCCCGACCACCGCCACGCGCCCCCCCACCGGCTTGCCGCCGGCCAGCACGTCCACGTAACTCAGCACGTTCGGGCCGTCGCCGCCCGGAATGCGCGGGTCGCGCGGGCTCACGCCGGTTGCCAGCACCACCTCGTCGTAGCCGCCCGCAATCAGGTCGGCCGCCCCGACGCGCCGCGACAGATGCAGTTCCACACCGGTCAGCTCGATCTGCCGCCCGAAATAGCGCAGCGCCTCGTGGAACTCCTCCTTGCCCGGCACCCGCTTGGCCAGATTGAACTGGCCACCGATCTCCGCCGCGGCCTCGAACAGCGCCACCCGATGGCCGCGCTGCGCCAGCAAGGTGGCGCAGGCCAGCCCGGCCGGCCCCGCGCCCACCACCGCGATGTGCTTCGGGCGAACAGTCGGGCGATAGTCGAGCAGCGTTTCGTGGCATGCGCGCGGATTGACGAGGCAGGACGCGATCCGGTTCTTGAACGCGTGATCGAGGCAGGCCTGATTGCAGCCGATGCAGACGTTGATCTCGTCGGCGCGGCCGCTCGCGGCTTTCGCGACGAACTCGGGGTCGGCCAGGAAAGGGCGCGCCATCGACACCATGTCGGCGCAGCCGTCGGCCAGCAGTTGTTCGGCCACTTCGGGCCGATTGATGCGGTTGGTCGTCACCAGCGGAATGCCGACCTCCCCTTTCATCTTCTGCGTGACCCAGCCGAACGCACCGCGCGGCACCGAGGTGGCGATGGTCGGCACGCGCGCCTCGTGCCAGCCGATGCCGGTGTTGATCAGCGTCGCGCCGGCCCGCTCGACGGCCTTCGCCAGTTGCACCGTTTCGGCCCAGTCGCTGCCGTCGGGGATCAGATCGAGCATCGACAATCGGTAGATCAGGATGAAATCCGGACCGACCGCCTCGCGCGTGCGCTCGACGATTTCGACCGGAAAGCGCATGCGGTTCTCGTAACTTCCGCCCCAGGCATCGTCGCGGTGGTTCGTATGGCGCGAGATGAATTGATTGATCAGGTAACCCTCGGAACCCATGATCTCCACGCCGTCGTAGCCGGCCTCGCGCGCGAGCACCGCGCAGCGCACGAAGGCGCGGATCTGCCGCTCGACGCCGGCCGCCGACAGCGCGCGTGGCGTGAACGGCGAAATCGGCGATTTGATCCGCGAGGGCGCGACGACCAGCGGGTGATAGCCATAGCGGCCGGTATGGAGGATCTGCAGCGCGATCTTGCCGCCTTCGGCCTGCACCGCGCGCGGAATCGCGCGATGCCGCCGCGCCGCGCCGGTACTGGCCAGCGTGCCGCCGAACGGCTTGGTCCAGCCGGCCAGGTTGGGTGCAAAGCCGCCCGTCACGATCAGGCCCACGCCACCGCGCGCGCGTTCGGCGAAATAGTCGGCCAGGCGCGGCAGCGTCTTGCCGCTGTCCTCCAGGCCGGTGTGCATCGAGCCCATCAGGACGCGGTTGCGCAAGGTGGTGAAGCCGAGATCGAGCGGGGCGAGCAGGTGCGGGAACGGAGTCGTCATGATGGCGGGGGCGCTTGGAATGCCCTCGATCCTAGGCGGCATGCGGCTTGAGCGTGAGGGGCCAAACAGCCATAATGCTTGTCATTTGTGGCCAAATCGACTCAATGACACGCGCTCCGTCCAAGGACAGCCTGGGCTTGCGGCGGCCGACCATCCCGGTCGCCTACCCGCGCCTGCTGCTGCAGGTATTCGCCGAGCGCGGCCTCGAAGCCGACGCGGTACGGGCCGGCACCGGCCTGCGCGACGCCGTGCTGGCGCAGCCCGATGCACGCGTCGCGCCGTCGCAATGGGCGCGGCTCGTGCTGAACGCGATCCGGCTGACCGGCGACGAAGGGCTGGGCTTCGAGCTTGGCGCGCGGCTGCGCCCGTCGGCGCACGGCTTTCTCGGCTACGCGACGATGACGGCGCCCGACCTGCGCACCGCGTTCGCGGTCAACGCGCGCTACTTCCGCACCCGCAACCGGCAATACACGCTCGCCTATGCCGAACAGGGCGACGGCGCGACGCTGACGCTGTCCGGCGTGCAGGCCAGCCCGGTGCTGCGCCATCACACGATGTTCGAATTCGTGCTGACCGGCCTCGCCCAGAGCCTGCCGCTGCTGACGGGCCGCGGTGCGGCGCCGCTCGAATTGCGCTTCGCGTGGCCCGAACCACCGTGGTTCGCCCGCTATCGCGACCGGCTGCCGCCGGTGCGCTTCGATTGCGACGCCTGCGCGCTGTGGGTCGCCCGCGAGGCGCTCGATTGGCCGCTCGCGATCGCCGACGAGGTCGCGCACCGGCAAGCGCTTGCGCAGGTCGAGCGCGAATACGCGGCGGTGCGGCAGGACGAAGGGGACTGGGTGGAGCGCGTGCGTGCCGAGCTGGTGGCCGATGCCGATGGTTACCCCGGCCCGGATGCGCTCGCACGGCGGCTGCTGGTTTCCACGCGCACGCTGCGCCGACGGTTGGACGAAGCCGGCGCCGGCTACCGCGAGCTGCTCGACGAAGCGCGCTACCGCGACGCGCGGCAACTGCTGCACGCCTCCGACCTCGATTTGAAGACGATCGCCGAGCGCCTGCAATTCAGCGACCCGGCCAACTTCACGCGGGCGTTTCGCAAGTGGGCCGGCATCACGCCGAGCGCGTACCGGCGCGAGCGCTGACCCGCCTCGCGCGCTTACTCCGGCGGCATAAAAAAACGCCGCCCGAAGGCGGCGCCAATACGATGCACTACGGGGATAGTGCGTCGTCATGTCAACAACACGGAGATGCCAAGCGCAACAAAAAACCGTCACGTGACAGGCGTTAGTGTCCGGGATCGCACGCGTGCGCGCCATGCGAAAAATCCGATTTTTAGATGAGGAGCTTTCGCGATGCTTCGAGCGCGACGCTCGCCGCCCCCAACAAAAAGCCAACGCCAGGCACAGATTCGGAATCGTCCAATTGCCTGGCACCCGGCGCTTGCCGAAAATCTGACGCTGTCTGTATTCCACTGCGCCCCTCGGCGTGCCCCTCCCCCCGCATTTCCAAGGCCCGAAACCGATGCCCAGCTCTCACGACCGCCCGCCCCGGGACAGCGCCCGCCGCACCTGGAATCAGGCACCTGGCTGGGTCGACTGGAATCCCTCGCGCGACGTGCCGAACTGGACCGGCGGCCGCGTCACGCTCGACGGCCGCTTCAGCGCCGACGAACTGCTCGCGATCCTCGCGCTGGCCCGCCACGCACAATAAACAACCCGCATGAAAAACGCCCCGCTCGACAGCGGGGCGTTTTTCATTGCTTGCCGCCGCGCCAGGCAAGCGTCAAGCGCGCGCAGTCGCCGGCTGGCCCGTTTGCTGACGCGAGCGGCCAGAGCTCAGATAATCGGCGATCGAATCCTGCGTGACCTCGCCCACGTACGCGCCGTCCGGGTCGAGCACCGGCATCCACGACGACCGGAACTGATACATCTTCGACAGCACGATCCGCAGGTTTTCCTCACCCGACACGGTCGCCGGGAATGCCACGAGGCGCTCGCCACACGTACCGGCCGCGCCGCGCGCCGTGCGCCGCGCCACGAAGCCGAGCGCGCGCTGCGCATCGTCGACCACGGTCAGATAGCGGCTGTCGTTCTCGTCCATGATCGTGAACGCGTCGGCCAGCGAGGTATCCGGGCGCGCGGTGGGCGGCTGCGTGGCCGCATCGCCGGCCTTCACCAGCAGCAGGCGCTTGAGCGTGCTGTCGGCGCCGACGAACTGGCCCACGAACTCGTCCTTCGGATGCGCAAGCAGCGTGTCCGGGTGCGCGTACTGCACGAGCTGGCCGCGCCGGAACACGGCCACCCGATCGCCGAGCTTGATGGCCTCGTCGATATCGTGGCTGACCATGATCACGGTCTTCTTCAATTGCCGCTGCATCTGGAAGAACTCGTTCTGGATCGATTCGCGGTTGATCGGATCGACTGCACCGAACGGCTCGTCCATCAGCAGCACCGGCGGATCGGCGGCCAGCGCGCGCACCACGCCGATCCGTTGTTGCTGGCCGCCCGACAGCTCGCGCGGATAGCGCTTCAGGTAAAGCTTCGGATCGAGCGCGACCATCGACATCAATTCGGTCGCGCGCTCGCGGCAGCGCTTCTTGTCCCAGCCGAGCAGGCGCGGCACGACCGTGATGTTCTCCTCGATCGTCATGTTCGGGAACAGCCCGATCTGCTGGATCACGTAGCCGATCTGGCGGCGCAGATCCACTTCGTTGAGCCCGGTGGTGTCCTCGCCGTTGATCAGCACGCGGCCCGAGGTGGGCGCGATCAGGCGGTTGATCATCTTCAGCGTGGTGGTCTTGCCGCAACCGGACGGCCCGAGGAACACGCAGATTTCGCCTTCCGGCACGGTCAGGCTCACGGAATCGACGGCACGCACCGGCTGGCCGCCCTTCTGCGAGAAGGTCTTCGTCAGTTGGTCGAGTTCGATCATGTTTTCTGCACTCCCTTCGGTGTCAATGCGCGCTGCAGCCATTGCAGCAGCAAGTCCGCGACGATCGCGAGCACGCTGACCAGCACCGCGCCCACCAGCAGCTTCATCATGCTGCTCTGTCCGATCGCCCGGACGATCAAGGTTCCCAGGCCGCCCGCGCCGATCACGGCGGCAATCGTCATCACGCCGATGTTCATCACCACGGCGGTTCGCACGCCGCCGAGAATCACCGGCACGGCCAGCGGCAAATCCACCAGCCGCAGCCGCTGCCACGAGGTCATCCCGATGCCGATGCCGGCCTCCTTGATGCCCGCGTCGACGTTCTTCAGCGCAAGGTAGGTATTGCGCATGATCGGCAGCAGCGAATAAAGAAACACGGCGGTGATCGCCGGCACCGCGCCGATGCCCTGGCCGAAGCGCGAGAACACCGGAATCATCAGCCCGAACAGCGCGATCGACGGCAGCGTCAGGATCACGGTGGCCACGCCCAGCAGCGGCGCGGCCAGCCATTCGTGGCGGTTGATCACGATGCCGAGCGGCACGCCGGCCAGGATCGCGCAGCCCACCGCGATGCCCACCAGGTAAATATGCTGCAAGGTCAGTTGAATCAGCTCCGGCCAGTTGGCAGCCAGATAAGCTTGAAGCGTCATGGTCGCCTCCGGATCACGGTAAGGGATGCGTGTGCAGGAAGTCGGTCGCGACCTGTTGCACCGACACCCCATCGATATCGACACGCTTGTTCATTTCCAGCATCACGTCGCTGTCGAGTGCCGCCGACAGCGCGTTCAACTGCGCGGCCAGCTTCGGATTGCGCTGGAGCACGGACTCGCGCACCACCGGGGTGGCGTTGTACGGCGGGAAGAAATGCAGATCGTCTTCCAGCGGCACGATGCCGAAGCCCTTCACGCGGCCGTCGGTGGTGTAGACGAGGCCGATCGTCAACTGGTTGTTGTGGAGCGCCGTGTACACGAGGCCCGAATCCATCTGCTTGGTTTCGGAGCGGCTGAAATGCAGGTGGTAGGCGGCTTCCAGCGGCACCAGGCCGTCGGGGCGGTTGGCGAACTCGGCATCCATTCCGAACGTGTGGCGCGTGCCCTTCGGGTCGCCGGCCAGCTTCGCGGCGAGTTGCGAGATGGTTCGGATACCGGTCTTTTTCGCGGTCTCGGCCGACAGCGCCAGCGCGTAGGTATTGTTCAACGGCGACGCGTTGAGCCACACCAGGCCGCGCGGCGCATCCAGCGCCTTGACGCGTCGATAGGTTTCATCGGGCGAGAGCTTCTCCTTGATCTTGTCGTAGACCGCGGCGGCCGTGCCCGTGTAATCCCACATCACGTCGATCTGGCCGTTCTCGAGCGCGCTGCGCAGCAGCACCGAGCCGAGGCCGGTACGCGTCTCGATCGTGTAGCCACGCGAGCGCAGATACTGCGTGGTGATCTCGGCCAGCACGTATTGCTCGGTGAAGTTCTTGCCGCCGACGTTCAGCGTCTGCGCATGGGCCGGTGTGCCGACCAGCGTGCCGAGCGGCGCCAGCATGGCGATCGCCACGAACTTGCGAGCCGAGGCGAAACGCGCGGCGGTGCCCGCGCGTCGCGCCGGGAGAATCGATGCGGACTGCGTAGCAAGCGCGAGACTGCGCAACAGCGTGCGAATGCGTATCAGAAAGCTCATGCCGCACCTCCGTTACGCGCGATCACATGCCGGCTGCCGGCCGCGACGATGCCATCGAGCAGCAGCGCGAGCACGGCGGTGGACGCCGCCCCGAGCAGCAGCATCTGCTGGTTGTCGAGATAGATGCCCGGGAAGATCAGCGTGCCGAGGCTGTCGGCGCCGATCAGGTAGGCGAGCGGCGCGGTGCCGACGTTGATCGCGAGCGCCGTGCGCACGCCGCCGACGATGATCGGCAGCGCATTCGGCAGCTCGACGCGCATCAGCGATTGCCACGGCGTCATGCCGAGGCCGCGCGCCGCCTCGCGCAACGAGGCCGGCACGTTGCGCATGCCTTCGTAGGCGTTGCGCGTGATCGGCAGCAGCGACGCGAAGAACAGCGCGATGATCGCGGGCACGTCGCCGATGCCGAAGATGCCGAGCGCGATCGCCAGCACCGCCAGCGACGGCACGGTATTGCCGATGTTGAACACCTGCATGAAGCGTTCGGCCTGGCGCGCCAGCGCCGGGCGGCTCAACGTCACGCCGGCAGGAATGCCGACGAGAATCGCGAGCGCCATCGAGTAGCCCACGAGCATCAAATGCCGGCCCGTGTAGTACACGAGATCGCCCGAGTGCTGCCGCCAGGTATCGATGCCGATCGCGTTGGCGATCCAGCCGATCAAGGCGACGGCGATTAACAGGCTGCCCGCCAAACGGACAGTGCGTCGAGTCATGAGATACGCCTCCTTTTCGAAACGGCGCACGCGAATGGCCGCGCGCCGCGAGCACGCCAAAAGGCGTCGCGAATGGAAGGTACGGATCCCGGTCATGCCGGGATCGAACCGACAAAAACGGCATCGGAGCCGGACGGCGCAAACCGTTAGGCATCCTGCGTGAACGCAACCGCGTTCGTTAGATTGTCATGTTCAGCACGGATAGCGCGCGTGCGCTGCCCAGGCCAAAGGCACCATCTTGCGATGGCAGGGATGCGGCCGCACGAACGTGCCGGCACCGCAGGAGCAGGACGCTCCGATCGATGGGAAGGATGAACCGACTTTCACACTTGCTGCGATCGTGCACTTATCGGTGTGCAACGCGCTGTGAAAGTCGAATACCTGGAACGCAGTATAAGGGCAATTTCGAGAGAGCGTCTACCCTTCGGGGTCCGATCCCGTAGGATCGGCACCGTCGCGAAGCGGCGTGCGCAACGGGCTTGCGGTGCTCGATCGCGCCGAAATGAATAATGAGGATAGCCAACCAAATTGCCTGAAATGCCTTCAGTGGCAAGGCATTCGGGATTGTCCCTGGTGCTCGGGAGGGGCGGGCCTCGCAGCAGGCACGCCGCAGTGCGTTACGCGCGAAAACAGCGGCAAACGACGGGGGAAAAATTTCGCGATGCGAAGCGGCAACACGCGAAAAAATCGCCAAAACCACGGCTTGGCCGCATGCTGCAAGGCCGCGACCCAGCCGGGAACGCGCATTGCTTCTGCATCGGATTCAGATATTTTCGGCCGGATCGTTGCGCAGCGCTTCGCGACGCGCGCCGCCATCGAGCCAGGGCGCGATCTCCATGTCCTCGTAGCGCACCAGGCGGCTCTTGCGCAGCAGCCGGTAGCCGAGCCAGATCGCCAGGAACAGCGGAATGCCGACATAGGTGGCGATCACGCCGACCCAGTCGATCCGGCTCGACAGGAAGGCCTGATAGTCCTGGCCGAGCGCGATCACGATGCACAGCACAAACGCGAAGATCGGCCCGTAGGGGAACAGCTTCGAACGATACGGCAACTGCCCGGGCGCGAAGCCCTGCTTCTCGAAGCCCTTGCGGAAGCGATAGTGGCTGACGGCGATGCCGAGCCACGCGATGAAACCCGTCATGCCCGAGGTGTTGAGCAGCCACAGGTACACGGTCTTGTCGCCGAACAGCGAGGAGAGAAAACACAGCGCGCCCACCGCCGTGGTGGCATACAGCGCGTTGCGCGGCACGCCGCCCTTCGACAGCTTCGCGAACACACGCGGCGCGCGGCCCTCGGTGGCGAGGTTGTAGAGCATCCGCGTCGACGCATACATGCCCGAGTTGCCGGCCGACAGCACGGCGGTCAGGATCACCGCGTTCATCACGCCGGCCGCGAACACCAGGCCCGCGTGACGGAACACCAGCGTGAACGGGCTCACGCCCACGTCGGTCACGTCGCTCTTGAGCAGGCTCGGGTCGGTGTACGGCACCAGCATGCCGATCACGAAGATCGCGAACACGTAGAACAGCAGGATGCGCCAGAACACCTGACGCACCGCGCGCGGAATGGTGGTGCGCGGGTTCTCCGATTCGCCGGCCGCGATGCCGATCAGCTCGGTGCCCTGAAACGAGAAGCCGGCGATCATCGCCACCCCCATCATCG
This sequence comes from Burkholderia sp. 3C, assembly GCF_054589155.1. Lineage (NCBI taxonomy): Bacteria > Pseudomonadati > Pseudomonadota > Betaproteobacteria > Burkholderiales > Burkholderiaceae > Burkholderia > Burkholderia sp. 3C. The sequence goes on from NZ_BAAILN010000066.1 coordinate 205,665, forward strand.
CCGGCAAGCCGCCCGCGAACGGCGCGTCGCCGATCGCGAAGTTGGCCCAGGCCGGCGACGGGCCGCCCGTCAGGATGCCGAAGATCATCAGCAGGCCGGTGGCGATGAACGCCAGCACCGTGACCACCTTGATCAGCGCGAACCAGTATTCGGCCTCGCCGAAGCCGCGCACGGTCATCACGTTGAGCAGGAACATCAGGCCGAGGAACAGCGCGCTCCACCAGATGCCGGGCACCTGCGGGAACCAGTAATGCATGACGAGCTGCGCGGCCACCAGTTCCACCGCGATGGTCACCGCCCAGTTGTACCAATAGTTCCAGCCGAGCGCGAAACCGAAGCCCTCGTCCACGTATTTGGCACCATAGGTGGCGAACGAACCCGACACCGGCATGAAGGCGGCCATCTCGCCGAGGCTCATCATCAGGCAGTAAACCATCACGCCGATCAGCAGATAGGCGAGCATCGCGCCGCCGGGGCCGGCCTGCGAGATCGACGCACCGGACGCGACGAACAGGCCGGTGCCGATCGAGCCGCCGATCGCGATCATCGTGAGGTGGCGCGCCTTGAGGCTGCGCTTGAGCTGGGGGGTGGACGCGGAGGGAGACGTGGAGTGCGGTGCGGGTAATGACATATCGAACTGGCAAGGGGCAGGCGGGCGGCGCCCCGCTTGGCCGGCCGCAGCCGCCCGGATGGGGCGGCCGGGCCGCCGGCAGGCGCCGGCGCGGCTCGCGCGCGGCTCGGATTCTACCCGAATCGGGATGCTTGCCGCCCTGCCTTGCCGCCGCGCCCCGCGTGGTTACAATACTCGTCAAATCCCGGATAAAACGTCCAATATGACCCAGAAGTCCTCCCCGTCCGAACAGGCGTCGCTGATCGAGCAGATCAACACGATCGCGCAGGGGCTTGGCGAGATGTTCGCGCCGTTCACCGAAGTGGTCGTCCATGACCTGCGCACGCCCGAGAATTCGATCGTCGCGATCCACAACAATCTGTCGGGACGCGCGGTCGGCGATCCGACCACCGAGCTGGGCCTCGCGCGCATCGCCAACGACGATTACCCGTCGGTGCTGGCGAACTACGCGAACCGGTTCGCCGACGGCCGCACGGCCAAGAGCACCTCGATCGGCATCAAGGACACCCAAGGCCATTACGTCGCCGCGCTGTGCCTGAACGTCGACGTCACGCTGTTCCGCGGCATCCAGGGCGTGCTGAACCAGTTCTGCCAGACCGGCGCCGACCCGGTTGGCGAAACGCTCGACCCGGCCAATGCCGACGCGATCCGCGAGCGGATCGACCGTTTCGCGATGACGCTCGCCACCACGCCGCGCTCGCTGAAGACCGAGCAGCGTCGCGCGCTGATGCAGGTGCTGAAGGAAGACGGCTACCTGGAAGTGCGGCGCGCGATGGAGATCATCGCGCAGCACCTGGGCGTGTCGAGGGCGACCGTCTATAACGACGCAAAATGAGCCTCGGCCGGGCGCGTCGCCGCATCGTTATGATTTTGTAAGACTGTAGGAATCTGCCTACATCTTTAAGCGAATCACCTACCCCACTTTCGTCTGACGCCGATTTCACCGGCTCCCCCGGCTCGGCATACTCGTCAGATGGATTCCAATCTCCTCCGCGTATATGTCGTCGAGCCGGCCGTTGCGATCCGCAAGCGGATCGCCGCCCTGCTCGAACCGTTGGCCGGCGTCGCCGTCGTCGGCGAATCGGAAGATCACGCGGTGGCGTTTGCCGGGATCGTCTCGAGCCATGCTCACGTCGCCGTCATCGAGCTGCGCCTGCCGTCCGGCAGCGGGCTCGAACTGCTCGGCACGCTCGCGCGTTTCGCGCCGCACGTCGTCACGGTCATCCTCACCAATCTGTCCGGCCCCGCCTTTCGGGCCGCGAGCCAGAAAGCCGGCGCCCATTACTTCTTCGACAAAACCACCGAGTTCGAGCTGGCCTGTCGCACCATCGACACGCTCGCCCACGCGCGCCGCCGCCAACCTCTTCGCCGAGCCAACTATGCTGACTGATACGATGCCCGCTACGAACGCTCATGAGCCGCCCACGGCGTCCGTCCAGTTCGATGCGCCGAAGCAGCCGGGCGCACGGTGCTCGAGTTGCGCGACCCGCAACGTCTGCATGCCTGCGACGTTCACGAATGCCGAATACCGGCGGCTCGACGCCATGATCTGCACCACGCGCCACGTCAAGCGCGGCGATGCGCTGTTCCGCGCACACGATCCGTTCACGAGCCTCTATGCGGTGCGCACCGGTTCGTTCAAAACCCTCGTCGTGCATCGCGATGGCCGCGAGCAGGTCACCGGCTTCCAGATCACCGGCGATACGCTCGGCCTCGACGGCGTCAGCGAAAGCGAGCATCACTGCAACGCGATCGCGCTCGAAGACAGCACCGTCTGCGTGATTCCATTTGCCCAGCTGGAAGCCGCCTGCCGCGAAATGCGGCTGCTTCAGCAGCATGTGTATCAGATGATGAGCGGCGAGATCGTCCGCGAATCGCGCGTCATGATGCTGCTCGGCACGATGACGGCCGAACAGCGTGTGGCGTCGTTCCTGCTCAATCTGTCGGCACGCTTCAAGGCACGCGGCTATTCGGCGGCCGAATTCAATCTGCGCATGACACGTGAGGAAATCGGCTGCTATCTCGGCATGACGCTCGAAACGGTCAGCCGCATGTTGTCGAAGTTTCAGCGCAACGGCCTGATCGATTCGCGCGGCCGGCAAATCACGATTCACGACGCGCAAGGGCTGGTGCAGGTCTGACGTCCGCCTCGGTGCGTTGCGCGGCGCCTCTCAGAGCGAGAACGCCCCGGGGCAACAGCGCTTGCGCCGTCGTCTGCCGCACATCGCCGCGCAAGTTCGCCAGCACCACCGGCAACGCCGGCCCACCCAGCTCCATCATCACCTGCCGACAGGCGCCGCACGGCGCGATCGGCCCTTCCGTCTCCCCCACTACCGCCAGCGCCGTGAAATCGCCGGGCCGGCAACCGGCCGCGATCGCCGCGAACAACGCCGTGCGTTCGGCACAATTGCACAGCCCATACGCGGCGTTCTCCACATTGCAGCCATGAAAGATCCGGCCGTCGTGCGTGGCCAGCGCCGCGCCGACGCGGAACCGCGAGTAAGGCGCGTAGGCGTGCTCGCGCGCCTGCGTGGCCGCGTCGATCAAGGTTTGGGGGTCCATCTTGATTGCCTCTCGTGTCGGGCACGGCGGGGCTTGCCGTGCCCCGCATCGTAACGGCTGCGATACACGAACGCACGTCGTCCGGCAACGGCACGCTAGAGGTCGAGCACCACGCGCACCGGCGCATCGCCGGCCGCGCAGGCCGGCCGGGCCACGCAGGCGAGCGCTTCGCCCGGCCCGACGTCGGCGTCGGGTGGCTGCGGGTAGCACACGCCGCCTTCGAGCACGCGCACCGTGCAGGTACCGCATGCGCCGACCCGGCAACTCGACAACGCGTCGATGCCGCGCGCCTCGGCCAGTTCGAGCAGGGAACCGTCCGACGGCGACCAGTCCGCCGTCACACCGCTGCGGCGGAATTCGACGACAGCCGACGAGGCCGATGCCGCTTCGGCTGCCGGCACGTCAGCCGCGACCGCAGCATCCGGCGTGCGGGCGCGCCGCGGCACGCTCGACGGCCCGAACGCCTCGTAATGAATTCGCGCCTCGGGCACTTCGAGCGCGCGCAGGCCTTCGACCATCTCGGTCATGAACGCCGACGGGCCGCAAATATGGAAATCGTAGGTATCGAACGGCAGCAAGCGGCGCAGCGCATCAATGCCGAGGCGGCCGGCATGATGGCCATCGCCACCGGCCGGCGCGGGCTGACTGTCGAACAGATGCACGGTCAAGGTCGGATCGCGGCGCGCACAATCGGCCAGTTCGTCGACAAACGGCCGGTCCGCCGCATGGCGCGCGCCGTGAAAGAACACCACGCGCGGCGCAACGGGCCCTTGCGACGCCGCCGCGCGTTCGCGCAGCATCGCGAGCATCGGCGTGATGCCGATCCCGGCCGACAGCATCACAACCGGCCGCGCGCCGGCGCGATCGAGCCGGAAAGTGCCGCCCGGCCCGCGCGCCTCGATCCGGCTGCCCATCTGCAACATCTCGTGAAGCCGCGACGAGCCGGCGCCATCGCGTTTCACGCTGATGCGCCAGGTCGGGCCGCCTGCCGCGTCGGACAGCGTGTAGCTGCGCACCAGCGGCGCAGCCTCGCCCGGCATCGGGATGCGCAGCGTCAGGTGCTGGCCGCCGTCGTGGCGCGGCAGCGGCGCGCCGTCGGCGCGTTCGAAATGGAACGAGCGGATGCCGGGGGCCTCGTCGCGCGTCGCGACGACGCGCAGGGTGAACCAGGCGGTTGCCTGGGTTGCCTGGGCCGCGGCGGCCGCCCGCGTCGACACATCGACCGCACCCGCTTCCGACTTGGCCGGCGCGGCAACCCGCGCCACCGCAGCGCTAGCGAACTGCGGCGCCAACTCTGCCTCCGACCACCGGAACGGCAACGCCGCCTCGCTGCGCCGCACCTCGCGCAACCGGTAGCGCACGAGCCGCTGCGCGCCCTCGAACGCGGCCAGATCCGGCCCATCCCAGACGATCTCCGCCTCCGCCGCCACATAGAGCAAGTCGCCGCGCGCGAAATCGACGAACAGCAACCCGGCGCGCGGATTCGACACGAAATTGCCGAGCGTGTTGAAGAATCGGTTGCCCGCGTAATCGGGCACGGTCAGCGTGCGTTCGTCGTCGACGCGAACGAAGCCCGGCGGCCCGCCGCGATGCGAGACATCGACGCCGCGCGCCACCCGCGCATCGGCGTCGAGATTGGCGCTGGCCACGAAGAACGTATCGGCCCGCGCGATCAGCTCGCGCTCGGCCTCGCCGAGCACCTCGGCACGGCGCAGCGGCGGCGCGCGATGCGGCAGTTCGACCGGTTCGGGTGTGCGGCGCTGGATGTACTTCGGGCAATTGCCGAAACTTTGCGTGACGGCAATCGACATGGCCGTGCCGTCGAGCGAGGCGACCGTGCCGTTGACGCGATTGCGCCGCCGCGTCGGCAGCTCGATGCCGAGCCCGCCGAACGGCGCGCCCGGCTGCCACGCGTCGGCCAGCGGGTCGTCGCGCAACGCGCCGCCCTGCAGGCGCAGCGTCCGCGCATCGGGCGAATCGACGAAACCCGGCTCGCCCGCGCGCAAGGTGGCCCAAGGCTGACCATCGCGATCGACGCCGCCCACCACGAACCACGGCAATTGCGCGTAGAAGGTCCGGTGTTGATCGGGCATGAACGCACGAATGCCGACCCGTCCCGCCGCATCGGCGAACTCGTCCACCCCGGCCTGCCGCTGCACGGCCAGCTCGCCGGCATGAAACGGCGAGCCGTCCGGTGAACCGGCGGCCTCGCGTCGCGCGTCGGCGGTTTCAGCCGGCGTACGTTCGATCGTGCTGGTGGCATCGCTCATCGCACTGGCTCCCGGTCAATGAACCCGACGCGCGGCTCAGGCCAGCGCCGGCGACTTGCGCATGCCGACGAAACCCGGCAGCGCCTCGACGCGTTCGAGCCAGGCGCGCACGTTCGGATACGGCGCGAGCGACACGCCGCCTTCCGGTGCGTGGGCGATATACGAATAGCCGGCCACGTCCGCGATGGTGCGCGTCTCGCCGAGCGCGAAGCGCCGGCCGGCCAGTTCCTTGTCGAGCGTGACCAGCAGCTTCTCGGCGGTCCCGACGGCTTTGGCGTGATCGAACGGCGCGTTGAACAGTGTCGCCAGCCGCGCGGCGCACGGGCCGTACATGATCGGCCCCGACGCGAGCGCGAGCCAGTGCTGCACGGCGGCCGCGCCGGCCGGGTCGTCCGGCAGCCACGACGCGTCGCCGTAGCGCTTGGCCAGATAGACGAGGATCGCGGTGGAATCGGCCAGCACGACATCGCCATCGACGATCACCGGCACCTGCGCGAACGGGTTCAGCGCGAGAAACGCGGCCGAATGCTGTTCGCCCTCGGCCAGATTGACGTCGATCAGCTCGTGCGGCAGGTCGAGCAGCGACAGCATCAACTGGGCGCGATGGGCGTGGCCCGAAAGCGGTGCGCGGTACAAGCGGATCGGGGCGGCGGGGCGAGCGGCGGACGACATGACAACTCCATGGGATAGACGATTCGGTTCGTGGGTAGCGGTGGGCTGAACCTCCCCTGCGACGTGTAGCGACAGACTAAGCCGGCTGCGTCGTTCATGAAAGATGGATAATCAGCGAAATACAATCCATCAAGACTGGACAATCACCGTGATCGACATCCGCAACGTGAATCTGAACCGGCTGGCGGTGTTCGCGGCCGTGGTCGAAACCGGCTCGTTGACGGCCGCCGCCACGCGGCTCGGCATCGCCAAGACGATGGTCAGCACGCACATGCAGCGGCTGGAGGCCGAAACCGGGGCGAACCTGCTGGTGCGCACCACGCGGCGGCTCAGCGTGACCGAGGCCGGGCGCACGCTCTACGAGGCGACGCGCGAGATCCTCGGCACGGCCGAAGCCGCGTTCAGCGCGATCGCGGGCGACGCCGGGCCGCTGCGCGGCGGCCTGCGCGTCAGCGCGCCGATCGATTACGGCGCGCTGGTGGTGGCGCCGGCGCTGGTCGCGCTGAACCACACGCATCCCGAGCTCGATATCGAATTGATTTGTGAAGACCGGCTCGTCGATCTGGTGGCGGAGCGCATCGACCTGGCCGTGCGGCTAGGCAAGCTGTCCGATTCGAATCATCGCGCGGTGCGGATCGGTGGCTTCGAGCGCTGGATGGTGGCGAGCCCCGCCGCGATCGCCCGCTTCGGGCTGCCCCGGGAACCGGCCGCGCTGCTCGACTGGCCATATGCGACGCTATCCTCGATGCAGCGGCTCGAACTGCCGCTGCAGCACGACGACGGCACGCGCATGCGGCTGCGCTGCCGGCGGCGCTTCGCCTCGAACTCGACGCCGGCCGTGCGCGCCGCGCTGCTGGCCGGCTGCGGCTTCGGCACCGCCACCAGCTTCGCGGTGGAACACGACGTGGCGACCGGCGCGCTGGTGCGGCTGCTGCCCGACTGGTCGCTGCCGAAGGCCGATATTCATACGATCTACCCGTCCACGCATCATCCGTCGGCGAAGGTGCGCGCGGTGATCGAGGTGCTGAAGACACGGCTCGGCGGGTGAAACGGCGCGCCTCAGTTGCCGGCCGGTTCCGCCTCCTTGCCCGCGCCGCCATCCGCGCCATCAATCGGGCCGCCAACCTGGCCGCCCTGCGTTCCCCCCTCCGCTCCGCGATCCGCATCGAACATCGCCAGCGTGCCGAGCAGCACGCGGCGGCAGTTGCGCACCATCCGCTCCTCGGGATCGCGATAGCCGGTCAGCAGCCACGACGCACCGGCGTTGGTCATCGCGCCCACCAGCGCGAGGCCGGTCAGCCGTGCATCGGCGCGCTGCTCGGGGTCGTCGGGATCGGTCACGCGCGCGACCGCGACGATCTGCCGGCCGAATTCGAGCAGGTTGCGCTGGTACGTGATGTCGGTTTCGGCGCTGACGCCCATCACTTCGAGCAACAGCACGCGCGCCGCGCAGGTGTCGCGCAGGAACGCGAAGAACGCGCGCAAGCCGGCGTCGACGCGCGCCTCCAGCCCGTCACCGGCCGCGTCGAGCGCCGCCGCCACCGCCTCGCGCAAGCGCACCGCGTGATGCTGATAGGTGGCCTGCAACAAGGCGTCGGTGCCGTCGAAGGCCGCGTAGAAGTAGCGGTCGTTGAGCTTCGCCTCCTGGCAGATCGCGCGCACCGTGGTCTTGCGAAAGCCGAGCGTGCCGAACAGGCGCGTGCCGGCCCCGATCAGCGCGTCGCGCCGCTCGGCGGCTCGCGCCTCGGGCGCCACGCCGCCATACGGGCGGCCCTTCCGGCCGGTTTCGAGGGGTTTCTCCATTCCGTTATTTGACATCATTCACTGTCATCATTAAATTGGTGACGCTCAACACCACATTTAAGCCGCGATTCGGCAGGGCGGCAAGCCCCGGGAGGCAAGCGATGAAGGATTTTTCGAACAAGGTTGCCGCGATCACCGGGGCCGGCTCGGGCATGGGGCGCAGCCTCGCCGTGGAGCTTGCCCGACGCGGCTGCCATCTCGCCCTGAGCGACATCAATGAAATCGGCCTTGCACAGACGGTGGCGCTTTGCCATGCGCACGGCGTGCGCGTGACCTCGCAACGGCTCGACGTGGCCTCGCGCGAGGCCGTGTTCGCCTGGGCCAAGGCGGCGCGCGACGCGCATGGCCGCGTCAACCTGGTATTCAACAACGCCGGGGTATCGCTGGCCGCGCCGGCCGAAAGCGTCTCGATCCAGGATTTCGAATGGATCATGGGCATCAACTTCTGGGGCGTGGTGCACGGCACCCAGGCCTTCCTGCCGTACCTGCACGAATCGGGCGACGGCCACGTGATCAACACTTCCAGCCTGTTCGGGCTGATCGCGATGCCGACGCAAAGCACCTACAACGCCAGCAAGTTCGCGGTGCGCGGTTTCACCGAGGCGCTGCGCATGGAACTGGAGCTGGAGCGCGCGCCGGTCAGCGCGACCTGCGTGCATCCGGGCGGCGTGGCCACCAATATCGTCAACGCGTCGCGCGTCGATGAACGCATCCACGCGCTGACCGGGCAGGACCCCGACACGCACCGCCGCGCCTCCAACAAGCTGATTACCGCCACCACGGCCGACGCGGCCGCGCAGCAGATCCTGGCCGGCGTGGAGCGCAACGCGCGGCGCGTGCTGGTGGGTGCCGACGCGCGCCGCCTCGACCGCCTGTCACGGCTGTTCGGCTCGGCCTATCAGGGCTTCGTACTGCGTTTCGTGCGTAAATCGCGGGATCGCAATCTGCAGCGCCACGGCGCGGGCCGCACCGGCGCCGCCTCGTCCAACACCACCAGGGATGCCGCATGAACACCACCACCGGCTGGCAGCCGTCCGCGACGGCCCACGAGAACGCGCCCCCCGCGTCGCGCACCGCGAGCGGCGGCGAGGCACCGGCGTCGCAGCGCACCGATTTCGATGTGCTGATCATCGGCGCCGGGCTGTCCGGCGTGGGCGCGGCGTGGCACCTGCGCGAGCGCTGCCCGTGGGCCAGCTACGCGATCCTCGAAAGCCGCGACGCCATCGGCGGCACCTGGGACCTGTTCCGCTACCCCGGCGTGCGCTCGGATTCCGACATGTTCACGCTCGGCTACAGCTTCCGCCCGTGGCACAGCGACAACGCCATCTCCGACGGCGCGACCATCCTCGACTACATCCGCGACACGGCGCGCGAATCGGGCATCGACCGCTCGATCCGCTACCGCCACCGCGTGACGAGTGCGAACTGGGACTCGGCGGCGGCGCGCTGGCTGGTGGACGTGACACGCACCGACGGCGACCACACCGAAACGCTGCGCTTCACCTGCCGCTTCCTCTACATGTGCAGCGGCTATTACGACTACGAGAACGGCCACGCGCCGAGCTGGCCCGAGATGGACAGCTATCGCGGCCGCATCGTCCATCCGCAGCACTGGCCGCAGGATCTCGATTACGCCGGCAAGCGCGTGGTGGTGATCGGCAGCGGCGCGACCGCCGTGACGCTGGTGCCGTCGATGGCGCAGCAGGCCGCGCACGTGACGATGCTGCAGCGCTCGCCGACCTACATCGTGTCGATGCCGGCGCGCGACAAGCTCGCGATGCGCCTGCGCCGCTGGCTGCCGGCCGGCCTCGCGCACCGGCTGGTGCGCGCCAAGAACGTGATGCTCGCGATGTACGTGTATCGCGTGGCGCGCAAGCGCCCGGACGCCGCCAAGCGCTTCATCCTGCGCGCGGCCCAGCGCCAGTTGAACCCCGGCTTCGATATCGGCAAGCATCTGACGCCGCGCTACAACCCGTGGGACCAGCGCCTCTGCCTGGTGCCCAACGGCGATCTGTTCAAGGCGCTGCGCGGCGGCAGCGCGTCGATCGTCACCGACGAGATCGACCGCTTCACGCCGAACGGCCTGCGACTGAAAAGCGGCGAGACGCTCGACGCCGACGTGATCGTCACGGCCACCGGCCTCAAGGTGCGCATGCTCGGCGGCGCGACCGTGAGCGTGGACGGCCGTCCGGTGGAGTTCGGCGAGGCCGTCTCGTACAAGGGCATGATGGCCAGCGGCGTGCCGAACCTCGCAACCTCGTTCGGCTACACCAATGCATCGTGGACGCTGAAAGCCGAGCTGATCGCGCAGTACGTGTGCCGGCTGCTCAACCACATGCGCGAGAAGGGCTACGACAGTTGCACGCCGACGCTCGACGCCGCCGCGATGTCGCTCGGCCCGGCGGTCGACCTCAGTTCCGGCTATATTCAGCGGGCCGCCGCGCTGCTGCCGCGCCAAGGCGCGCGCAACCCGTGGAAATCGCATCAGAATTACGCCCGCGACCTCGCGCTGCTGCGCTTCGGTTCGCTGACCGACAGCGCGATGCATTTCTCGCGCCGGCCGGCCGAGCCGGCCACCGGCCACGCCGCTTCCGAATCCGTCCGATAAGAAAAGGGGATTGCCGTGATTGCCGAACTGATTGCCATCGTCGTCGCCGTGTTCGCGGTGCTCTGCGTGTTCACGCTGTTCACCGCGAGCCAGGTGCGGCGCCGCTTCCCGCCCGAAGGCCAATTCATCGATATCGACGGCGACCGCCTGCATTACGTCGATTACGGCAGCGGCCCGCCGATCGTGCTGGTGCACGGCCTGTGCGGCCAGTTGCGCAACTTCGCCTACCTCGACCTGCCGCGCATGGCCCAGTCGAACCGCGTGATCCTCGTCGATCGCGCCGGCTCGGGCCGCTCGACGCGCGGGCCGGCCTCGCAGGCCAACGTGTATGCGCAGGCGCGCACCGTCGCGCGCTTCATCGAGACGCTCGGCCTCGACAAGCCGCTGCTGGTCGGCCATTCGCTCGGCGGCGCGATCTCGCTGGCGGTGGCGCTCGATCACCCCGATGCGATCAGCCGCATCGCGCTGATCGCCCCGCTCACGCACACCGAAACCACGCCGCCGCCCGCGTTCAAGGGCCTGGCGCTTCGGCCGGCCCCGCTGCGCCGCTTCGTGTCGCTGACGATGGGCATCCCGGTGATGATCCTGCAAAGCCGCAAGGCGATCGACGCGATCTTCACGCCGGAGCCGGTGCCGCGCGACTTCCCGATCAAGGGCGGCGGGCTGATGGGGCTGCGCCCGGACGCGTTCTACGCCGCGTCGTCCGACTTGGTGGCCGCGCCCGAGGATCTGCCCGACATGGAGCGCCGCTATCCAACGCTCGGCGTGCCGGTCGGCGTGCTGTACGGCCGCAACGACGGCATCCTCAACTACCGCAAGCACGGCGAAGGCCTCAAGCAGAAGCTCGACAGCGTCGCGCTGACGCTGGTGGACGGCGGCCACATGCTGCCCGTCACGCAAGCGGCGGCCACCACCGACTGGATCCTCGGCGAAGCCGCGCAAGCCGCGCAAGCCGCGACTGACGCGCCGGACCTGTCGCAGCCCGCGGTGCGCGCTGCTACCGGGCGCTAGCCGCTCCCGCGCGGCGCCGGCCGGCCCCGGCCCGGCCACGCCGCGCGCGCGATCCGATTACAATCGCGCACTTCGATCCAGAACCGGGACCCGCACCATGAAGCATCTGATCGCATCGGCCCTTGCATCAGCCCTTGTATCGGCCTGCGCCTTGTTCGGCACGGCCGCGCTGGCCGACACCGCCGCAAGCGGCGCCGCGGCCGAACCCTGCGCGATCGGCACCGCCAACGGCGTGGCCGGCACGCCGGCCAGCCTGCGCGAATACCTGAAGCTGCCCCAGAGCGACCAGTTCCGCTACCTGATGACGAACCAGATCACCTGCAAGATTTCCGACGAAGGCCGCGCCTCGGGCTGCGCCGGGCTGACCAGCCTGCGGCACGACCGCGTCAGCGTCTACGACGACAGCGACAGCGCCGTCACCACCGTGGTGGCGCGCGTCGATCTCGATCAGGGCACCTATCCGATCATGATCGACGTGCCGAAGGCCAACCTGAAGTGCGAAACACACTGAGGCACTGATCGGCGGACGGGCGCTGCCCCGCCCGTTCAACCGATCTCCAGCGCCCGCCGCACCGACACGGCAATCCCGTGCGCCGCCGCGCGCACCGCGTCCGGTGACGGGAACGACGGCGCGATCCGCAAATGCCGGTCGAGCGGATCGTCGCCGAGCGGAAACGCCGCGCCGGCCGGCGTCAACACCAGCCCGGCCTCGCCCGCCAGCGCCACCGCGCGCTTCGCATGCCCGGGCGGCAAGTCGAGGCTGATGAAATAGCCGCCCTCGGGCCGCGTCCAGTTCAGCTCCGCAATCCCGCCGAGCCGCTCGGCGAACACCGCCTCCACCGTCTCGAACTTCGGCCGCAGCAGCGACCGATGGCCTGCCATCAACGCTTCCAGCCCGGCACGGTCGCGCAGCGCGTGCACGTGCCGCAACTGGTTCAGCTTGTCCGGCCCGATCGAGCGCACACCCGCGTGGCGCAACCACCAGCCGACATTGCGCACCGAGCCGGTCAGGAACGCCACGCCCGCGCCGCCGAACGTGGCCTTCGACAGCGACGCGAACACGAACGCGCGATCGGGATGGCCCGCCGCCTCGCAGGCCGGCAGGATGTCCGGCACGGCGCGCGGCGCGTCGGTCAGATGGTGGAAACGGTAGGCGTCGTCCCACATCAGCCGGAAATCGGCGGCGGCGGCCGGCAGCGCTGCAAGCCGTCGCACCGTGTCGGCCGAGTAGACCGCGCCGGTCGGGTTGCTGTAGCGCGGTACGCACCAGATGCCGCGGATCGAGGCGTCGTTGCGCACCAGCGCCTCGACCACGTCCATGTCGGGGCCGTCGTCGCGCATCGGCACGGCGATCATGCGGATGCCGAGCGCCTCGCAGATCGCGAAATGCCGGTCGTAGCCCGGCACCGGGCACAGCATCGCCACCTCGCCGCCGCGCCACGGGCTGCCGCCCGGCAGGCCGTGCAGCACGGCGAACGCGAGCACGTCGTGCATCAGTTCGAGGCTCGAATTGCCGGCCGCGACCACCTGCTCCGGGGCCGCGTCGAGCAGCGCCGCGCCGAATTCGCGCGCTTCGGGCAGGCCCGCGCCGAGGCCGTAATTGCGGCAATCCGCGCCGTCGCGCGCCAGCCAGCCGGGGTCGCCGGCCTCGGCGAACAGCCGCGTCGCGAGGTCCAGCTGCTCGGGCGCGGGCTTGCCGCGCGACATGTCGAGGCGCATTCCCTGGCGCCGGAATTCGTCGTAATCCGCAAACATCCTTGCATCTCCGCTGTGTAGGCGAAGCCAGTATGCGCAGCGTCTTCCAATCAGACAAACGCGTTATATTGATCACTTTGATCAGCTTTTCTGATGGCGATGAAATCCTTCGATCTCGATGTGCTGGCGATGGCGGTGGCCGTGGCCGATGCGGGCAGCTTCGTGCGCGGCGCGGCGCGCGTGCACCGTTCGCAGTCGGCGTTGAGCATGCAGATTCGCGCGCTGGAGCAATCGCTCGGCAAGCAGTTGTTCGTGCGCGGCGCGCGCAACGTGACCGTCACGCCCGACGGGGAAACCCTGATCGCCTACGCGCGCCGCCTGCTCGCGCTGCGCGAGGAGGCCTGGGCGGCGATCGTCCACCCCGAGGTCAAGGGCCGCGTGACGATCGGCGTGCCCGACGATTACGCCTCGTCGCTGCTGCCGCCGGTGCTGCGCAAATTCTCGGCGCGCTACCCGAAGGTCGAGATCCAGGTGGTCGGGCTGCCGAGCCGCGCGCTCGCGCCGCTGCTCAAGGACAACAAGATCGACCTGGCCTGCGTGACGCGCATGCGCGGCCTGAACGGTGCGTTCGTGCGCGCCGAGCCGATGGTCTGGGCCGGGCCGCCGTCGGGCGGCGCGGTGTGGGACGAGCGGCCGCTGCCGGTCGCGCTGTTCGGCGCGGGCAGCGTGGCGCGCGCCAACGCGATCCGTTCGCTCGAAGCGGCCGGCATCGCGTTTCGCACCTCGTACGAAAGCCCGAGCCTGATGGGCCTGTTCAGCATGGTGGAGGCCGGGCTGGCGATCGCGCCGCTGGCGCGCTGCGCGGTGCCGGCGCATTTCTCCCAGCAGGGGCCGGCGCACGGGCTGCCGGCGCTGCCCGATCTCGATATCGTGCTGGCCCGCAGCGCGCGCTCGAACCGGCCGCCGTGCGATTTCCTGGCCGATCAGTTGCTGTCCGATCTCAGTATCTGAACGGAATCGGCAGACGGGCGCCGCGGCGATCCGTGCCCGCGCAACCATGCTGCGTCGCATCACGGCCCGAGCTGTTTCGCGCGCGCCACTGATTCGGGACGAGGTCGACACTGTCACGCACGAAGCACCGATTTCCTCCGATAATCTCGTTACATGCCGCCGCGCGCCCGTCGCCGGCTGCTGCGAAGCGTCACCCCGTCCGCCCTGCCCAGATATCGTTCCGCCCGACATCCTGATGCCCGCCGACCGACTGCCCGATCCGACGCCCCGCTCGTGGAAGCTGGCCGCCTCACGCCTGCTGACCCCGGCCGGCGTTCTGCTGGCGGGCGGCGTGCTGCTGGTGTTCTTCTGGGCGCTCAGCGCGCTGGTGCTGTTCCAGTCGCGCTCGGACGCCTACCAGCGCGCAGCCGGCAATGCCCGCAACCTGGTGCTCGTGCTCGAACGCGACATCGCCCGCAGCGTCGAACAATACGATCTGTCGTTGCAGGCCGTGGTGGATGGCATGCGCCAGCCGCAGGTGATGGCGCTGCCGCCGAAGCTGCGCAACCTCGTGCTGTTCGACCGCGCCACCACCGGGCGCTACCTCGGCACGATCTACGTGGTCGACCCCAGCGGCAACATCGTGCTCGATTCGCGCTCCGACACGCCGCCGGTGGCCAACCTGCTGGATCGCGAAGACATCGCGATCCACCGCAGCCATCCCGAGATCGGCCTTTACATCAGCAAGCCCTACGCGTCGCCGCTGCACGGCGGGCAGGCGATGCTGACGCTGTCGCGCCGCATCGACAACGCCGACGGTTCATTCGGCGGCGTGGTGGTGGGCGCGCTCAGCGTGGACTATTTCCGCTCGCTGCTCGACGGCCTGTCGGTCGGCCCGCACGGCTCGGCGGCCGTGCTCGGCACCAACGGCGCGCTGATCACCCGGCTGCCGTTCGATACCAGCATGGTGGGCCGCGACGTGAGCCGCTCCACCGTGTATCTCGATGCGATGCGCCAGCCCGAAGGCGCCGTGTCCGGCCTGGCCTCGCTCGACGGCACGCGGCGTCTGTATGTGTACAAGCGGCTGCCGGCGCTGCCGATCATCGTCGACGTGGCGCCGGCGGAGAGCGACATCTACCTCGAATGGCGGCATCGCGCGGAACGGCTCGGCGCGATCGTGGCGGTGTTCTCGCTGGTGGTGGCGGCCGGCTCGATGCTGCTCGCGCACGAGCTGCGGCTGCGCCAGCAGGTCGAGCAGCAGCTTTATCGGCTGACCCGCACCGATGCGCTGACGGGCCTCGGCAACCGGCGCGCGTTCGACGCCACGCTGCATGGCGAGTGGTTGCGCGCGCAACGAACCGGCCGGCCGCTGGCGCTGCTGTTCGTCGATATCGATCAATTCAAGGCTTATAACGATCACTACGGGCACCCGGCAGGCGACGAGGTGCTGCGCGAGGTCGGCCGCGTGCTGGCCCTGTGTGCGCGCCGCGCGACCGACAGCATGGCGCGCTACGGCGGCGAGGAGTTCGTCGTGACGCTGCCCGACACCGATGCACAGGGCGCGGCCCGGTTCGGCGAACAGGTGCGGCGCTCGATCTACGATCTGGCGCTGCCGCATGCGACCAGCGCCTATGGGCGCGTGACGGTCAGCATCGGCATCGTCACCACGCGCGAAGCGTCCGCCGCCAGCGACGCCGCGTTCGTCAACCTGGCCGATACCGCGCTTTATCACGCGAAAACGGCCGGCCGCAACCGGATCTGCGACCCGCAGGGCGTGGTGCTGGCCTGACGCGGCGGGCGCGGCGCGCTGCCGCGCCGGCACGCCGGGATGGCAGGCGGCGCGGCGAGATCCTTATACTGTGCGCTGATTCCACTTCGATCCCGTTCGCCGATCTTCCCGTCATGCGCGTTGGCCGCCCCGTTCCCGCCCTGCCTCAACCCGTCTGCGACTATTGCGGCGAGAAGGCGCAGCTTGCGCGTTTCGGCGATGCCGCCTACCCGTATCGCGACGAGCACGGCGAGCTGTGGGTCTGCCCGCCGTGCGATGCCTGGATCGGCGTGTTTCCGCGCAGCCGCCGCCACGTGCCGCTCGGCCGGCTCGCCAACGCCGAGTTGCGGCAGGCGAAATCGGATCTGCACGCGGCGCTCGAACCGCTGGTGGCCGCCAAGATGCGCCGCGACGGCTGCAACGCGTTCGAGGCGCGCGCCAAGGGCATCCGCTGGCTCGCCACGCAGCTCGGCCTCGATCCGGCCAACACGATCCACGCCCTCGATCTCGACGCCTGCCGCGCGGCGATCGTGCTGGTCAACGATTTCGTGGCGAACCGCCAGCGCGGCGACGCGGCCGGCGCCACGGCGGCCGAACCGGGCTACGACGCATGATGCCGCGCGCCCGGGCCTGATCCACGGCGGAACCGGCCCTTTTTGGTTTTATTTCAGGCACGCGGATTGCTGCACCGCATCGAATTCGCAGGCCGGCAGCGCGGTGGTTCCCGCCGATTCCGCCGCCCGCCGCGCTCCGACCACTTCCGCCATTTGCTCCGTCATCGCACCCGGGCGCACCGGCCACATCGGCCCGCGCGCACCACCCGGCCGGCCGCTTGCCGCTTCTTTGCCGCGCGCGCCGATATTTTTGCGAGACGTTTACGCGCCCCGGCGTAACGTGAAGCCATGTTCGTTACCGCGGCTCGCCGCCGACATCATGCCCGTCTCCCGCAGTGCAACGTCCGTCACGCCGATCTCCCGCCAGCTTCGCCCGGTCGCCTCGATCGGCCCGGTGCGCGCGGCACGCCAGCCCGCCCGCCGCACCACGCCGGCCGACCGCGAGGACAGCCCCCGCGTGCTGCTGCCGATCACGCTCGAAGGCGCCGCCGATTATCTGTGCGCGCAACGCCGCGCGCTGCTGCGCTCGCCGCTCGGCGTCTATGTCTCGCATATCGACGCGCATCGCGAACGGATGGCGGTGTGGTTCGACCTCGCGCGCGCGGATGTCGGCTTCGCGATTCATACGCTGCTGTCGACCGTGCCGAATGCAACATTAGGCAGCTTGCGCCAACGCGCATCCTGAACACACGCCTTATTGATGGTGTACGCTGGGCTCGTTCGTCGTCCGGCCCAGCGCCACGCACGACGCCCGGCAGCGCCGCCGTGCGGCCTTGCCTCGGCGTGCTTCACGCCGTGCCCGGTATCCCGTCTCGCCGCGTGCCCGCGCGAGATGCGGCCCACGCCGAACCGCGTCACCGTCCTGTCCGATCCTCCTGCGCCGGGTTCATATCGGCCAGCGCCCCCTCGCTCCTCCAGGCGCGCTGACCGATGCCTGCCCGACCGCTGCCCGGCCCGCCGGCGCAGCGGCGTCGCGAGGCGGATCGCGCCTTCCATCACCGTTCATCAGGAGAGTTTCGTGAGCCGTCTCATCGTCGTATCGAACCGGACAGCCGATCCGGACAACGAAGCACCCGGCGGCCTGGCCGTCGCGCTCAACGAAAGCCTGCAGCAGCGTGGCGGCATCTGGTTCGGCTGGAGCGGCAAGCTCACCGAAGCCGACCCGTCCACCCAGGACGTGCAGATCCGCGACGCCGGCAACATGAAGCTCGCGACCATCGATCTGTCGCAGCGCGACTACGACAACTACTACCTCGGCTACGCGAACAACGTGCTGTGGCCGGTGTTCCACTACCGGCTCGATCTGGCCAACTTCGACGTGCAGTTCGGCGACGCCTACCGCCGCGTGAACCGCCTGTTCGCGCAGAAGCTGATGCCGCTGCTCCAGCCCGACGACGTGATCTGGGTGCACGACTATCACCTGATCCCGCTCGCCACCGAGCTGCGCGCGCAAGGCTGCCGCAACCGGATCGGCTTCTTCCTGCATATCCCCGTGCCGCCGCCGCTCGTGATGGCCGCGATCCCCGAACACGAATGGCTGATGCGCTCGCTGTGCGCGTACGACCTGGTGGGCTTCCAGGCGCATACCGACGTCACGCATTTCGTGCGCTACGCCGAAGCCGAGGCCAACGCCGAGTTCGTGGACGGCGAATACCTGCGCGCGTTCGGCCGCAACGTCCGGGTGGGCGCGTTCCCGATCGGCATCGACGTGGACGGCTTCTCGCAGATGGCCACCGACGACGACGGCCTGAACGTCTACGAACAGATGCGCGACGAATACTCGCGCCGCAAGCTGTTGCTCGGCGTGGACCGGCTCGACTATTCGAAGGGGTTGCCGCAACGCGTGCAGGCGTTCCGCGAGATGCTCGACCGCTACCCCGAGATGCGCAAGAGCGCGACGCTGATCCAGATCGCCGCGCCGAGCCGCGAGGACGTGGACGCCTACGATCATCTGCGCCAGGAAATGGATTCGCTGTGCGGCTCGGTCAACGGCGACTACGGCGAGCTCGACTGGATGCCGGTGCGCTACATCCACCGCAGCCTCGACCGCACCTCGCTGCCGGGCCTCTACCGCGCGAGCCGGGTGGCGCTCGTCACGCCGCTGCGCGACGGCATGAACCTGGTCGCCAAGGAGTTCATCGCGGCGCAGGACGCCAGAGATCCGGGCGTGCTCGTGCTGTCGCGTTTCGCGGGCGCGGCCGAGCAGTTGACCGACGCGCTGCTGGTGAACCCGTACGACATCCAGGGCACGGCGCGCGCGATCCACACCGCGCTGACGATGCCGCTGGAAGAACGCGTGGAGCGGCACACGGCGCTGCTCGCCGAGATCCGCAAGTACGACGTGCACTGGTGGACGGCCGGTTTCCTCGGTGCGCTCGACGATGCGCCGATTCCGCCGACGCGACGGCCGGCCGGGCTGGTCTGACGGTTGCTCGGGCGGGCGTCGGTGCCCCCTTCCTTGTGCCTCTTGTGCCCCCTGCGCCCCGCGTGCCGTTACGCGGTCGTGCGGGGGGCGTAACGTAGCACGCCGGAACATTCGGATTTTGGCGTTGAGGATTTTCCGGAATCGTCGCGTTTAAATCGAATAAATCACGCAATCTCGATCGATCTATCTCCAATTTCACGATTTTCGTGAATCTGCCCGCGTGGCCCGGAATTTGCAGCCTGCCCTTACAGAACATTACTTTTTCTGTGAGGACATCATGCGCACGCTATTCAAGAAGACCGCGATCGCCATCGGCGCTTCGTCGCTGCTCGCGTTGCAGGGCTGCGGCGGTTCGGACGGGTTGTATACGCCTGCGGGTGGCGGCCTCGGGATTCAGAGCACGTCGGGGACGTCGGGCGGGTCGTCTGGTGGGTCGTCGGGGAGTTCAGGTACTTCTGGTACGTCGGGAAGTTCTGGTACCTCGGGAAGTTCCGGTACCTCAGGCACTTCTGGTACCTCGGGCACTTCTGGCACCTCGGGTACTTCCGGTACCTCGGGTACCTCCGGTACCTCGGGTACCTCCGGTACCTCGGGCACATCCGGCACGTCGGGTACTTCCGGTACCTCGGGTACTTCCGGCACCTCGGGTACTTCCGGTACCTCGGGTACTTCCGGTACCTCGGGTACCTCCGGCACGTCGGGTACTTCCGGCACCTCGGGCACTTCCGGCACCTCGGGTACCTCCGGCACGTCGGGTACTTCCGGCACCTCGGGCACTTCCGGCACGTCGGGTACTTCCGGCACATCGGGCACTTCCGGCACGTCGGGTACTTCCGGCACCTCGGGTACTTCCGGCACCTCGGGCACTTCCGGCACGTCGGGTACTTCCGGCACATCGGGCACTTCCGGCACATCGGGTACTTCCGGTACGTCAGGCACATCGGGTACCTCCGGTACGTCGGGTACTTCCGGCACCTCGGGTACTTCGGGTACGTCCGGCACTTCGGGTACGTCGGGCACTTCCGGTACGTCCGGCACTTCCGGTACGTCCGGCACTTCCGGTACGTCAGGCACCTCAGGCACCTCCGGCACCAGCTCCAGCCCCCTCGGCACGATCATCCAGCAGCTCGGCAACGTCGTCACCGCCACCGGCATGACCGTCGCCGACACCGGCACCCAGGTCGCCGTGGTCAACCCCGCACTGGCCGGCGGCACCACGGCCGGCGTGGGCGTCGCGGTCAACAGCCTCGGCAACGGCATCGTCTCGGTCGGTCAGGGCCTCGCCAACGGCCTCGGCCAGATCGGCACCTCGGCCAACCCGCTCGGACCGACGCTCGCCTCGACCGCCACGCTCGTCTCGAACGCGTCGAACGCCGTCCAGTCGCTCGGCAGCGCGGTGAGCGCCCTCGGCGGCGGCCCGCTCGCGCCGCTGGCTCCGGTCACGCAGGCGCTCGGCTCGACGGTCGGCACGCTCGGCGGCGTGGTGGGCAACGTCGGCACGGGCCTCGGCACCGTGCTCGGCAGCGCACCGGTCCAGCAGATCGAAACGCAGGTCGCCACGCTGATCAACCCGATCACCAACGGCCTGACCAACGCCACGCAGACGATCGGCGCGGCCACCGGCCTCGGCGCCCCCGTCAACACGCTGCTCGGCACGCTCGGCTCCGGCCTCGGCAGCGCCGGCTCGGCGATCTCCAACGCGACGGGCAACCAGATCGGCAAGGACCTCGGCAACGTCGTCACCACGCTCGGCAACACGGTGACGGCCACCGGCGGTGTGCTCAACGGATCGAGCGGCACCAGCGGCACCAACCCGCTCGGCCCGCTGCTGAACCTGACCGGCTCGCTCGGCCTCAACCTCGGCCTCGGCGCTTCGATCGGCGGCAGCTCGGGCAGCAGTTCGTCCGGCTCGACGTCGTCGGGCACGTCCGGCACCTCGGGCGCGACGCCGGTGGCCGGCCTCTCCGCGCTGCTCACGCCGGTCACCAACCTGCTCGGCGGCCTGTCGGGCAGCGCGACCGGCACGGCGGGCGGCGCCGCGTCGGCCGGCGGCCTGCTCTCGCCGGTCACGAACCTGGTCGGCTCGCTGACGGGCGGCCTGCAAGGCTCGGTCGGCAGCGGCGGCGCAACGGCCGGCCTGAACGGTACCGTGTCCGGCGCTGCCGGCTCGCTCGGCAACGTCACCGGCGCCGTAACCGGCGCGCTGTCCGGCACCACGACGGGCGCCGCGGTCGGCACGACCGGCTCGGTGGTCAGCTCGGTCGGCTCGGTCGGCACCGCCGCCAACGGCGCGGTCAATGGCGCCACCGGCGCGCTGACCGGTTCGAGCACCGCCTCGGGCAGCACGGCGGGCCTGCTGGCGCCGGTCACCAACCTGGTGGGCGGCCTGCTCGGCGGCAAGAAGTAAGCAACAAGCAAGACGAAGCAAACATGCCGCACCGGCCGCCGTTCGCGCGGCAACCGGTGCGGCATGAACGGCAGCCGGGCACCGATAATTCGACAGCCCGGCGCCGAATCGCCAGATGTCTTTTACGAGGCATGACATGAATTCGACTTTCGACACCGTCTCCACGGCTCCGGCCCGGCCGCCCCGCTCCGCCACGCCCTTCAGCGTCGGTCTCGCCGGCATCGCCGCCGCGCTCGCCACGCTCTGGTTCTCGCGCGACGGCACGCTGCTGAGCGGCGCCGAGCGCGGCTTCGCCGCCTGCCTCGCGATCATCGTGGTGGTCGGCGCCTACGAACTGTTCGTCGCACGCGCCTACCTGCGCCCGAGCGCCGGCCTGATGCCCAACGCGGTGCGCCCCCTCAGCTTCGCGCGCGTGGCGATGCGGCTCGCGGCGCTCGGCGCGATCTACGCCGGCATCGCGCTGATCTACTGGCTGCTGCCCGAATATCACGGCGATTTCTACAAGCCGTTCTGGAGCCTGTGCGCGCTGCTCGCGCCGTATTTCGCGGTGGGCGCGCCGCTCTATTTCGCGTGGATGGATACCCGCCAGCGCGACGAGAACGACGCCTACCTGAGCCTCGCGCACCTGCTGCTGCGCGGCCAGCGGCCCGCGCAATGGGCACCGCTGCGCGAGATGCTCGGCGGCTGGGCCGTGAAGGCTTTCTTCCTGCCGCTGATGTTCGTCTACGTGTCGACCAACGCCGACCACCTGACCGCGTCGCTGGCCGCGATGTCCGGCGCCCCCTACTCGCTCGCCACGTTCCGCTTCTTCTACGAGCTGGCGTTCACGATGGACCTGCTGTTCGGCTCGGTCGGCTACCTGTGCACGTTCCGCGTGCTCGACAGCCACGTGCGCACGGTCGAGCCGACCGCGCTCGGCTGGATCGCCGCGCTGATCTGCTACCAGCCGTTCTGGTCGCTGATCTCGGAGCGCTACATCCGCTACGAAGGCACGCTGTTCTGGGACAACTGGCTCACGCACGTGCCCGCGATCCAGTTCGTGTGGGGCCTGGCGATCATCGCGCTGGTGATCGGCTATGCGCTGTCGACGATCTCGTTCGGGCTGCGTTTCTCGAACCTCACGAACCGCGGCATCATCACGTCCGGCCCGTACCGCTTCACCAAGCACCCGGCCTACCTGACCAAGAACCTGTCGTACTGGCTCGTGTCCGTGCCGTTCGTGCCGGCGCTCGGCTGGCAGGTCGCGATCGCGCATTGCGCAGGGCTGCTCGCGGTGAACGGCATCTACTTCCTGCGCGCGAAGACCGAGGAGCGGCATCTGATGCGCGATCCGGACTATCGGGCCTATGCGGAATGGATCGCGCAGCACGGAATGTTCGCGCGGGTGCGGAAGTGGTTCGGGTGAGACCGAAGCCGCACGTATCGCCCGGAATCGATCGCGACAGTTCGTCGCGCAATCACGCCGCCGGCGCATAAAACATTCGCAGTCCGGAGTTTTGCCTTCGGACGCCGCATCCCCCTCGATCGGCCGAAGCCCATTGCCGCG
The DNA here is from genome assembly GCF_054589155.1 of Burkholderia sp. 3C. Taxonomy (NCBI): domain Bacteria; kingdom Pseudomonadati; phylum Pseudomonadota; class Betaproteobacteria; order Burkholderiales; family Burkholderiaceae; genus Burkholderia; species Burkholderia sp. 3C. The sequence continues at coordinate 228,667 of NZ_BAAILN010000066.1, forward strand.
TTGCCATGCGCAAGGCAACGCGGCATCTCGCACGTCCACCTCGTCAGCCTTCCGCACCAAGCCTCTGCGCGCGGCACCTGCCCGTCTGCCGTTCGGCCCCAATCGAAATATCCATCGAAATACGGCGAACACGTCCGGCTTCGCGAAACGCACTCCGGCGCGCCTCGGGCGCATTTGAAAATTGTCGGAACCCCCGGAAGCCGCGTTCCCGCTCGATGGATACAAGCCGTTGAACACTTGATGCAGGTCGCATCGCACCACGAAGGCCGTCGCTAAGATGGCCTCGCTCGATCGCCCGGCCTCCGGCGCGATCGAGCCGCGGGCGCGCCAAGCGTTCCGCCGCAATCCCGACATGTCAGAACGACAAGCACGACAGTTCGGCCAAACGCCCCCAACGCGAGGTTTCGATGAGTCACTTCCTCGACCGGCTACGGTATTTCACCGCGGCCCGGCAATCCTTTTCCGACGGTCACGGCACCGTCACCGACGAAGACCGCAAATGGGAGGACGGCTACCGGCAACGCTGGCAGCACGACAAGATCGTCCGCTCCACGCACGGCGTGAACTGCACCGGTTCCTGCTCCTGGAAGGTCTATGTGAAGGGCGGCATCGTCACCTGGGAAACCCAGCAGACCGACTACCCGCGCACCCGCCCCGACATGCCGAACCACGAACCGCGCGGCTGTGCACGCGGCGCGTCGTACTCCTGGTATCTGTACAGCGCGAACCGCCTCAAGCATCCCATGGTGCGCAGCGCACTCGTGCGCCTGTGGCGCGACAAGCGCCGCACGCTGGCGCCGGTCGAGGCCTGGCGCGCGATCGTCGACGACGACAAGGCGCGCCGCAGCTACCAGAGCCGCCGCGGCCTCGGCGGCTTCGTGCGGTCGAGCTGGGACGAAGTCAACGAAATCATCGCCGCCGCGAATGTCCACACCATCAGCCGGCATGGGCCGGATCGCGTGGCGGGCTTCTCGCCCATTCCCGCGATGTCGATGGTGTCCTATGCGGCGGGCTCGCGTTACCTGGCCCTGATCGGCGGCGTCAGCCTGAGCTTCTACGACTGGTACTGCGACCTGCCGCCCGCCTCGCCGCAAACCTGGGGCGAGCAGACCGACGTGCCGGAATCGGCCGACTGGTACAACTCCACGTTCATCATGATGTGGGGCTCGAACGTCCCGCAAACGCGCACGCCCGACGCGCACTTCCTGGTGGAAGCGCGCTATCGCGGCACCAAGGTCGTCTCGGTGTTTCCCGATTACGCCGAGGGCGCGAAGTTCGGCGACCTCTGGCTGCACCCGAAGCAGGGCACCGATGCCGCGCTCGCGCTGGCGATGGGCCACGTGATCCTCAAGGAATTCCATCTGGCCGGCCGCGCCGATTACTTCATCGACTACTGCCGGCGCTACACCGACATGCCCTGCCTCGTGCGGCTCGTGCCGCATCGCGACGGCGGCTACGTGCCCGAGCGCGTGGTGCGCGCCTCCGATTTCGACGACGCGCTCGGCGAAACCGACCGCACCGAATGGAAGAGCGTGATGATCGACGACGCGAGCGGCGCCTGCGTCGTGCCGGTCGGCTCGATCGGCTTCCGCTGGGCCGAATCGGGCGCAGCCGACCGCGGCAAATGGAACCTGCGCGACCAGGCTGCCGACGGCACGCAGTTCAGGCCGCGCCTGTCGCTGGTGGCCGATCACGACACGGCCGTCGACGTGCTGTTCCCGTATTTCGGCAACCAGCCGCACGCGCATTTCGCGTCCACGAAGCACGGCTCGACGCTGACGCGCAAGATCGGCGCACGCCGCATCGCCACGCGCGACGGCGAGATGCTGGTGGCGACCGTCTACGATCTGTTCATCGCCAACTACGGCCTCGATCAAGGCCTCGGCGGCCAGGACGTGGCCGCATCCTACGACGACGACCTGCCCTACACGCCGGCGTGGCAGGAAGCGATCACGGGCGTCAAGCGCGCCGACGCGATCGCCGTGGCCCGGCAGTTCGCCGACAACGCGCTGAAAACGCGCGGCAAATCGATGGTGATCATCGGCGCGGGGATCAACCACTGGTTCCATATGGACATGTCGTACCGCGCGATCATCAACATGCTGGTCATGTGCGGCTGCGTGGGCCAATCGGGCGGCGGCTGGTCGCATTACGTCGGCCAGGAAAAGCTGCGGCCGCAAACCGGCTGGCAACCGCTGGCCTTCGGGCTGGATTGGCAGCGCCCGCCGCGCCAGATGAACGCCACGTCGTTCTTCTACGCGCACACCGATCAATGGCGCTACGACGCGATGGACCCGCGCACGCTGCTCTCGCCGCTCGCCGATCCGGCCGGCTTCGCCGGCACGGCGATCGACTACAACGTGCGCGCCGAGCGCATGGGCTGGCTGCCGTCGGCACCGCAACTCGGCGAGAACCCGCTGCGCGTCGGCGCAAGCCTGGCCGGTGAAACCGGCGCGGAAGCGGCCCGGCAGGTCGCGCAGCGGCTCGCCGCCGGCTCGCTCACGATGGCCAGCGAGGACCCCGACGCGCCCGCCAACTTTCCGCGCAACCTGTTCGTCTGGCGTTCGAACCTGCTCGGCTCGTCGGGCAAGGGCCACGAATATTTCCTCAAGCATCTGCTCGGCACCACCCACGGCGTGCAGGGCGAGGATATCGGCGCGAGCGGCGCGGCCCGCCCCGAGGAAGTGCGCTGGCATGAGGAAGCACCGCGCGGCAAGCTCGACCTGCTCGTCACGCTCGATTTCCGGATGTCGACCACCTGCATGTATTCCGACATCGTGCTGCCCACGGCCACGTGGTACGAGAAGGACGACATGAACACGTCGGACATGCATCCGTTCATCCATCCGCTGTCGGCCGCTGTCGATCCCGCCTGGGAATCGCGCAGCGACTGGGAAATCTTCAAGGGCATCGCGCGGCGCTTCTCCGAGCTGTGCGACGGCCATCTCGGCATCGAGCACGACGTGGTGCTCGCGCCGATCGCCCACGACACACCCGGCGAACTGGCCCAGCCGTTCGACGTGCAGGACTGGAAGCGCGGCGAATGCGAGCCGGTGCCGGGCCGCACGATGCCGGCCGTCAGCGTGGTCGAGCGGCATTACCCCGATACCTACCGCCGCTTCACCTCGCTCGGGCCCTTGCTCGACACGCTCGGCAACGGCGGCAAGGGCATCGCGTGGGACACCCGCGAGGAAGTCGAACTGCTCGGCGCGCTGAACCGCCTGACCGAGCCCGACGGCCGCCCGCGCCTCGACACCGCGCTCGACGCGGCCGAAACCATCCTCACGCTCGCGCCGGAAACCAACGGCGCGGTGGCGGTGAAGGCCTGGCATGCGCTGTCGTCGATCACCGGCCTCGAACACGCGCATCTGGCCGCCTCACGCGAGGACGAAAAAATCCGCTTCCGCGATCTGCAATCGCAGCCGCGCAAGATCATCTCGTCGCCCACCTGGAGCGGCATCGAATCGGAACACGTGTCGTACAACGCCGGCTATACGAACGTGCATGAGCTGATCCCCTGGCGCACGCTCACCGGCCGCCAGCAGCTCTATCAGGATCATCCGTGGATGCGCGCGTTCGGCGAGGCGCTGTGCGCCTACAAGCCGCCGATCGATACCGGCAGCTACGCGCACATGCTCGGCACGCGCTCGAACGGCAACCCCGAACGCGTGCTGAATTTCCTGACGCCGCACCAGAAATGGGGCATCCACAGCACCTACACCGACAACCTGCTGATGCTGACGCTGTCGCGCGGCGGCCCGATCGTCTGGATGTCGGAAGACGACGCGCGCGCGATCGGCGTGGCCGACAACGACTGGATCGAGTGCTACAACGCCAACGGCGCGCTGTGCGCCCGCGCCGTGGTCAGCCAGCGTGTGCCGCTCGGGATGGTGATGATGTACCACGCGCAGGAAAAGCTCACGAACGTGCCCGGCTCGGAAATCACCGGCACGCGCGGCGGCATCCACAACTCGGTCACGCGCATCGCGCTGAAGCCCACCCACATGATCGGCGGCTATGCGCAACTGTCGTATGGCTTCAACTACTACGGCACGGTCGGTTCGAATCGCGACGAATTCCTGATCGTGCGCAAGATGAACCGGATCGACTGGCTCGATGGCGAAGCCACGGGCGCCAACGTGGGAGAACCCGAATGAAAGTACGCGCACAGATCGCGATGATCCTGAACCTCGACAAATGCATCGGTTGCCACACCTGTTCGGTGACCTGCAAGAACGTCTGGACCAGCCGCGAGGGCATGGAATACGCCTGGTTCAACAACGTCGAGAGCAAGCCGGGCATCGGCTACCCGAAGGATTGGGAGAACCAGCAGCGCTGGCGCGGCGGCTGGAAACGGCGCGGCGACGGCAAGCTCGAACCGCGCCAGGGCGGCAAGTGGCGGCTGCTCGCGCAGCTTTTCGCGAACCCGCACCTGCCCGAGATCGACGATTACTACGAGCCGTTCACGTTCGACTACGCGCACCTGCATCAGGCCGGCAACATGCAGGCGATGCCGGTGGCACGGCCGCGCTCGCTGATCAGCGGGCAGCGCATGGAGAAGATCGAATGGGGGCCGAACTGGGAGGAAATCCTCGGCGGCGAATTCGAGAAGCGCTCGCAGGACGCCAACTTCGAGGCCGTGCAGAAGGATATTTACGGGCAGTTCGAGAACACCTTCATGATGTATCTGCCGCGCCTGTGCGAGCACTGCCTGAACCCGGCCTGCGTGGCCTCGTGCCCGTCCGGCTCGATCTACAAGCGCGAAGAGGACGGCATCGTGCTGATCGATCAGGACAAGTGCCGCGGTTGGCGCATGTGCGTGTCGGGTTGCCCGTACAAGAAGATCTACTACAACTGGCAGAGCGGCAAGGCCGAGAAGTGCATCTTCTGCTACCCGCGCATCGAGTCGGGCGAGCCGACCGTCTGCTCGGAAACCTGCGTGGGCCGCATCCGCTATCTCGGCGTGCTGCTGTACGACGCCGACCGCATCGCCGAGGCCGCGGCCGTTGAAAACGAAACCGATCTGTACGAGGCGCAGTTGTCGGTATTCCTCGATCCGCACGATCCCGAGGTGCTGGCGCAGGCCGCGCGCGACGGCGTGCCGGCCGCCTGGCTCGACGCGGCACGGCGCTCGCCGGCCTACAAGATGGCGATCGACTGGAAGATCGCGTTCCCGCTGCATCCCGAATACCGCACGCTGCCGATGGTCTGGTACGTGCCGCCGCTCTCGCCGATCAACGCCGCCGCGAACAGCGGCGCGCTCGGCATGAACGGCTACCTGCCCGACGTCGATTCGCTGCGCATTCCGCTGCGCTACCTCGCGAACCTGCTGACGGCCGGCGACGAAGCCCCCGTGAAGCTCGCGCTCGAACGGCTGCTGGCGATGCGCGGCTTCATGCGCGCGCGCCACGTGGACGGTGTCGAGGCGCTCGGCGTGCTCGATCAGGTCGGGCTGTCGCTCGCGCAGGTCGAGGAGATGTATCGCTATCTGGCGATCGCCAACTACGAAGACCGCTTCGTGATCCCCACCACGCACCGCGAATACGCCGAGGACACCTTCGGCCTGCGCGCCGCCTGCGGCTTCTCGTTCGGCAACGGCTGCTCCGACGGCCGCACCGACGGCAGCCTGTTCGGCATGAAGCGCGGCGCGAAAACCATTCCGATCCGGGAGACCTCATGACCACCGCTCACGATGCAGCGCACCCCGGCGACGCCGTGTACGCCGCGCTGTCGATCCTGCTCGACTATCCCGGGGCCGCGCTGCTCGATTCGCTCGCCTCGATCGAGGCGACCCTCGATGCGCACCCGCGTGTGCCGAAAGCCGCGCGCGCTGGGCTGGCGCGCTTCTAT
>NZ_BAAILN010000066.1:234604-253678 GCF_054589155.1 Burkholderia sp. 3C
CGAACGCGACCTGCTGACGCTGCAGGAAAACTACGTGGCGCTGTTCGACCGCGGCCGCGAGACCTCGCTGCATCTGTTCGAGCACGTGCACGGCGAATCGCGCGACCGCGGCCAGGCGATGGTCGACCTGATGCAGATGTATGCGCAGAAGGGGCTGCAACTGAAGCCCGGCGAGCTGCCCGACTACCTGCCGGTGTTCCTCGAATACCTGTCGCGCCTGCCGGCCGACGAGGCGCGCTCACTGCTGGCCGAAACCGGCGAAATCCTCGGCGCGCTGGCCGAACGGCTGGCCGCGCGCAACAGCCACTACGGCTTCGTGTTCGGCGCGCTGCTGCCGCTCGCGGGCCTGGGCCGCGCCGAGCCGCGCCATACACCCGATGCCACCGGCCAGCCCGACGACGACGATGCGCACCGCCGCCCCGCCGCCGCCGACTACCGCGCGCTCGACATGAGCTATGGCGAGCCGGCCGTGCGCTTCGTCGGCGCGAGCCTGCCGAGCGAGCAACCGGTGCAGTTCCATGCGCGGCGCCCCGCGCGCCACGGCTGAGGCCTCATCCCTCATGTGCAATCGATTCGACCGGAAAAAGTCATGAACGCTTACCTGCATCCCTTTCTGTTCGGCGTCTATCCGTATATCTGTCTCGCGGTGCTGCTGGTCGGCAGCCTGATCCGCTTCGACCGCGAGCAGTACTCGTGGAAAAGCGATTCGTCGCAACTGCTGCATCGCGGCGCGCTGCGGCTCGGCAGCAACCTGTTCCATTGGGGCGTGCTCGTGGTGGTGCTCGGTCACTTCGGCGGCTTCCTCGTGCCGCACTGGCTCGTCTCGTCGTTCATGTCGGCCTCGGCGCACCAGCTCGTGGCGATGGTGGCGGGCGGCGCGGCCGGTGCTGCATCGATCCTCGGCCTGACGATCCTGATCGCGCGCCGCCTCGGCAGCACACGCATTCGCCGCCACAGCCGGCGCTCCGACATCCTGATCGTGCTGATGCTTTGGGTGCAGCTCGCGCTCGGGCTGGGCACCGTGGTGCTGTCGACGCGGCACATGGACGGCGCGATGTTCGAGCAACTGACCGATTACGTGAAGGGCATCGTCACGTTCCAGCCCGGCGTGGCGGCGCTGCTCGCGGGCGTGCCGCTGACCTACCGCCTGCACATCCTGCTCGGCTTCACGATCTTCCTGGTGTCGCCGTTCACGCGGATGGTGCATATCTGGAGCGGCATCGCCTCGCTGGCCTACCTGATCCGCCCGTATCAACTGGTTCGCAAGCGCTGAGGAGCCGCCATGTCACAACACGAGGCCCTCCTGTCGGCCGCCCCGTTGACGGTCAACGGCATCGAGATCGGCAGTGCGGCGATCGCCGCCGAATTCGAAGCCGAAGCGGCGCTGCACGACGATGCGGCCGCCGCGCTTGATGCCGCCCGGCGCACGCTCGCAATCGGCGAATTGCTGCGTCAGCGCGCCGTGGCGCTCGCGCTGATCGGCACCGATGCCGCACTCGACGACGCCGCGCTCGATGCCCTGCTCGCGCGCGAACTGACCCACCTGCCGGTGCCGACCGATGCCGATTGCGAGCGCTTCCATGCGCAGCATCCGGCGCAGTTCCGGCATGGCGACATCGTCCACGCCAGCCACATCCTGTTCGCCGTCACGTCGCGCGTGCCGATCGCGCCGCTGCGTGCCCGCGCCGAGGACACGCTCGCGTCCGTGCTGGCCGCGCCGGCCGGCTTCGAAGCCGCCGCGCGCGAATCGTCGAACTGCCCGTCGGCCGAGATCGGCGGCAACCTCGGGCAACTGCTGCGCGGCGACACCGTGCCCGAGTTCGAGGCGGCCCTGTTCGACGGCGACACGTTCGGCGTGCTGCCGCGCATCGTCAACACGCGCTATGGCTTCCATATCGTACGGATCGATCGGCGCGTGATTGGCGACACCCTCCCGTTCGCGCTGGCGCGCGAGCAGATCGCCAGCTATCTGACCGAACGCGTGCGCCGCGACGCGATGCGCCAGTACGTGGCGATCCTCGCCGGTGGCGCGCGCATCGCCGGCGTGATGCTCGACGGCGCGAACGGCTCGCTCGTTCAATGAACCCAGCAAAGGATTTTCCATGACTCCCATTCATGACGCCACGGCGTCCCCCTCCCCGCCCGAAGTCGGCCTGCGCGCCTGGTCGGTGCTGGCCGCAAGCACGCTCGCCTTTCTGGTCTGCTTCGTGGTCTGGATGATGTTCGGCGTGCTCGGCGTGCAGTTGCGCACCGACCTCGGCCTGAACAGCACCGAGTTCGGCCTGCTGACCGCCACGCCGGTGCTGACCGGCGCGATCATGCGGCTGCCGCTCGGCATCTGGACCGACCGCTTCGGCGGCCGCATCGTCATGACGGTGTTGCTGGTGCTGTGCGCGGTGCCGGTTTATATCGTCAGTTATGCGACGCAGCTCTGGCAGTTCCTGCTGATCGGCCTGTTCCTCGGTTGCGTGGGCGCGTCGTTCGCGGTGGGCACGCCCTATGTCGCGCGCTTCTTTCCGCCGAAGCGGCGCGGCTTCGCGATGGGCGTGTTCGGGGCCGGCACCTGCGGCGCGGCCGTCAACCTGTTCGTCACGCCGTCGCTGCAAGTGGCCTACGGCTGGCGCGCGGTGCCGCGCATTTACGCGGTCGCCCTGCTCGTCACGGCGCTGATCTTCTGGCTCGCCTCGGCGCCCGATCCGGGTGCGGGAAAACGCGGCGGCTCGCTGCTCGATTCGTTCCGCGTGCTGCGCGACCGGCGCGTCTGGCGGCTGTGCCAGTACTACTCGATCACGTTCGGCGGCTTTACCGCGCTGTCGCTCTGGATTCCGCAATACCTGACCCACGAATACGGCATGACGCTGGTGGTGGCCGCGGCGTTCGCGGCCGGCTTCTCGCTGCCCGGCTCGCTGCTGCGCGCATTGGGCGGCGCGCTGTCGGACCGCTTCGGCGCGCATTCCGTGACCTGGTGGGGGCTGTGGGTCGCGTGGATCTGCCTGTTCGTGCTGTCGTATCCGGCCACCGATTTCGTGATCCACACGATCGACGGCACCGCCACGCTGAAGGTCGCCATGCCGCTGGCCGGCTTCGTCGTGCTGACGTTCGCGCTGGGCGCCGTGTTCGCGCTCGGCATGGCCTCGACGTTCAAGTATGTCGCCGACGATTTCCCCGACAACATGGGCGTCGTGACCGGCATCGTCGGCCTCGCGGGCGGGCTGGGCGGCTTCCTGCTGCCGATCCTGTTCGGTATGCTGCTGGACCTGCTGCGCGTGCGCACCACCTGCTTCATGCTGCTGTACGGGATCGTCTGGGTGTCGCTGATCCTCATCTACGTGTCCGAGGTCCGCAAGGCGCCGGTGACGGGGCAGGCCGCCACGCGCTAGTTACGCCGCGCAGGCTCGCCAACGCAAAACGCCCGCTCGATTCGAGCGGGCGTTTTGCATGGGGCGCGGCGATGCCGCCTCAGCGGCGGTCGATCGAGAACCGCCCCGGGCCGGCGACGGCCAGCACCAGCAGGCCGCCGACGATGCTGACGTTCTTGTAGAAGTTGATCAGGTTGGCGTAGTGCTCCATGCCGCTCATGGTCCAGTAATGGTGGCCGATGAACGCGGTGCCGAGCGTGTAGAGCGCCAGCAGCAGCGCCACCGGGCGAGTCCAGAAGCCGAGCACGATCAGCACCCCGGCCACGAACTCCATCACCACCGCCACGGCCGCCGCCAGCATCGGCACGGGCACGCCGGTCGAGCCCATGTAGGCGACGGTGCCCGAGAAGCCGGTCAGCTTCTGCCAGCCGAACATCACGAACAGCACCATCATCAGCACGCGCGCCACCAGCAGCACGCCGTCCTTTTGACCGTCGAGAGAAAGATAACGCATGGTCGAATCCTTTTTCAAACCTGATGTTCCGGTATCGATGAAGGCCGCGCCGGCCCCGTGTTTCCGGCGCTCGGAGCCATCATCGAATGATTAGTCTTGCAAAGCAATAGCGGTGAACGCTGCCCCACCGAAAGCAGCCGCGCGCCGCAAGCGCGCGGCTGCCGCTGACGCCGCTCAGGCCCAGTCGGCCGTCACTTCGACCGGACGCAGGTCGAACACCAGCACTTCGGCATCCTGACCATTTCTGAAGTTCAGCACGTCCTCGCCGCGAATCCGCGCGCCGTCGCCTTCGCCGAGCGCGACGCCGTTGACCGCCAGGCTGCCGCGCGCCACATGCACATACACGAAGCGGCCGGCCGGCACCGCCAGGCTCGCGGCTTCGTCGCCGTCGAACAGGCCGGCGTAGATCCGCGTGTCCTGGCGAATCGCCAGCGCGCCGTTCGCGCCGTCCGGCGACACCACCAGGCGCAGTTGGCCGCGCTTGTCGGCGGCCGGCACGTTGGCCTGCTGGTAACGTGGTTGCGCGCCCTTTTCCGACGGCCCCACCCAGATCTGCAGGAAGTGCACCGGCTGGTCCTTCGAGTGGTTGAACTCGCTGTGGGCCACGCCGGTGCCGGCGCTCATCAGTTGCACGTCGCCGGGCACGATCACCGAGCCGGTGCCCATCGAATCCTTGTGTTCGAGCGCGCCTTCGAGCACGTACGACAGGATTTCCATGTCGCGGTGCGGGTGGGTGCCGAAGCCGCGGGCCGGGGCGACGCGATCGTCGTTGATCACCAGCAGATCCGAGAAGCCGACTTGCTGCGGATCGTAGTAGTTCGCGAACGAAAAGGTGTGGCGGGAGTTGAGCCAGCCATGTTCGGCACGGCCGCGGGCGTTGGCGTTACGGACTTCGATCATGTTGATTCTCCGGTGGATCGCGCTGCGCCCCTGTGGTGCGGCGTCGATCGGATGAGATGAATCTTAAGTCAACCGAAGTGATAGATAAATCGCATGTGAGATAATCATCGTCCCATTTTGGTGGACAATCAGCCGCCCATGCAACTCGACGATCTGCGCATCTTCATCTCGACCGTGGAGGCCGGCAGCTTCACGGCCGCCGCCGACAAGCTCTTGCTGTCCAAGCAGTTCGTCAGCCGGCGCATGGCGGCGCTGGAGGCAGCGCTGCACGTGCGGCTGCTGAACCGCAACACGCGCAAGCTGGCCGTGACCGAATCGGGGCAGGCGTTCTATCGCCATGCGCAGCGGATTCTGGCCGAGGTCGCGCAGGCCGAGGAAGCGATGTCGACGCGCCGCACCGAGCTGCACGGCTCGCTGAAGATCAGCGCGCCGATGTCGTTCGGCATGAGCCACCTGTCGCCGCTGCTCGCCGAATTCCTGGCCGCGCATCCGGCCGTGCGGCTCGACGTGGAATTGAGCGACCGGCGCGTGGACCTGATCGGCGAGGGCTTCGACCTTGCGCTGCGGATCGGCGCGCTGGCCGATTCGACGCTGGTCGCGCGCACGCTCGGCACGCTGCGCATGATCGCGTGCTGCAGCCCGCGCTATCGCGCGCAACACGGCGAGCCGGCCACGCCGGCCGAACTGCATCGGCATGCCTGCCTGCTCTACGGGCAGGAAGGCCGCGACGGCTGGGAATTCGAAACCGAGCACGGGCGACGCGCCTACGACGTGCAGGGGCCGCTGATCGCGAACAATGGCGACGTGGTGCGCGACGCGGCGATCGCCGGGCTGGGCGTTGCGCTGCTACCGCAGTTCATCGTCGGGCCCGCGATCGCGAGCGGCGTGCTGGTGCCGATCCTCGCCACGCATGCCACGCCGTCGTTGCGCCTGAGCGCCGTGTATCCGCAGCATCGGCAAGGGTCGACGGCGATCCGCGCGCTGCTCGCGTTTCTGGAGGAGCGGCTCGTCACGGCGCTCGACGCCGCGCCGTCGCCCGCTGCGTAGCGACCGCTGCGGCAAGGCATCGAACGCACCTGCTTGCACGCACATCGATGCGCATATCGCCACGCACACGAAATCGTCATGAAACGCGCGGGGGTGCTTGCAACATCGAGCGAGCCTCTCTATAATTCGCGCCTCGCAGGCTCGTAGCTCAGTTGGTTAGAGCACCACCTTGACATGGTGGGGGTCGTTGGTTCGAATCCAATCGAGCCTACCAACGAATTCGGAATGGACGGCAGGCGCCGCGCTCCTCTCGAACGCGGAACACGCTTCCCGTCCATTGTCTTTTTCGGCGGTTGGTTTTTGCGGCACTTGCAGCATGGTTTCAGGCAGCACCGCCCGCGCATCGCGCAAGGCACCTCAGGCTCGTAGCTCAGTTGGTTAGAGCACCACCTTGACATGGTGGGGGTCGTTGGTTCGAATCCAATCGAGCCTACCAACGCATTCGCAGTACCGCCCGCGCACCGCGCCAGGCACCCTAGGCTCGTAGCTCAGTTGGTTAGAGCACCACCTTGACATGGTGGGGGTCGTTGGTTCGAATCCAATCGAGCCTACCAACGCATCCGACATGGACGGCAAGCGCCGCGCTTCTCTCGAACGCGGTTTCGCTTCGCCGTCCATTGTCATTTCTGCCGCCGCATCGCACCCGACGCGATCCCGCCGCCACGCGCGGGACATTCCGCAAGCACGCGCGAACTCATCTACACTTGCCGTTTTCTCGATTTTGCGACGTGCGGCCGCACCGGCCGCGGCCCGTCCCACGACCATCGCCTACCGCTCATGCCCGCGCCTTCCGACTTGCCCGGCCGCCCGGCCAACCTGCTTGGCCTCACCACGTTCCAGCGCTTCTGGAGCGCGCGTGTGCTGTCCTCGATCTCGTTTCAGATGCTGTCGGTCGCGATCGGCTGGCATATCTATGCGCTGACCAAGAGCGCCTATGCGCTCGGGCTCGTCGGCCTCGCGCAGTTCCTGCCGATGTTCGTGCTGACGCTGGTGGTGGGGCACGTGGCGGACCGCTACGACCGGCGCCGCATCGTCGCCGTGTGCCAGAGCCTGCTGGCGGTGGCCTCGGTGGTGTTCCTGGCCGGCACGCTCGGCGGCTGGCTCAACGCGCCGGCCATCTACGCGCTCGCGGCCTGCCTCGGCGCGGCGCGCGCCTTCGAGAACCCCACCGTGGCCTCGCTGCTGCCGGCCGTGGTGCCGCGCGCCGAGCTGCCGCGCGCGACCGCCTTGTCCACCTCGGCCACGCAGACGGCGATGATCATCGGCCCGGCCGCGGGCGGCGTGCTGTACGGCCTGGGACCCAGCGTGGTGTACGTGCTCGGCGTGGCGATGTTCGGCTGCGCGGCCTGTCTGATGGGCTCGCTGCAACTGACCAGCAAACCGGTTGCACGCGCACCCGTCACGCTCGAATCGGTATTCTCGGGCATCGCCTTCATCCGCCGCGAGCCGGCGATCCTCGGCGCGCTGTCGCTCGACCTGTTCGCGGTGCTGTTCGGCGGCGCGGTTTCGCTGCTGCCGATCTACGCGCACGACTACCTGCAAACCGGCCCGTGGGGCCTCGGCCTGCTGCGCTCGGCGCCCGCCATCGGCGCGCTGGCCGGCACGCTGTGGTTCGCGCGCTTTCCGATGCGCAAGCGGCCCGGCATGGCGATGTTCGGCGGGGTGATCGTGTTCGGCGTCGCCACGCTGGTGTTCGGCGTCTCGACCTGGCTGCCGCTGTCGCTGCTGTCGCTCGCCACGCTCGGCGCGGCCGACGTGATCAGCGTGGTGGTGCGCTCCTCGCTCGTGCAGCTTCGCACGCCTGACGAAATGCTCGGCCGCGTCAGCGCCGTCAACGCGCTGTTCATCGGCACCTCGAACCAGCTCGGCGAATTCGAATCGGGGATCACGGCCGGCTGGTGGGGCGCGCGCCCGGCCGTGCTGGTCGGCGGCCTCGGCACGATCGCCATCGCGCTGCTGTGGATGCGGCTGTTCCCGGCGCTGCGCACCATGCGCTCGCTCGAAGCCGAGAAGTAACGCTCGAACCGCCTCACGGTGGCCGCCAGCTTGCCGCCGCCGTCACGCGCAGGCATCATCGGTCGAAGCCGGCGCGGCCCCGTCATGCGGGCCGCGCCCCTCGAACCCGCCTCGCCCCCTTCCCGCCCATGTCGATACGTGCCTTCCGCACCCTCGTCGCGATCGCCCGTCACGGCACGTTCGCACGCGCCGGCGATGCGATCGGCCTCACGCAATCGGCCGTCAGCCTGCACGTCAAATCGCTCGAAGCCGAATTCAACGTGCTGCTGTTCGACCGCTCGCGCCGCCAGCCCGCATTCACCGAAGCCGGCCGCATCGTGCTCGCGCAGGCCGAGCAGATCCTCGCGATGGTCGATGCGATTCCCGATGCACTGAGCGACGAGAAACAACTGGTCGGCCGGCTGCGCGTGGGCGCGATCCAGACGGCGCTGGCCGGACCGATGCCGGACGCCTTGCTGGCGCTGCGCCTCGCGCATCCGGGCCTGCGCGTGCATGTGGCGGCCGGCTTGTCGTCGGCGCTCGCGCAGCGCGTGGCGGGCGGCGAACTCGACGCGGCCGTCACCACCCATCCGGTGCGCCCGCACCCGGCCGGGCTGGTCTGGCGCACGCTCTACGAGCATCGCTACTGGCTGGTCGCGCCGCCGCGCTACGAGGGCTGGAGCGTGCGTGCGCTGCTGGAGGAACTGCCGTTCATCCGCTTCGACGCGCAGGCCTGGGCCGGCCGCGAGATTGCCGCCGAACTGCGGCGCATGAGCATTCGCGTGCGCGAGGAGATGGTGCTCGACAGCACCGAAACCATCGTGCACATGGCCTCGCGCGGCCTCGGCGCGGGCGTGGTGGCGCTGCACGATTCGGTGCTGGCGCGCCTGCCGCCGGTGGTGCGGCTGCCGTTCGGGCAGCCGCAATTGCGCAGCGCGGTGGTGCTGATCGAGCATCGCTCGCGGCCCGCGCAACGTTTCGCCGAGGCGCTGGCCGCCGAACTGATCGCGTCATCGATGAGGTTTTCTCATTGATCACCCGATAAATCACCATCATTTCTCGTGGGTCTGCGTGCTACTTTGACTGAATCGTCAATCTTGCGCAGGCCCTCATGTCTTGCTTCGTTTCCCTGAATGATTCGCGCCGACGCGCGCGCCGGGCGGCCCGCCCATGAGCGGCGCGATCATCCTGGCGCTGGTGCCCGTGGCGCTGCTGGTGGCGCTGGGCTATCTGCTCAAGCGCACCGGCTTCATCGCCGACGCGTTCTGGCCGCCGGCCGAACGGCTCTGCTACTACGTGCTGCTGCCGGCGCTGTTCGCGCACGGCCTGGCCACCGCGCGGCTCGACACGCTGCCGGTCGGGCCGCTCGCGGGGGCGCTGGTCGGCTCGACGCTGATCGTCGCGCTGGCGGTGCTGCTGGTGCGGCGCTGGGTGCGCGTGGACGGCGCCGGCTTCACCTCGGTGTTCCAGGGCGCGGTGCGCTTCAACAACTACGTGGGCACCTCGGTGGCGGCCGGCCTGCTCGGCCAGCAGGGCATCGCGCTGTCGGCCGTATGCGTGGCGGCCATCGTGCCGACCGTCAACCTGTTCTGCGTGCTGGTGTTCGCGCGCTACGGCGCGGTGAAGCTCGGGCCGGCCGCGGCGCTGCGCCAGATCGTGACCAACCCGCTGGTGGTGGGCTGCGCGATCGGCGGCGTCATGCAGGCGGGCGGGATCGCCGTGCCCGCGCCGATCGAGCCGGCCGTGCGGGCGCTCGGCGCGGCGTCGATGCCGCTCGGGCTGCTGTGCGTGGGCGCGGCGCTGCGCTTCGGCGGCACGCGCGTGTGGCTGCATCCGATGCTGGTCGCGTCGTCGTTCAAGTTCCTGGCGATGCCGCTCGCCACCGTGGCGGCCGGGCGCGCGCTCGGCCTCGGCGATGCAGTGATGACGGTGGCGCTGCTGTTCCAGGCGCTGCCGACCTCGTCCTCGTCGTACATCATGGCGCGGCAGCTGGGCGGCGATGCGCCGTTGATGGCCGGCATCACGGCCGTGCAGACGCTGGTGGCGATGGTGGCCATGCCCGTGATGATGGTGGCGCTGGCGGGGCTGGCGCACACGGGTTGAACGCGGCGCGCCTGACGCGCGGCGGAATGGAAATGCTTCGGAGTGCGAGCGTTTGCCGTGAACCGCGCGCTTCGGTCAAACCGCCGGATCGCGCGGCGCGGCATGGCGCGCGAGAAAGCGATCGAGTTGCGAGGCGAACGCCTTGCCGTCCTGCGGCGAATACGGTGCCGGGCCGCCGGTATCGACACCCGAGCCGCGCAACTGGTCGAGCATCTCGCGCATCGCCAGCCGCTCGCGAATGTTCTCGCGGCTGAACCAGCCGCCGCGCGTATCGAGCACGAACGCGCCCTTGTCGAGCGCGGCGGCGGCCAGCGGAATGTCGGACGTGATCACCAGGTCGCCCGCCTCGGCCAGCTCGACGATGCGCTGATCGGCGGCGTCGGGCGTGGCCGGCACCTGTACGGATTTCACGAAGCGCGACGGCGGCACGCGCAGGTACTGGTTCGCGACCAGCGTGACGCACACTTCGACGCGTCGCGCCGCGCGAAACAGCATGTCCTTGACGACGACCGGGCAGGCGTCTGCGTCGACCAGCACTTGCATGGGGAAATCCGGGAAACGGGAAACCGGCATCTTACCGCTGTGGCGGGCCGGCGCCGGAATCGGGCTGCGTCAGGCCGCGTCGGCCACCTTGATCACTACCTTGCCGAACGGCCCGCGCGCCAGATGCTCGAACGCCTGCACGGCCTCGTCGAAGCCGTAGACGCGATCGATGACGGGCGCCACCCGGTGAGCTTCCAGGAACGGATTCATGCGCTCGAACGCGCTGCGCGGCGCCACCGCGATGCCGCGCAGCGTGGTCTGGCGGAAGATCAGCGGCATCAGGTTCAGCGCCGCGACCTGCCCGGTCAGGAAGCCGACCTGCGCGATCGTGCCCTGCACGCGGGTGGCGGCCACCGAGCGGTTGATGCCGTCGCCGCCGGCCACGTCGAGCGTGACATCGGCGCCCCGGCCGGCAGTCAGGTCCAGCACCGCGCGGTCCCAGTCGGGCTGCGTGCGGTAGTTGATGCCGTGCAGGTCCGCCCCCGGCATCAGCGCCTTGAGCCGGGCGAGGTTGCCGTCGCGGCTCGACGTGACGATCACGCGCGCGCCGTGCGCCGCCGCGATCTGCGCGGCGAAGATCGACACGCCGCCGGTGCCTTGCGCCAGCATCGTCTGGCCGGGTTGCAGGCAGCCGACGTCCATCAGCGCATACCAGGCCGTCAGCGCGGCGATCGGCAGCGTGGCGGCCTGCTCGTCGCTCATCGAGGCCGGCGCGGCCACGGCCGCATTCTCGTGAAGAATCAGGTATTCGGCCAGCGCGCCGGGCAGCGGCATGCCGAGGCAGTGATCGGGCTCGTCGGGGCCGGGCGCACCGTCGAGCCAGTGCGTGTAGAGCGTCGAATTCACGCGCGCGCCCGGCTGGAAACGCGTCACGCCGGGGCCGACGGCCACCACCGTGCCCACCGCGTCCGACACCGGAATCAGGCTGGGCGGCACGCGCTCCGGCAGGTAGATGCCGTCGACGATTGCCTTGTCGCGATAGTTCAGCGACACCGCGCCCACCTTGACGAGCAGTTCGCCGGCCTTCGGCACCGGCGTGGCGACCTCGCCGCGTTGCAGATTGTTCAGGCCAAAACCATCGAGCAGCCATGCTTTCATTTCCGATCTCCTGTGGTGCCGGATGACGCCTGTCATCCCGGGAAATCAGTGTAATTTCAGCCTTTCTGTTCGGTTAGCCGATAAAATTCCCGACATTCGATCCCCTCATTCCAGAATTCATCATGATTGACCGTTTCGCGGGCGTCCGCGAGTTTGTCGCGGCAGTCGACCGGGGCAGCCTGACGGCCGCGGCGGACACGCTCGGCGTGACCGGCTCCGCGATCGGCAAAAGCATCTCGCGGCTGGAGGCGCGGCTCGGCGTGCAACTGCTGCACCGGACCACGCGACGCATCGACCTGACCACGGCCGGCGAAACCTTTCTGCAGACCTGCCGCCGCATCCTCGACGATCTCGACCAGACCGAGGCGTTTCTCGCCACCGGCCACCAGGAGCCGGTCGGGCGGCTGCGCATCGACCTGCCGACCACGTTCGGCCGCAACTATGTCGCGCCCGCGCTGCTGAATCTGACGCGCCGCTATCCGCGTCTCGACCTGGCGATTGCGTTCCAGGATCGCGCCGTGGACCTGATCGGCGAGGGCATCGATCTGGCCGTGCGCATTGGCACGCTCGACGCCTACCCCGACCTGGTCGCGCGGCGGCTCGGCGCGCAGCGGCTCGTGATTTGCGGTTCAAACGAGTATCTGGCGCGGCGCGGCGTGCCGGACAGCGTCGACGCGCTGGCCGGGCACGATTGCCTGACCGGCTGGCAGCGCACCGGCCGCAGCAGTTGGTTGCTGGCCGACGGCAAGGGCGAGGCGTCGTATGTGGACGTGCGCGCGCGCCACGAACTGACCGACGGAGACACGCTGCTGGCCGCTTGCCTCGCCGGTTGCGGGCTCGCGCAGTTGCCGGGCTGGCTGGCGCGCGACGCCCTGCGCGCGGGCGGGCTGCGGGAGGTGCTGCCCGAGCGGGCCAGCACCATGCCGATTCATGCGATCCGGCAGAAAACGCGCCATCTGCAACCGAAGGTGCAGGTGACGATCGAGGCGATCGTCGCGCTGGCCGAGGCGGACGGCTCGGTGTTCGTGCCTTGACGACGCCGGCCGCCCTGTTCCCCGCCGCTTACCCCAGCTTCGGCGTCTTGCGATGCTGCGTGGCCTGCTCGAACGCGTAGGCGATCGCGATCAGCCCCGCCTCGCTCCACTGCCGCCCGACGAAGATGATCCCGAACGGCGACCCCGACGCGTAATACCCGGCCGGCACCGTCACGCCCGGCAACCCGGCGATGTTCAGTTCGCCCACCGTGGTTTCCTGGATCGTCTCCTCGCCCATGAACGGCGGCAGTTCGCTGCGCATTTGCGGGAACGCCAGCGCATCGAGCCGGTGCTCGCGCATCACCGCATCGAAGATCTTCAGATACGCGGCCTTCAGTGCAATGAACTCGGGCATCTCGGGCGGGCGCGACGGGTTCGCGAGCGCGGCCGGAAAATCGGCGAGGCTGTTCAGGTAACCGAGGATTCCGCCCGCTGCGAACACGTCCTGCTTCGCGGTGGCCGCGGCGAATTCGGCGAACGTCTTCAGCGCGGCGTCCGGCCCGAGACGCTTCAGATACTGTTCGAGATCGTACGGAATCGACTCCATCCCGCGCGCGTCGAAATTGGCAAGCGGCCCCGTCGGCTCGCGCAGCGCGGCGAAGCCGCTGCCCGCGAACGGATCGTCGATCAGCGTCGCGCCCGCATCGCGCAGTTCCTGCTTGGCGCGCTCGTACAGGCGCGCGGCCTCGTCCGACAGCGGCTGGTTGCGCCAGCCCGCGCCATACAGGCCGATCCGCTTGCCCTTCAGCGCGTCGGCGCTCAGGCCCGCCGCGTAGCCGCCCTCGGGCTGGTGGCCAACCGAGGCGAGCGTCTTCGGGTCCTCGGCCGTGTAGCCGGCCAGCACGTCGAGGCACAGCGCGGCGTCGCGCACGGTGCGCGCGATCGGGCCGACCACGTCGCGGTTGCCCGACAGCGGCACCACGCCCGCGTTCGGCACCAGGCCGATGGTCGGCTTGATGCCGACCAGATCCTGCGACGACGCCGGGTTCTGGATCGAGCCGCCGGTTTCTTCCGCGAGACCGAGCACGGCCATCGCCGACGCCACGGCCGCTGCCGTGCCCGCGCTGCTCGCACCCGGCACGCGGTCCGGCATCACGACGTTGCGCGTGGGGCCGGCCCAGCTATCGTCGGCGTGCGTGCCCGAATGGCTCAACACCGGCACGTTGGTCTTGCCGAGCAGGATCGCGCCGGCCGCGCGCATCCGCGCCACCACCGGCGAATCGGTGGCGGGCATCAGGTCGACGCCGCCCGTCTTGCCGTACAGCAGCGACCAGCCGGCGGTGGTCGGAAAGCCGACCATGTCCATCGGGTCCTTGATCACCACCGGCACGCCGGCCAGCGGCCCGAGCGCCTCGCCGGCCGCGCGGCGGCGGTCGATCTCGCGCGCGTCGTCGAGCGCGGCAGGGTTCAGGAAGATCATTGCGTTGTACTGAGCATTGAGCGCATCGATGCGCGCGAAGCACGCGCGCGCCAGCGATTCGGCGGTGAACGTGCCGGCGGCGAAGCCTGCCTGCACGCGCTCGACGCTCAGCGTATCGAGATCGATCGGCGTGATGTCTTGGGTTTGCGTCATGGTGTCTTCCGGATTCAGGGGTCAAACATCGCCCGCGCGCGCGGCGCGGGCGTCTCGTAGCCTGGGCCTGGCCGGGCGCAACACGCGCCCGAACCCGCTCAGACCGTCAGGAACGTCATGATCTTGTCGGCGTCGATGCCGTCGCGCGCCGCGTCGTGCACGAAGCGGCCGCGTTCGATGATCAGGAAGCGGTCGGCGATCTCCAGCGTGAACGACAGCACCTGCTCGGACACCAGCAGCGCAAAGCCGCGCTCTGCCTTCAGCCGGTTCAGCGTGCGCGCGATGTCCTTGATGATCGACGGCTGGATGCCCTCGGTCGGCTCGTCGAGGATCAGCACCTTCGGGTCCGACACCAGCGCCCGCGCGATCGCCAGCTGTTGCTGCTGGCCGCCGGAAAGATTGCCGCCGCGCCGCCGCCGCATTTCCCACAACACCGGGAATGCTTCGTAGATGTACTCGGGAATGCTCGGGCGGCGCACCCGGTCCATGCCGCTCAGGATGTTTTCCTCGACCGACACGTTCGGGAAGATCATCCGCCCCTGCGGCACGAAACCGAAGCCGGCGGCCACGCGGCGATCGCTGCGCGCCTGCGCGAGATCGCAACCGTTCAGCGCGATCCGGCCGCCGCGCGACGGGATCATGCCGATCATCGCCTTCAGCAGCGTGGTCTTGCCCATGCCGTTGCGGCCCATCACCGCGAGCGTCTCGCCGGCCGCGAGCGTGAAATTCAGGTCGTGCAGTACATGGCTTTCGCCGTAATACACGTTCAGGTTCTCGACATTCAGCATGTTCAGTGTCCCAGGTAGACCTCGACCACGCGCGGGTCCTGCTGCACCGCGCTCATCGGCCCTTCGACGAGCTTCCTGCCCTGATGCAGCACCGTGACCTTGTGCGCGATCGACTTGACGAATTCCATGTCGTGCTCGATCACGATCACCGAGCGGCCGCGCGCGATCTCGCGCAGCAAATCGGCAGTCAATTCGCGCTCCTTCGCGCTCATGCCCGCCACCGGCTCGTCGAGCATCAGCAGCGCGGGCTCCTGCATCAGCAGCATGCCGATCTCCAGCCACTGCTTCTGGCCGTGCGACAGCAGCCCCGCGCGGCGGCCGAGCTGATCGGCGAGGAACACCTTCGCGGCGGTCTCGTCGATCGCCTCGCGCAGCGCCGCGTCGCGCCGGAAGAACAGCGAGCCGAACACGTCGCGCTTGCGCGGGTAGGAAATTTCCAGGTTCTCCTCGACCGTCAATTCCTCGTACACCATCGGGTTCTGGAACTTGCGGCCGACGCCGGCGCGCGTGATCTGGTATTCGAGCATCCGCTCGAGATGATGGCCGTTGAAGCGAATGGTGCCCGCGGTGGGCCTGGTCTTGCCGCAGATCATGTCGAGCAGCGTGGTCTTGCCCGCGCCGTTCGGGCCGATCACGACATGCAGCTCGTTCGCGTCCACGTAGAAGTTCAGATCGTCGATCGCCTTGAAGCCGTCGAACGACACGGTCAGGTTCTCGACCGACAACACGACGTCGTTCATTGCGCGCCCTCCCGATCCGACGTGAACGATTGCAGCAGCCCGGCCAGCCCCTTCGGCAAATACATCGGCACCACGATGAACAGCGCGCCGATCAGGTACATCCAGAAGCCGACGAAATGTTCGGACAGGTAACTTTTTGCCGCGCCCACCACCAGCGCGCCATACACCGCGCCGACCAGCGACAGCCGCCCGCCCACCGCCGCGTAGATCACCATCTCGACCGACGGCACGATCCCGCAGATCGACGGCGACGCGAACCCCACCTGCAGCGTGAACAGCGCGCCGCCGATCGCCGAGCACATCGCGGCGGCCGCGAACACGAACGCCTTGAACATGGCTGGGTCGTAGCCCGAGAAGCGAATCCGGTCCTCGCGATCGCGGATCGCCACCAGCACCTTGCCGAGCCGGCTGCGCACGATGAAGCGGCCGAGCAGCACGACGGCGAGCAGCAGCACCGCGCCGACGTAATACAGCACGCGCACCGCGCCGTTGCTCTGCACGTTGTAGCCCATGAAGGTCGGCAGGTTGGTGATGCCGTTCACGCCGCCCGTGTAGCCCTGCTGGCCGATGATCACGATCGACAGGATCGAAGCCAGCGCGAGCGTGACGATCGAGAAGTACACGCCGCCCACGCGCTTGCGGAAGTTCGCGTACGCCAGCAGGAACGCGAGCGCGGCCGGAATCAGCAGGATCGCCGGGATCACGAAGCCGACGTGCGCGAACGGCTTCCACCAGAACGGCAGCTCGGTGATGCCGTTCCAGGTCATGAAATCGGGCACCGGCGGGCCGCCGTCGCTGGCGCCGAACACGGCAGCAGCAGGGTCGGCCGCCGTGGCCTCCAGCTTCATGTTCATCGCCATGAAATAGCTGCCCAGCCCGAAGAAGATGCCCTGGCCCAGGCTCAGGATGCCGCCGTAGCCCCACGCGAGCACCAGGCCGGCCGCGCAGAACGCGAACGTCAGGTACTTCGCGAACAGGCCCAGGCGAAACGTGTCGCACAACAAGGGAATGGCCACGAGCAGCACGATCGCGAGGCCCACCACGCTGTAGCGGTTCGCGAACGCGGCGAGGCTGCCGCCGGCCGGCGTGCCGACGGGGCGCGCGCCAGGCGCGACGGATGCGGACGAAAGATCTTTCATGGTTTACCGCCGAAGTTTGAGCGCGAACAGGCCGTTGGGCCGGAAATACAGCGCGACGATCACGAGCAGCAGGATCACGGCCTTCGCCATCGAGCCGCTCAGCACCATCTCGAACAGCGACTGCATCTGCCCGATCGAGAAGGCCGACAGGAACGTGCCGACCAGGCTGTCCACGCCGCCGAACACCACCACCACGAACGTGTCGACGATGTATTGCTGGCCGGTGACCGGGCCGGTGGAGGCGAGCAGCGTCAGCGCGCTGCCGGCGATGCCGGCCAGCCCGCAGCCGAGCCCGAACGTGACCGCATCCACCCGCTGCGCGTCGATGCCGGCCGCGCTGGCCATCGCGCGGTTCTGCATCACGCAGCGAATCCGCAAGCCCCAGCGGCTGCGAAACAGGAACAGGAACACCGCGAGCGCGACGCAGCCGGTCAGGCCGATGATGAACAGCCGGCTCAACGGGATGGTGGTGTTGCCGAGCGTCCACGCGCCCTGCAGCCAGCTCACGGTCGGCACGCTCACATCCACCGGCCCGAACAACTGGCGGAACACCTGTTGCAGCACCAGCGACAGGCCCCAGGTGGCGAGCATGGTGTCGAGCGGGCGCTTGTAGAGGCGCCGGATCATCACGCGCTCCAGCAGCACGCCCACCGCGAACGTGGTGGCGAACGCCACCAGAATGCCCACGAGAAAGTACGCGCCCATCAGCGACGGCAGCCAGCGCTGGAAGATCTGCGCGCACAGGTAGGTCATGTACGCGCCGAGCGCCATCAGCTCGCCGTGCGCCATGTTGATCACGCCCATCAGGCCGAACACGATCGCGAGGCCGAGCGCCATCAGCGCGAGCACGGTGAACATCGACAGGCCGTTGAAGACCTGCGTAAGCAACATATCGAGAGTCATGGTCGATCACCGGGAAAGCGCGTGGCCGGGGGCGGCCACGCCGGAAGCGGAAGCCCGCTCGCTTACAGCTTCGGGAACGGGTTCGGCTCGATCAGCGGCGATTCGTACAGGATGTCGACCTGGCCGTCGGCGCGGAACGCGCCGATCCGCGCGTGCTTCCACAGGTGATGGTTGGTCGCGTGGAAGCGCACCTTGCCTTCCGGCGCGTCCCATTCCAGGCCCGACGAGGCAGCCACCACCTTCTCGACCTGCAGCGATTTCGCCTTCTCGGCCGCGAGCTTCCACAGATGCACCGAGGTGTAGCTCGCCTCCATGGTGTCGCCGAGCACGCGGTTCTGGCCGTAGCGCTTCTTGAACGCGCCGACGAACGCCTGGTTCGCGGGCGTCTTGATGCTCTGGAAGTAGCCCATGCAGCTCAACACGCCGACCAGGTTGTCGTTGCCGATGCCGTAGGCCTCTTCCTCGCTGACGGCCAGCGCCATGATGGCCTGGTTGCGGCCGTTGATGCCGGCGGAATTGAGCTGCTTGAACAGCGCGACGTTCGAGCCGCCCACGATGGTCGACAGGATCACGTCGGGCTTGGCGGCCTTGATCTTGGCGATCACCGACGAGAACTCCACCGCGCCGAGCGGGAAGTAGTCCTCACCCACCACCGTGCCGCCCGCCTTCGCTACCACCGGATGCGCGATCCGGTTGATGGTGCGCGGCCACACGTAGTCCGAACCGATCAGGAAGAACTTCTTGCCCTTGTTCTTCGCGAGCCAGTCGATCGCCGGAATCACCGACTGCGTGGCTTCCTGCCCCGTGTACATGATGTTCTTCGACATCTCGAGGCCTTCGTAGTAGCACGGGTAGTACAGCAGCCCGTTGTAGCGCTCCATCACGGGCAGCACCGCCTTGCGCGAGGCCGACGTATGGCAGCCGAAGATCACCGACACCTTGTCGCTTTCGAGCAGCTTCTGGGCCTTCTCGGCGAAGGTCGGCCAATCGCTCGCGCCATCCTCCACGATCGTCTGGACCGGCCGGCCGAGCACCCCGCCGTTGGCGTTCAGCTCGTCGATCGCCATCTTCTCGGCATCGACGATGTGCGCTTCGGCGATCGCCATCGTGCCGGTCAGCGAGTGCAGGATGCCGACCTTGATCGGGTCCGCCGCGGCCAGGGCGGAACGGCTCGCCAGCGTCGCGACCGCGGGAAACGCACCCGCCGCGACGGACGCGAGGGCACTCTTGATGAACGTACGTCGATTGGCTGTCATCGCTACCTTCGAAAAAATGAAGAAAAAAAAAGCCCGACGACCAGCGTGTGCTGGACGTCGGGCTTCCGTGGCCGTTGCGGTG
>NZ_BAAILN010000066.1:253818-291585 GCF_054589155.1 Burkholderia sp. 3C
ATGGGCGAAACATATCGCAGTGAAAAATCCGTGGCAAGCGGAAATTTTCGAGGCCGCGCGGGCCGCCCCGCGCCCGCCATGCGGGCCGATCCGGGTTTGTTTT
This sequence comes from Burkholderia sp. 3C, assembly GCF_054589155.1. Lineage (NCBI taxonomy): Bacteria > Pseudomonadati > Pseudomonadota > Betaproteobacteria > Burkholderiales > Burkholderiaceae > Burkholderia > Burkholderia sp. 3C. The sequence goes on from NZ_BAAILN010000066.1 coordinate 253,922, forward strand.
CCTACCCGCGAATCGGTTATGGTCACGACGACACGCCGCGAAGCGTGCCGCGCCGCACCCGCTCGGGTGCGCCCCGCGCGGCGCTTCGCGGCCTCGATTCCTCTTACCGTTGCTTCGTCCTTCTCATGACTTCATCGCACCGCGACCCGATCCGGATCGGCGTCCTGCTTTCCGAAACCGGCGTGACCGCCCCGATCGAACGGTCCCAGCAGCGCGCCACGCGCTTCGCGACCGAGGAGATCAACGATGCCGGCGGCATCGACGGCCGCGAGGTCGAACTGGTGCTGTGCGACCCCGCCTCGCGCCCCGCGCGCTACGCCGAGCTGCTGACCGGCATGATCGCCAACGAAAGAATTCGCGTGGTGGTGGGCTGCTACATGTCGAGCACGCGCAAGGCCGTGCTGCCGGTGCTCGAACGCCACAACGCGCTGCTGCTGTATCCGACGCTGTACGAAGGCTTCGAATGCAGCCGCAACGTGATCTACACCGGCGCGGCGCCGAACCAGAACAGCTTCCCGCTGGCCGACTACATGCTGCGCAATCACGGCAAGCGCGTGTTCATGATCGGCTCCGATTACATCTATCCGTACGAAGCGAATCGCGTGATGAGCGATCTCGTGTTCGAGAATGGCGGCGAGAAGGCGGGCGAGATCTACCTGCCGCTCAACGCGGGCTACGACGCGTATCGCGATGCGATGAAGAAGATCGTTGCGGCCGCACCCGATTTCATCTATTCGACGGTGGTGGGCATCGGCATGGCGCATATCTATCGCGCGTATGCCGAAGCCGGCCTCGATCCGGCGCGCTGCCCGATCGCCACGCTGTCCACCACCGAAACCGAATTCACGGCGATGGGCGCGGAAATAGGCGAAGGCCACATCACGTCGTCGCCGTATTTCCAGTCGGTCGACACGCCGGCCAACCGCGACGTGCTCGCGCGCTTTCGCCGCCGCTTCGGCGAGGACATGGTGACCGACATGTGCTGGGAGGCGGCCTATTTCCAGATGCATCTGCTGGCCGACGCGATGCGGCGCACCGGCGGCGACGAGCCCGATGCGCTGCTGCGCACGCTGCCCGGCCTCGAATTCGATGCGCCGCAGGGGCGCGTCAAGATCGACGAGCAGAATCACCACACCTACCTGCGCCCGCGCATCGGCCGGCTCAATGCGCACGCCCAGTTCGACATCCTGCACGAAGCGCCCGACTGGGTGCGCCCCGATCCGTTCGTGATCGCGTTCGGCGACGACACCGGCAACGCCGCGCTCGAAATGGCCGACGGGGGGCGCGAATGAAGCCGTTTCATACCGCCCGCACGCCGGAAGTCCTGCGTGCGATCCGTTCGCTGCATGTCGCCGTGATCCATCCCGACGACGACGATCGCGCCGAACTGATCGCGCAACTGAGCCGGATCGGCTGCCGCGTCTGCACGTTCTGGCCGCACGCCGCCGAGCTGCCCGACAACGTCGACCTGGTGTTCCTGGCGGTGCGCCCCGAGTCGCTCGCGGTCGAACTGACCTGGCGCGACAGGCGCGACGCGCCGCCGGTGATTCCGGTGGTGACCTACGAGAACCCGATCATCATCGAGGCCGTCATGCAGCTCGATGCGCATTGCGTGATTCCGTCGCCGGTGCGTTCGTTCGGCGTCCTGACGGCGATTTCGGTGACGATGTTCCAGCACCGCAATCGCCAGCAACTGGAACGGCGCGTCAAACGCAACGACGAGAAGGCCACCGAGCGCCGCCAGATCCAGCGCGCCACCGCGATCCTCAGCGAAAGCAACGGCATTTCGGAAGACAAGGCCTACGAACTGTTGCGCACGAAATCGATGACCGACCGCACGCCGATCGAACAGATCGCCAACGCGATCATCAACGCGAGCCAGATGTTGCGGATGTGAATGTGCGGCGGCCCGGGCTCACCACGGCACCGTCAGCCCCTGGTAGTCGAGATACTGCAGCCCCGCGCGGCCGGCCTGCGCCGCCATGGTGTCGAGCAGCTTCGGAATGCTGTCGTCGATGCCGAGCCGCGCCTGCGGGCCGCCCATCTCGGTGCGCACCCAGCCCGGCGCCATCAGCAGCAGCGTGCGCGGGTCGTCGGCGTGGCGCGCCGCGAAGCTGCGCATGAACATGTTCAGCGCGGCCTTGCTGGCGCGATACACCTCGTAGTGGCCGTTCAGGTTGTTGGTCACGCTGCCCTGCCCCGACGACATCACGCCGATCGTGCCGCCCGGCGGCACCCGTGCTTCGAGTGCTTCAATCACCCGCATCGGGCTCAGTGCGTTGGTGACCATCACGCGCACGAATTCGTCGGTCGACACGTCGGCCACCGTTTCGCGATCGTCGTTCTTGACGCCCGCGTTGACGAACAGCACGTCGAGCCGGCGGCCCGCCAGGCGCTCGCGCAACGCGGCCAGTTCGTCGGGCATGGTGATGTCGAGCGTTTCGACTTCGAGCGCGCCGCCCGCGTCGCGCGAGCGCTGTTCGAGCGGCGCGGTGGAATGGCGGCGGCCGGTGGCGATCACGCGCCAGCCGCGCTTCAGGTAGCCGTCGACCATCGCGAGGCCGAGGCCGCGCGATGCGCCGACGATCAATACGGTGTGCTGATGGTTTGCTGTCATGTGGCGTGCCCTCATCGAGTGGCCGGCGCGATCGCCAGCCGATGAACGCACTGTAGCGGCGCGCCGCACATGGCGGAAGACGCATGGCTTGCAGCATTAACCTGCACGTGGCGCCATGTCTCGAGCGCGTGCGTGCTAGCATCCGCGCATGCCCGATTCCGACCTCAACCTGCTCGTCGCGCTCGACGCCCTGCTCGCCGAAGGCAGCGTGGCCGGCGCCGCGCGGCGGCTCGGCCTCAGCGAATCGGCGATGAGCCGCACGCTGGCGCGGCTGCGCGCGGCCACCGGCGATCCGCTGCTGGTGCGCGCCGGGCGCGGCATGGTGCCGACCCCGCATGCGCAGGCGATCCGCGAGCGCACCCGCGCCGCGTTGCACGAAACGCTGGCGGTGCTGCGGCCGGCCGGTGCGGATCTCGATCTGGCCACGCTGCGCCAGACCTTGACGATCCGCGCCAACGAGGGCTTCGTGGAGGCGTTCGGCGCGCAGTTGATCGCGGCCGTCACCGCCGACGCGCCGCACGTGTTCCTGCGCTTCGCCGCCAAGCCGGCCAAGAGCGCGGCGCCGCTGCGCGAAGGCACGGTGGATCTCGAAATCGGCGTACTCGGCGAGATGGGGCCGGAGGTGCGCATCCAGGCGCTGTTCCGCGACCGCTTCGTCGGCGTGGTGCGGCGCGGCCATCCGCTCGAACGCGAGCGACGCGTCAGCGCCCGGCGCTACGTGGCGTTCGGCCATGTGGTGGCCGCGCGCAAGGACAACCCGCGCGGCCCGGTGGACACCGCGCTGGCCGCACTCGGGCTGGAGCGCACGATCGCGGCGGCCGTGCCGGGCTTTCCGGCCGCGCTGGCCGTGGCCCGCCATTCGGACCTGATCGCGCTGGTGCCGGCCTCGTTCTTCGACGCGCAGGCCGGCGACAGCGCCCACGCGTTCGCGTTGCCGGTGGACACCGGCACGATCACCGTCTCGCAGATGTGGCACCCTCGCCTCGACGCCGATCCCGTCCACCGCTGGCTGCGGCAGCGCGTGCTCGCCGTGTGCCGCAGCCGATCGGCGGACTGATGCCCCGAAGTACGGCTTACCAGGGAATCGTCTGGTTTTCCCAGCGCGTGAACGTGCCGGTCGGCGCGTCCGGCCCCTGCAGGGCCACCCGCACCGCCTCGCGCGCGCCTTCCTCCAACGTTTCGGTGCCCGAATAATTGTTGAGATTGGTGCGCGTATAGCCCGGCGACACCGCGTTGACCTTGATCCCTTCCGGCTCCAGTTCGAGCGCCATCGCCAGCGTGATGGCGTTGAGCGCCGTCTTCGAGGCCGGATACACGGGGCCGAAGATCGCGCGATACGGGAACGCCGGATCGGAGTTGGTGGTCAGCGAGCCGACGCCGCTCGACACGTTGACGATGCGCGCCGCCGGAGCCAGCCGCAGCAGCGGCAGCATCGCCTGATACACGGCCAGCACGCCGAACACGTTGGTGTCCCACACCGCGCGCATCTCGTCGATCGAGACGTTGCTCGGGCGCGTGGTTTTCGAGTATTCCTCGATGGTCTGGCCGTCGCGCAAGCCGGTGTTCGAGATCGCCGCGTTGTTGATCAGCAGATCGAGCCGGCCATACGATTCGCGGATCAGCCGCGCCGCCGCGTCGATCGAGGCTTGATCGGTCACGTCGAGCTGCAGCGCGCGCGAGCCTTCGCCCACTTCCTGCGCGGCCGCCTCACCGCGGTCGAGCCGGCGCGAGCCGATCAGCACGAAGCAGCCACGCGCCACCAGGTCCTTGGCGATCTGAAGGCCGATGCCCTGATTGGCGCCGGTCACGAGTGCAATGCGTTGGTCCTGCATGAGTTCTCCTGAATATCGGTTTTGGCGGGATCGGCAGGGGTACTAAACAGCGTGCCAATCCCGCTGTCCTTAATCTGGACGGAATCAACGCGCCGGAATCAGCGCGCCGCGGCCAACTCGGCGGCCCATGCCTCGGCATCCTTGCCGGCCGGGATCTTCAGCGGCGTGGCCGGATCGGTGGCGGCGCGCCACACGGCCTCGGCCACGTCGATCGAATGCGTCAGCGGCCCCGAGGTGTCGGCCATCCTGGCCAGCACCGTGTTGACCAGCTCGGCATAGGCCGGATGATCGAAGCCGGCGATGTTCGCGCGCGCGTTATCGCCGAAGCGCGTTTCGGGCGAGCGCCCCGGCAGCACCAGCCGCACGCGCACGCCGAGCGGCTCGACTTCGAGCGCCAGCGATTCGGTGTACGCGTTCACGGCCGCCTTGCTCGCGCGATAGGCGCTGATCAGCGGCAGCGGCTTGATCGTCACGCTCGACGTGACGTTCACCACCACCCCGGCCCGGCGCGCGCGGAACTGCGGCAACACCGCCTGCGTCAGCGCGATGGTGCCCACGGCGTTGGTCTCGAACACGCTGCGCACCGTGTCGAGCGGCACCAGCTCGGCCGGCGAGGCCGCGCCGAAACCGGCGTTGTTGACCAGCACGTCGATCGGGCCGGCCGCCTCCACGGCCGCGCGGATGCTGTCCGGGCGGGTCACGTCGAGTGCCAGCACGCGCAGGTTCTCGGAAGCCGGCAACAAGTCCTCGCGCGGCGTGCGCATGGTGGCGACCACACGCCAGCCGCGCTCCAGGAACAGCCGCGCGGTTTCGAGGCCGAAGCCCGACGAACAGCCGGTGATCAATACGGTTTGCATGCATGACTCCTGTCGAACAAAGAAAAGGTGCCTCTACGATAGGGGCTCGCGGCCGTACTTGCTACAATCAGCAATCCGAATTTCATTTGCGAGAGTCCAGCCATGATCGATCCCTTAGCCGAGGTCGTGGGCTTGTTGCAGCCGAGCGCGCGCTTTTCCAAGTTCGTCTACGGCGCGAGCCCGTGGCGCGTCAGCCGCACCGATTCGGGCCAGCCGTTCTATTGCGTGGTGCTCGACGGCGGCTGCCACTTGATGGTGGACGGCCACGAGCCGACCGAGCTGCGCACCGGCGATTTCGTGCTGATTCCGGCTGCCTACGGCGTGGGGATGTCGAGCCTGGCCGCGCCGCCGCCCGAGGCGGACAACTCGATGCCCACCCCGCTGCGCCCCGGCGAGTTCCGGATCGGCGCGGCCGAGCGGCCGATCGATTCGCGCATCGTGGTCGGCCATTGCAGCTTCGGTTCGCCCGACGCGGCGCTGCTGGTGTCGCTGCTGCCGAGGCGCGTGCATGTGCGCGGCGAGGCGCGGCTGGCCACGCTAGTGCATCTGATGCGGGAGGAATGGAGCGAACAGCGGCCCGCGCGCGAGGAAGTGCTGACGCGGCTGCTGGAGGTGCTGCTGATCGAGGCGCTGCGCTCGACGGCCGGCACCCAGGCCTCGCCGGGCCTCGTGCGCGGCCTCGCCGACAGCCGGCTGGCCGCCGCGATTCGCGGCATGCACGAGCGCCCCACCCATGCGTGGACCGTCGCCGCGCTCGCCAAGCAGGCCGCGATGTCGCGCTCGACGTTCTTCGAGCGCTTCAGCCACGCGGTCGGCGTCGCGCCGATGGAATACCTGCTGACCTGGCGCATGGCGCTGGCCAAGGATCTGCTGCGCCGCAATCAGGGGCGCATCGCCGAGATCGCGCAACGCGTGGGCTACAGCTCCGCCAGCACGTTCAGCGTGGCGTTCACGCGGCACGTCGGGCAGCCGCCGTCGCACTATGCGCGCGAACAGACAGTCGCCGACCCGGCCTGAGGCAACACTGCCCGACGACTGGATGCCTGCAGCCCGACAAGCCGCGCCCCGCCTCGAAAACCCCGGCAAGCCAGGGGTTTCCCTGACTTTTCCGGCGAGACGGGCGACACTGCCGGACTGTTCGACGAAATCGGCGGCCCCGGCGCGTCCCGGGCACGACGTTTCGTCATGCTTTCCGATTCAGGAGTTTTCATGACCGACCCGATGCGCGCGCCTGCCGACGACGAAGCGCGCCAACTGTTCCGCCACGCGATGGCGCACCTCGGCGCCGCCGTCAACGTGATCACGACCGACGGCCCGCTCGGCCGCTGCGGCGTGACGGCCAGCGCCGTGTGCTCCGTGACCGATGCCCCGCCCACGCTGCTGATATGCCTGAACCGGTCGAGCAGCACGCACGCGGCGTTCACGAGCCACGGCACGCTGTGCGTCAACGTGCTGCCGGGCGAACACGAATCGCTGGCGCGTCATTTCGCAGGCCTGACCAAGCTGCCGATGGACGAGCGCTTCGGCCAGACCGACTGGGACCTCGGCCGCGACGGCGTGCCGGTGCTGCGCGACGCGCTGGCCAGCGTGCAGGGCACCATCGTCGAGATGAAGGAAGTGGGCTCGCACACGGTGCTGTTCGTGGAGGCGACCACGATTCGCGTGCGCACCGATGCGGACGGGCTGATCTATTTCGGCCGCGCGTTTCATCGCGTGGGGCGGACGGTGGAAGTGACGGTGTGATGCCGCGCGGCAAAGGCCGCGCCCCGGCAACGACATGCGACAACGGCGCCTTCAAGGCGCCGTTGTCGTTTCCGCGGTAACGGTTCAGCCTGCCTCACGCGCCCTCTCGCACCGCCCCGATCACCAGCTCCGCGAGCGGATGATGCTCACCGCGCCGCGACCGGATCGCGTAGATCTCCTCGACCGCGCCCTCGGCGCGCCCGAGCCGCCGCAGCCCGCGCAGCAACGCCGCATCGCTCGCCCCCGATTCGCTCAACGGAAACACCCCCAGCCCGCGCGCGCCGAACACGGCCATCAGCGCGCTGTCCTCGAACTCGCCGACGATGCGGGGCCGGATGCCGAGCGTTTCGAACAGGCGCTCCAGTTGCGCGCGCAGCGGCGAATGCGGGGTGGGCAACAGCACCGGCAACGTGGCCAGGCACTCGGGAAACCGTGCACGCGCGGCCGCCGTGACGAGCGAAGCCGGCCCATACCAGTCGACCGGCGAGGCCGCCAGCCGCTCGCTGGTGAGCCGCAGCGCGGGATGCGGCGGCGCGGGCTGGCTGGCCAGCACCATGTCGAGCCGATGCAGCGCCAGCTCGGCCAGCAGCTCGTCCAGCTCGCCCTCGTGGCACAGCAGGCGCAGTTGCGGCGTGTCGAGCGCGGGCGCCAGCACGGCATGCGCGGCCAGCTTCGACACGCCATCGGTCAGCCCCACCGCGAGCCGCGCGGTCTCGCCGCTCGCGGCGGCGCGCACGTCGTCGGCGATCCGCGCGCCGATCCGGAACATCTCGTCGGCGCGCGCGAACGCCGCCTGGCCCGCCTCGGTCATGGTCACGCCGCGCCCGGCGGGCTTCAGCAGCGGATGGCCGAGCGCGCGCTCCAGCTCGCGCACCTGCGCGCTGATGGTCTGCACGGCCATGTCGAGCCGGTCGGCCGCACGCGCGAACCCGCCCTCCTTGACGACGACCCAGTAGTAGTAGAGATGGCGGAAATTCAGCATGATGACCCTGGCGGCAACGTCACGATTCGTAAAAACCGAAGTATGAATCAGCTTCACGCTGGTTTTTTCGAACCCGGCAAGCGCCGATCATAGCAAGCCTCGACCACGCGTTCTCATCGGATTCCGGAACTCCCCATGGACCACCTGTTGACCCTCGCCGCCGATCCCGCCATCTGGGCCGCCCTCCTGACGCTGGTGGCCATGGAGATCGTGCTCGGCATCGACAACCTGATCTTCATCTCGATCCTCAGCAACAAGCTGCCGGAGGCGCAGCGCGCCCGCACCCAGCGGATCGGCATCGGCCTCGCGCTGATCCTGCGCCTGGCGCTGCTCGGCACGGTGGCCTGGATCGCGCGGCTCACCCAGCCGGCCTTCACGCTGTTCGATCACGCGTTCTCGTGGCGCGACATGATCCTGATCTCGGGAGGCCTGTTCCTGGTGTGGAAGGCGACGCGCGAAATGCATCACCACGTCGCGCCCGGCGGCGGCGACAGCGCGGGCGGCGGCGTGGCCGCCGCGGTGCTGACGCCGGTGGCCGCGATCGGCCAGATCCTGGTGCTCGACATCGTGTTCTCGATCGACAGCATCGTGACGGCGATCGGCATGACCGAGCACGTCGCGATCATGTTCATCGCGGTGATCTCGGCCGTCACGGTGATGCTGTTCGCGGCCGGCCCGCTGTCGCGCTTCATCGATCGCAACCCGACCATCGTCATGCTGGCGCTGAGTTTCCTGGTCGTGATCGGCATGACGCTGATCGCCGAAGGGTTCGGGACGCACGTGCCGAAGGGCTATATCTACGCGGCGATGGCGTTCTCGGCCTTCGTCGAGGGCATGAACATGCTGTCGCGGCGCGCCAAGGACAAACGCACAGAGGCGGGCGGCGGGCACTGAAGCCGCCCTGCGGTGATGGATTCGGGAAGGAAAACGAAGTAACGCGGAACGCAACCGGACAGCGGGCGGCAAGCGGGCAGACAGCGCCCGCCGCTCACTCCGCCGGTTGCAGGCCGCGGACGCGGCCCCGGCGCGGGGCGGCCAGGCGCTTGGTTTCGCGGCGTGCGCCGGCGGCCTGCATGGCGCGCTCGATCGCGAGCGCCGCATGCGTGCCGGTGGGTTCGCCGATCGACAGTTCGGCATAGTTGCGCGCATCGGCGGCCCATTGCGTGGCCAGCGTCGCGTAACGCCGAGCGCGTTGCGCGCGATCCTGCAGGCCCAGCGCCAACGCTTCGGAGCCCGACGCATCGGGCCGCGCGTTGCGCACGGCCTGCGCGGCACGGTGTTCGAGTTCGACGGCATCCGCATCGGCATCGTGCGCATCGCGCACGGCCGCCTTGGCGGCGGCCTGTGCCTCGCGCTCGGCGACATCGGCGGAACGGGAGCGCGACGACGGCCGGCGCACGCCGGCGGAGGCGGCCGCGATCATCGCGCCGTCGGCCGACGAACGGGCGGCGGCATCGGCGTTGGCCATTGCCAGCGCGACGGACGGCATGATGCGGGAAGCGGGGGACGTATCGGCACGGCGGGCACGGCGCGGCGGTTGCGGCGCCGCCTGGCGCACGAACGCTTGTTGCGAATACGGATTCCGTCTTGCCTGACGGCCGGCGAACCAGACGCCGGCGGCGATCGCGACGATCGCGAAGCCGATCGAGGCAGCGATGAGCAGCAGAATATCTTGCATCGTCTGAGGTGAGATCACGGTTGGCGGCGCAGCCCGCCGGGATATCGGCCGGCGCTGGGGAGGGCGCCGGCAAGCGCGCCTACTATACCGCTATCGGCGTTTTTATGTAGGTATTCGCCCGGATGTCTCCGACATTTTTTTCGTAGCAGAAGATCCTTTGGATGCGCACGCAAACAAGGTTCGCGATAACCGCCGGGCAGTGTTTCGCGGCGCAACAATCACCGCGATTAGCACGCCGAATGGTTCTTTCGAATGGCCCGGCCGGAGTTTTGCTGCATTGCACGCAGCCCGCTTCAGGCATCGCCCCCGAATTTGCACGTCGGCCTCGAACCACACCAGTGCGCGTCACGGTCGACGTTTTCGCGCACCGGGCCGGGCTCGAAATCAAAATTTGATTCCGGGTAAACTTGCCGGATGGAAAAGTGCCGCTACTGCGAAAGAATCCGCGACGAATGGGAGTGCCACGGACCGGCCTGCCGGGACGCGATCGCCCGCGCGCTGAAACGGCAGCGGGCGGGCTTGCCGCTCGTGGCGAAGGTCATCCGCAATGAAATCCCGGCCGGCGCGAGCACTGGCGAAGTGATCTCGGTGCTGTCGCGTCAGCGCCTGCGCGCGCGGCGCGGCAACGAGGAGCGCCGCGAGCGCAAGGAAATCGACGACGATCTCGGTTGAGCGGCCTGGCTCCGCCGTCGTACGCCGCACGCTTTACGCATTCCGACCCCGCTTACAAGTCGTCACAACCCCGGCCGAACGAAATCGGGCGAGCTTTGCCTCACCGGTATCGACTCTTCCTTGCCGAGGCCATGTGATGCGAGATTTCGACGCCCCGTCGCCCCGACTCTCCACCGCCGCCGTACACCGCGCGCGCGGCGCCGCCCTGCTCGTCTGGCTGTGCGCGAGCGCGGCCGCTGGCGTCGCCCCGCCAGCACTCGCCCAGGATGCCGCCAGCAGCGCGACTGCCGCGAGCGCTTCCGCGCATGCCGCCGCCAAACCGGCCCATGCCTCTTCCGGCACGTCATCGGCCGCGAGTGCCGCAACCGCCGCGTCGGGCGCACCGGCTTCAAGCGCGGCATCGGCATCGACACCGGCCTCCGCCACGGAAGCCCCCGAAGTCCCCGCCGTGCTGCCGCCGCCCGTGTTCCACCCGGCGCCGGCCAATGCCGACGACGCCATCGCGATCACGAAGCGCGCCGTCGCGATGCGCAACGCCTATGCGAGCGAAGTCACGCGCCGGCTCGACGTGCCCGCCGATGTTCAGCATGCCTATGCACTGCGTCTGCAACAGGCGCTGGCCGCGAAGGGCCACGCCGATCTGGCAGGCGAATACGTGGTGCTGGTCGATCGCGCGCGCAACGTGCAGGCGCTGATGGTCTACTTCCGCACGACGCCGGCCAACCAGTGGGAATGGATCGGTGCGTCGCCGGTCGGCACCGGCATGCCGGGCCAGTACGACCACTTCGTGTCGCCGACCGGCGTGTTCGAGCACTCGCCCGTCAACATGGATTTCCGCGCGGAAGGCACCGAGAACGAGAACGGCATCCGCGGCTACGGCGCGCGCGGCCGCCGCATCTTCGATTTCGGCTGGGTGGACGGCCAGCGCGGCTGGGGCAAGGGCGGCATGTCGCCGATGCGCTTCCAGATGCACTCCACCGACCCCGACAAGCTGGAGCCGCTGCTCGGCATCCGTCACTCGAAGGGCTGCGTGCGGATTCCCGGCTCGCTCAATGCGTTTCTCGACCGGCATGGCATTCTCGATGCCGACTACGAAACGCGCGCCGCCGAAGGCGAGGTGCCGCGCGTGCTGCACGACGGCGATGCGCCGCGCGAGGCCACGCCCGACGCGGGCCGCTACCTCGTGGTGGTCGATACCGCCGCGGCGAAACGCCCGGCGTGGTCGCCGCTGCCGGGCCGCGCAGCCTGGCGCAAGGTGCCGAAGAGCGGCGACACGGCCGACTGATCAGGCCACGATGGCCGCTTCCCATTCCCGCACGTAGCCGGGGACGGCATCGGGCATCGCGCCCGGCCCCGCATCGGGCACCGGCGCGACGCGCGCCACGCCGAACGGCAGCACGCCGGCCCACACCGGCAGGCCGAGGTCCGCCTCGTCGTCGTTCGGGCCGCCGGTACGGACCTTCGTCACGGCTTCGTCGAAGCCGATCCGCAGCACCGTGGTGGCCGCCAGCTCCTTCGCGTTGCCCGGCCGCGCCTCGCGGCTGCGCCCCGGCGCAAGCTGGTCGAGGAACACGTCGAGCACGTGCGCCTTGTCGGCATCGGGCACCACCTCGAAGCAGCCGTAGATCATCGCCGATCGATAGTTCATCGAATGATTGAACGCCGAGCGCGCGAGCACGAGGCCGTCGAGGTGCGTGATCGTCACGCAGGCCTGCGCGCCGGACGCGGCCAGCTTCAGCATCCGGCTGCCGTTCGAGCCGTGGATATAGAGGTGCGCGCCATCGCGCCAGCATGCGGTGGGAATGCAATGCACGCCGTTCGAATCGGCGAACGCGACGTGGCAGACATGCGCCGCATCGACGATCGCCTCGAGCGTCGCACGTTCGTAGCCGGCGCGCTGCGCCTCGCGGCGGATGCGGGTGCGATCGGTGGGCGCGGTGGCGGGCGCGACGGCGTCGGTCATGGCGGAACTCCATAAAACAAGGGGAAGATTCCGGACGATACGGAAATCATGGCACCATGCGTAGATCCAGCTTCTCCCTCTTTTTTGGAACCACGATGGATTTCCGCGTTCTGCTGTCGACGGCCACGGCTCCCGCCTCGCTTCACGGCGACAGCCGCCCGACGCGCCAGCACAGCCTCTACGCCAGCCTGCGCGAGGCGATCCTGCAACGCCGCCTCGACGCCGACACGGCACTGCCCTCCTCCCGCACGCTGGCCGAGGCGCTCGGCATCGCACGCAACACGGTGCTGCACGCCTACGAGCGGCTCGGTGCGGAAGGCTTCGTGATCGCCGACCGGCAAGGCACGCGCGTGGCCCGCACCGGGCTGCCGCCGGCGCGCGCCGATCAGGCCACGCCGCTGGCCCTGCCACCGCTGTCGCACCGCGCCGCCGGCCTGAGCCGCCAGGCCGATCGCCCGTATGCCACCGGCGCATTCGTGCCCGGCGTGCCGGCGCTCGACGCGTTTCCGCTGGCGGCCTGGCGACGCGCGGTGGAACGCGCGTGGCGGCGCGTCGGCCCGGCCCAGCTCGACTATCAGCCGGGCGCCGGCAACCTGCGGCTGCGCCAGGCCATCGCCACCTACCTGCGCGTGTCGCGCGGCGTGGCCTGCGAGGCCGAGCAGGTCCTGATCACCGATGGTTCGCAACACGGGCTCGACTTGTGCGCGCGTGCGCTCGCCGACGCGGGCGACATCGCCTGGATCGAGAACCCCGGCTACGGCGGCGCGCGCGTGGCCCTGCAGGCGGCCGGGCTGCGGCTCGTGCCGGTGCCGGTCGACGCGCACGGCCTCGCGCCCGACCCGGCGCAATGGCGCGAGGCGCCGCCGCGGCTCATCTACATCACGCCCTCGCATCAGTACCCGCTCGGCGCGGTGATGTCGCAGGAGCGGCGCGTCGCGCTCGTGCAGGCTGCGCGCGAGGCCGGCGCGTGGATCGTCGAGGACGACTACGACAGCGAATTCCGCCATCACGGCACGCCGCTGGCCGCGTTGCAAAGCGCGGTGCGCGACGCGCCGGTGATCTACCTCGGCACCTTCAGCAAGGTGATGTTCCCGGCGCTGCGGATCGGCTTCGTGGTGGCGCCCGACGCGATCGCACCGGCGCTCGAACACGTCTCGTCGGCACTGTCGCCGCGCGGCCGGCTCGCCGATCACCTGGCGCTCGCCGAATTCATCGAGGCCGGTCATTTCAGCCGCCATCTGCGCCGCATGCGGCGCGTCTACGCGGAGCGCCGCGACGTGCTGCACGACACGCTCACGCGCCGTCTCGGCGGCCTGCTCACGGTCTCGGCCGGCGACGGCGGCATGCATCTGTCGGCCCGGCTCGACGCGCCGGTGTCCGACCTCGAGGTGGCGCGCACGGCCGCCACGCACGATCTCGTACTGCGCCCGCTCTCGCCGTTCTGCCTGCCCGGCACCGATACCACGCCCTACAACGGCCTGGTGCTCGGTTACGGCAACGTGCCGGTCGAATCGATCGAGGCAGGCGTGACGCGGCTCGAACGCGCGATCGACGACGCGTGCCGCGAGGCCCGCCCGCGACACGCCGCCTGATCGCGAGCCGGCGCCGCTGGCACGCTGGCACGCTGGCGCCCTGGCATACGCCGTCGATATTGCTGCGTACGCCAAAACATATTGGTCAGACCGCCCGCTCGTGGCGTAGGCTTGTCGCCCAGTCGTCACGTCCCTGTCAGGGCTCCAGCACACTCGGTGGTCAAGAAATGAATCGTCGGTTCCGGTTGTCGGTCGTTGCGGGCGCGCTGTTCGCGCTCGGTCTTGCGGGCAGCGCCAGCGCGCACCGCGTCACACGCGACGGCGACACGCCGCCGCCCGCCACGGCGGCCGCCAGCGCCGCCGACTTCGCCACGCGCAGCGCCGTGCAGGATCTGCCGCTGCCCGGCGGCGAACATCAGCGCGTGCTGTTCTATGGCCCGGCCGGCCCGATGCGCGGCGTGATCGTGATGTTTCCGGGCGGCGCGGGCGACGTCGGCATCGAGCGCGACGGCACACTGCGCCACGACAACAACTTCGTGGTGCGGACCCGCGAGCTGTGGGCGCGGCTCGGCTACGGCGTCGTGATCGTCGATGCGATCGGCACTAAATCGCTGCGCGGCGAGCGCAGCACCGAGGCCTACCGGCAAGTGCTGCGCGAGATTCTCGAATACGCGCATACGCTGACCGACCAGCCGCTGTGGGCGATGGGCACCAGCCAGGGCTCGATCGCGGCGATGGCGGCCGGCTCGACCGCGCGCGACGGCGAACTGGCCGGCATCGTGCTGACCGAATCGGTATCGGTGGTGGGGCATTCGGGTGAAACGGTGTTCGACGCGCGGCCCGAGCGCGTGCGCGCGCCGGCGCTGGTGGTGGCGAACCGCGACGATGCCTGCACCGTCGCGCCGCCCGCGCGCGCCGACGAAATCGCCCGGTCGATGTCGCACACCACGGCCACCGTGCTGCGCGTGGAAGGCGGCGTGGCCCAGTCGTCGAACCCGTGCAGCTCGTTGTCGCCGCACGGCTATTTCGGCATCGAGAAACAGGTGGTGAGCGGCATCGCTCACTGGATGCGCAGCGTCGCGCCGCCCGCCTGATACTTCGGAGTGCGAAAGCAAGGATCGACGCACCCGCGCCGATCCTTGCCTCCGTTTCCCGCTTACCGCAACGCTTACTTCGCTTCGCCGGTCGCTTCGATGATCAGGTTCGCCACGGCGGCCGGATGCGAGAGCAGCGACACGTGGCTCGACTGGATCTCGATCGTGTGCGCGTGCATGCGCTGCGCCATGAAGCGTTCGAGATCGGGGTTGATCGTGCGGTCTTCGGTCGACACCGCGTACCAGGTCGGCTTGTCGTGCCACGCGGCAACGGTGGTCTTCGCCATCGTGATCGGCTTGCCCATCGGCTGCTGCACCGCGTAATAGACACGCGCTTCCGACGCCGGCAGGTCGCCCGCGAAATCATGCACGAAGGCCTGTTCCGACAGCTTGCCGAAACCGTCCTGCGACCATTGCAGGCCCGCCGACGCCTGGGCGGCCGGGAATTTCTTGGTCAGCGCCGGGTAATCCTCGCCGGCATCGGGCGCGCGCGCCGCGATATACACCAGGCCCTTGACCTTCGGATCGTCGCCGGCCTGGCTGATCACCATGCCGCCGTACGAGTGCGCGACCAGCAGCGTCGGGCCGTCCTGTTGCGCGAGCGCGCGCTTGACCGCGTCCACGTCGGCGTCGAACGAGGTGGTCGGGTTCTGCACCGCCGTGACGTGCAGGCCCTTGGCCTGCAGCAGCGGAATCACCTTGGCCCAGCTCGAACCGTCGGCGTACAGGCCGTGCACCAGCACCACGTTCTTGATCGGCGCGGCGGCCGTGTTGTCCTGCGCGAAGGCCGTGGCGGCGCCCGTCAGGGCGGTGCAGGCGAGGGTGGCGGCGATCAAGGATTTCAGCTTCATCTGACTTCTCCGGAAACACTTCATTGAGGGGAGTGGAACGCTTCGTTTGCCTGAGAGGCCAGGAAACGCTGCGGTACAAATGGGCGAACACAAGCACCTCGCGTTTTATTCCCACGTCATCCAAAATATTTTTTGCGGCCGCGCCGAAGCACCGGATCGGGTGGCTCGGCAGGCAGCGGATCGGCGTGCGTACGGGCATGCGCCGATTCGTCTAACCTGACACACGGTTCGTCGTCCACCCGCAGGCCGCCAGCGGCTCGCCGCCTGCATTCGTTACAACGCCCTTTCCGGAGTCTTTCTCATGCAGATCAACCTGACTGGCAAGACCGCGCTGGTAACCGCCTCGACGGGCGGCATCGGCTACGCCATCGCCGACGGCCTGGCCCGCGCCGGCGCGACGCTGATCGTCAACGGCCGCAGCGAGCGCTCGGTGGAAGCCGCGCTCGCGGCACTGCGCGCGTCGGTGCCCGGCGTCGCCGCCTCGGGCGTGGCCGCCGACCTGTCGCACGCGGCCGGCGTCAAGCAACTGACCGAGGCCGCGCCGCACGTCGATATCCTCGTCAACAACGCCGGCATCTACGGCCCGAAGCCGTTCTTCGATATCGACGACGACGAATGGGAGCACTACTTCCAGATGAACGTGATGTCGGGTGTGCGGCTCTCGCGCCACTACCTGCCGACGATGCTCGACCGCGACTGGGGGCGTGTGGTGTTCATCTCGTCGGAATCGGCGCTGAATATCCCGGCCGACATGATCCAGTACGGGTTTTCGAAAACGGCGCAGTTGTCGATCGCGCGCGGCCTCGCCAAGCTCGCGGCCGGCAGCGGCGTGACGGTCAATTCGGTGCTGCCGGGGCCGACGCTGTCGGAAGGCGTGAAGGCGATGCTCAAGGACAGCGCCGATCAGCAAGGCAAGACGGTCGACGAAGTGGCGGTGGAATTCGTGCGCACGCAGCGCCCCAGCTCGATCCTGCAGCGCCCGGCCACCACCGAGGAGGTGGCGAACCTGGTGGTGTACGTGTGCTCGCAGCAGGCGTCGGCCACCACGGGCGCGGCGTTGCGCGTGGATGGCGGGGTGGTGGATACGCTGGCTTGAGTTCGGGGAGGCGGCGGGCCGGGTTGCGCTGCCGGCAGCGGCGTGGGAAGCAGCCTCGGCCGCCTGGAAACCCGGCAAGGCCTGACAGCACGGCGCAAGCGGCATGGCCCGCGCCGGCCGCCGTGCCCTTTCCGCTCGAAAGCGCGAAAGCTCGGTGGCTCGGTGGCTTAAACGCTCAACAGCCCGGAAAGCTCAGGCGGCGGGCGCCGCGCGACGCAGCAAACCCTTGCGATCGGCTTCCATGCAGGTGGCGAAGCCATGATGCGTGACGAAGCCATGGCGGTCGAACACCACGTAGTACGGCTGGTGCTCGTTGCCGTGCTGGAGCATGTAGTTGTAGCAAACGCCGGTCCCGCTGCGCACCATCCAGACGCTGGACGGATTGCCGCCGGCGCCCACCACGCGCTGCTGGGTCGCGCCGTGTTGCGACGCCGCCTTCGGCACCGGCAGGCGCGCGTAGGAGAACGAGGGATGCAGCCAGCCGAACCACGAGCAGCCGGACAACAGCAGGCTCGCGGCGACCGGCAGCACGGCGATGGAGGAACGCGGGGGCGTGGGCAGCATGCCGGATAGAACCCGGGCGGCGCGATCGGTTGTCATCCACGCATCCTAAAGCACCTTGCGGTCCTTTATGTTGAATTCTGTTGAGAACGGCGCGCGGCGCCAAGTGGTTGCGCGCACAAGAATAGCGCGTCAGAAAACCGCCCGCGCGTGGCGGGCGCGTGCTCAATCGATCCATTCGGTCCACAGCACGGTCAGCACCGTCATCAGCGCGGGACCGATGAACAGGCCGAGCAGGCCGAAAGTTTCCGCGCCGCCGAGGATGCCGAACAGCACCAGCAGGAACGGCAGCCGCGCCGAGCCGCCGATCAGCACCGGGCGGATGAAGTGCTCGGCGATGAACACCACCACGAAGCCGAACACCGCCAGCCCGATCGCCCAGGCCGCCGCGCCCTTGACGATGAACAGCCAGAGCGCCGCGCCGCTGAACACCACCGGCGCGCAGAACGGCAGCATCGCGGCCACCGCCGTGACCAGCCCGAGCAGCGCCGCATGCGGCACGCCGGCGAACGCGTAGGCCACGCCGAGCAACGCGCCCTCGCCCAGCCCCACCACCACCAGGCCCGTCACCGTGCCGTAGATGGCCGAAGCCATGCGCTGGATCAGCGACGCGCCGTTCTCGCCGAACGCGCGCCGAACGCCGCGCAACAGCGAATCGGACACGCGCGGGCCACCCTGGAAGATCACGAACAGCGTGACGAGCATGAAGCCGAACAGCACGGCCGCATGCACGATGTGCGAGCCGAACGCCCTGCCGTAGCTGACGAAGGCCTCGCCGTTCATGCCCTTCACGCCGGTCGGCGCGTGCAGCGGCTGCGCCAGATGCGCCTGCCACCACGCGCTGACCTGCTGCGCGCCGAACGGCAGGTGACTGACCGCGTCGGGCAGCGGAATGCCGTTGGTGCGCGCGTCGCGCACCCAGGCGAACACGTCGTGGAACTGGGCCGCGGCCTGCACCACGGCCACCGCCACCGGCACCACCAGCAGCAGGCCGACCGCCGAGGTCAGCAGCACCGCCACCAGCGTCTTGCGCCCGGTCAGCCAGCGCACCCCGTTGATCCGCCGCAGCGCCGGCCACAGCGCGATGGCGATCACGCCGGCCCAGACGACGGCGGGCAGGAAAGCGCGGATTACCCACAGGGCCAGCGCGACGAGCACTGTGTAGAGCGCGGCGAGCGCGATCGCCTGCGCCTTGGGACGCGCGGCATCCGGCGTCGGACGGGGGACTTGACTCATCGGGACACTCTCATCGAAAAAGGGGCGGCAAAACAAGGCTGTGCCGCCATCTTAAAGGACGATCGCGGGCGGCTTGCAAAACGCCAAAGGAAGGTGGCGATGGGTGAGGTCATTGCAAGGCGCGCGGCGGGTGGCGGCGAGTAGGCGGGAAAGGCGCGTTGCACGCCTCGTCATCGGTGCTTGAGCCCGCCTCCGCCTGTCGCGAGGCAGGCGCGGCAGGCGCGCGCTGCACGCCCCGCCTCGTGCACGTTCGGGTTCGATCAGAACGCCATCAACGCGAAATCTTCCTTGCCGACATCGCACAGCGGGCAACGCCAGTCGTCGGGCACCTGCTCCCAGCGCGTGCCGGGCGCGAGGCCGTGCTCGGGGTCGCCGGTCGCTTCGTCGTAAATCCAGCCGCAGATCAGGCAAACGAACTGTTGAAAATCGGTGGCCGGCGCGGCGCCTTCGCTGGCGTTGGCGGGTACGGCGGTTGCATCGTCATTGCCGTTGGCGTCGCCGGTGGAAGGTGGAGCGGCGTCATCGAAACTCAGCACGAGCGGCTCCATGCCCTGCACCGGATTGCCAGCCAGATAGGCGTCGAGCGCGTGGTAGAGCCGGTCGGCCTCGTCGGCGGCCAGTTCGATCTGCAACGGCTGGCCGGCCTCGCCGGTCAGCCGGCGCGGCGAAAACTGCAATTCCAGGGCGGTTCCTTTCTTGTACATAAGACAAACCAGTCGATTCAAATACCGAATGGTATCTGTATACTGACGGGCATTCAACCAACCCCCACTCATTCCACAGGGAGACAGGCATGGCGAGGCTGACCCGCGAGGCAAGTCAGGCGCAAACGCGCATCAAGCTGCTCGAGGTCGCGGTCGCGATGTTCGCGCGCGACGGCTACGCGGCCACCTCGCTCGACCGTATCGCGGAAGTGGCCGGCTTCAGCAAGGGCGCGGTGTACTCGAACTTCCAGGGCAAGGAAGCGCTGTTTCTCGAAGTGCTGGAGGCGCACGGCCAGCGCAGCCTCGCCGATCTGCACGCGGCGATCGACGGCGCGGCCGCCTTGCCCGAGGCAATCGACCGGATCGCCGCATGGGCCGACCAGCATTCGCGCGAAGGCAACTGGCCGCTGTTGATCCTCGAATACGCGCGCCACGCCAAACCCGCCGATACGTTCCGCGAATCGCAGGAAGCCGTGTTGCGCTCGCACTGGCGCACGCTCGGCGAGCGGCTGCTCGCGCTCGACCCGGCGTTGCGGATCGACGCGGAAACGGTGGGCGCGCTGATCTTCGAACTGACTTACGCGCCGGCCATGAGCTTCGTGAGCCGGCCGACCTCGGGCGACCTGCTGCGCACCGCGCTCGGTGGCGTGTTCGGCACGCTGCGCTGAAGCCCTGTATCGGGCGCCCATTGTTGCGCAGGCAACCGGTTGCACGCACAACCATCTACGCTCGATTCTTCCCGGCGACTTTCAACCACGCTTCCACCGAACCTGCGTCGCGCCGTCGATCCGCTTGCACGCGGCCTTCGATTTCCCCTGCATTGCTGCGCGCCGTAACGCGCTGGGGCGCAAGCCCGCCGTGATTGTTCCACTCATACGCGCAGCGCATCGTCTCATCCGCACAATGCATTGGACGCCTGAATACGCAGCCGGTAACTTGCGCGTCTGCCGTGCGCGCGCTCGCCCGAGCCGCGCCGCATGGCTCCGCTTACCTCACGCCCGCCTCAGGAAGTCCAAGATGTTCCGTTCCCCCGCCGCGCGCCTGCGCGTGCTGTTGCTGTCCGTATGCTGCGCCGCCGGCGCACCGCTCGCCGCCCACGCCGACAACGTCATCGTGCTCGATTCGGGCGAAGCCAGGATCAACCTGATCGACGAAGCCACCCGCAAGGTGGTCGACACCCTGCCGGCCGGCAAGGAACCGCATCACCTGATGATCACGCCCGACGGCAAGACGCTGATCGTGGCGAACTCCGTGTCCGACAGCCTGATGTTCGTCGACCCGCCGACCGGCCGCGTGGTCGGCACGCTGCAGGACATCGAGGATCCGTATCAGCTCGGCTTCTCGCCCGACAGCCACTGGTTCGTCACGAACGCGCTGCGGCTCGATCGCGTGGATATCTACCACTACGACGCGCCGCTGCACTTCACGCTCGCCAAGCGCCTGCCGCTCGCGAAAATGCCGAGCCACATGACGTTCTCGACGGACAACCGCACCGTGTACGTCACGCTGCAGGAGTCGGGCGAGGTGGTGGCGATCGACCTGCCGACGCAAACGGTGGACTGGCGCATGCACGTCGGGCAGGACCCGGCCGGTCTGTGGATGACGCCGGGCAACCGCTACCTGCTGGTCGGCATGACCGGCGAGGACGACGTGGCGGTGGTCGATTGCGTCACGCATCAGGTAGTGAAGAAGATCCACACCGGGCGCGGCGCGCACAACTTCCGCTCGCTCGACGATGGCCGCCACGTGGCCGTCACGAACCGCGTGGACAGCACCATCAGCGTGCTCGACTACACCGCGCTGACCAACACCGGCGACATCACCGGCCTGATGCCCGGCCCCGACGACATGGAACTGTCGGCCGACAAGCGTTTCCTGTGGGTCACGTTCCGCTTCTCGCGTCATGTGGGCGTGATCGACCTGAGCACGCGCAAGCTGGTCACCACGATCGCCGTGGGCCGCTCGCCGCACGGCCTGTTCTTCGCCGATCGCGCGCCCGTCTACGCGCCGAACCCCGACTGACGGAGGCCGTCATGCTCGATACGCTGCTGGCTTCGGCCGACAACCTGATCGGCGCCGTGCAAAGCGGCGTGTTCGTCGATCTGGTGCAGCCGCTGCTGTTCCATGTGCATCTGATGGACTACGACGAGGACATCTACGATGCGCTGTACTGGGTAATCGTGGCCGTGTGCGAGATCGCGCTGACCTGGGCGGTGCTGCGCCCGCTCGAAGCCTGGCGGCCGCTCGAACGCTGGCCCGACCGCCGGCCGGTGCGCGCCGACATCTGGTACACCTGGATCGCCAAGCTCGGCGTGGTGAACGGGCTGTTCTTCGTCTATCTGCAACCGCTGTTCAATCACGCCGAAACCTGGATGCAGGTGCACCGCGTCTGGAACGTCAACCTCGACGAGTTCTGGCCCGGCGTATCCGATCAGCCGCTCGTGTCGTTCGCGATCTACGTGGTCGCGCTCGATTTCGCCGGCTACTGGTATCACCGCTGGCAGCATCGCTTCGGCGTGTGGTGGGAGCTGCATGCCGTGCATCACAGCCAGCAGCGCATGTCGTTCTGGAACGACGATCGCAATCACTTCGTCGACGTGGTCGTGCAGGGCGCGTTCTTCGCACTGCTGGCGCTGCTGATCGGCGTGCAGCCGGGGCAATACGTGGTGCTGGTGGCGGTCAGCAATACCTTGCAGAGCATTCAACACGTCAATGCGCGAATCGCCTACGGGCCGCTGCTGGAGCGTTTGATCGTCAGCCCGGCGTTTCATCGCCGTCATCATGCGGTCGAATACGGCCACACCGGCGTGGCCTATGGCTGCAATTTCGGCGTGCTGTTCCCGTGGTGGGACATGCTGTTTCGCACGGCCGACTGGACCCGCAAGCTCGAACCGACCGGGATCTCGGATCAGCTCGCGAGCACGGCCGGGCCGGGGCGCGACTATGGCATGGGCGTGTGGGCGCAGAACGGGCTGGCGCTGGTGAGGATCGCGGCGCGCGTGCGTCTTGCGTGCCGCCGTGCGTTCATGGCGCGTTCGGCCTGAGGCGGCGCGGCGCTCGTGTCGCAGCACGCTGCGACACGATAAAAAACGCCGGCCGCATCGCTGCGCCGGCGTTTTTTCACGCTTGCCGATAGATCAGGCCGCTGCCGCCGCCAGCGTTTCCCCCGCATGCGCGCGAGCACGCACCTCGGCCAGCGTCGTTTCCTCGAGCAGCCGCCCCGTGTCGAACACGGTGTGCAGCGCATCCTCCCATTCGCCTTCGACGGTGTGGTCGCTCCACTGCGCCGGCAGCGCGACGGTGCGATAGTCGCCCGTCGCGCGGTGACGCTGCAGCGTCAGCCGCCCCTGCTTCGAGCGCTTGCCCGGATCGGTGACCGGGTCCTTGCCGACCGGCTGCCACGTCTCGCCGCGCCGGATCGCCGAGCACTTCATCGCGAAGCGCTGCGTGTCGCGATCGACCTGCTGCAACAGCGCGCCGCCCATGCCGAACACCACGTTGCCGGCCGAATAACCAGCCGCGTCGAGCGCCGCCAGGATCGCCTCGATCGAAGCCTCGTTGACGCCGTCGCCCTGAATCACGCGCACATGGTTCAGCACGCGGCGGCCCTTGCCGTTGACCGTCGAGCCGAACGACGCGTCGAGCGCGCGCACGGTGCGCAGCACGATGGTTTGCGGATCGCCCGAATCGGGCCGCACCACCAGCGTCGCGCCCGAATCGATCACGGCTTGCCGCAACGGGCCGCCCCACAGGTCGAGCGCGGCGAACAGATCGTAGGAGTCCGACACGACCGAGACGAGGCCGCCCGGCTTGCCGCAACGCGCCAGCACGCTGCGATACGCGTCGGCCTCGCCGTCGCGGCCCCACGCGGTGATGGTGCTGTGCTCGGCGGCCGGCACCGAATAGGCGGCCATCGGCTCGCGGTAGCAGCGGTTCGCGGCCAGCACGCCGAGCACCGTGTCCGAACCCATGAAGCTGACCAGGTGCGCCGCGCCGCCGATCGCGGCCGATTCCGCGCTCGACACGCCGCGCGAGCCGAAATCGTGCAGCTTGAACGGCAGTTGCGAGAGATCGTCGTCGCTGCGCTCCAGATAGCCGCGAATCGTCTGCCGCAGGTGCCAGCTGCGCGTGGCCACCGTGACCGGGTACCAGATCCGCAGCAAAATCGTTTCGACATACGAAGCCAGCCAGAACAGCTCGGGATCGTCGCACTCGACCGTCATCAGCACGTTGCCGACCGGCACCACCGAGCCTTCCGGCACCGCGCGGATGCGCAGCGGCAGGTAGCCGTCGTAGCGCTCCACCACGCGCCGCCAGCCGGCCTCGTTGAACGGCTCGCCGTGCAGCGCGAAGAACTCGCGCGCCTCGTCGATCATCGCGTGCGTGACGGGCCGGCTCAGGTGCGTCTCGAGCAGCATCTGCAACCCGAAGAACAGCGTGCGCGCATAGCGGCCGCCGCGCGATTCGATGTAGGAAAACATCGCCGTGGCGTCGGGCGGATATTGCAGGAAGTGGGAAGCCTTGTAGGAATCCGTATCGAGAATCGGATTGGCGAGAATCGCGGCGAGGCCGCCGGCGTCTGCGGTTTGCATGGTCAGAGCTCCTCTGGACCGGGGGGAAGCCGCCGGGTCTGTCCCGGCGGACCAAACGCGCCCGGCTCGCGCCGGGCGTGTGATGCGGAGAAACGTTACAGCTTGCCGAGGAAGTGATACGCGATGTCGAAGTGATCCTCGAACATGCGGTCACGCATCGTCTCGAACTCGTTGAGCGGCACCCAGCGCGCCTTGTCGGCGTCGTCGCTGCCCTTCACGCGCGGCAGGTCGCCGGTCGGGAAGTGAAACAGCGAAGCGTGCGTGATGGTGCGCCCGCGCAGCGAGCGCGTGGGATGGTCGAACACCTGGCGATCCTTCAGCGAACCGCGCAGCACCGGCTCGGGCAGCTTGAGGCCGGTTTCCTCGCGCAGCTCGCGGATGCAGGCCGCGTCGAGCCGTTCGTCCTGTTCGACGAAGCCGCCCGGCAGCGCCCACAGCCCCTGCCCCGGCGCGCTGCGGCGGCGCACCAGCAGGATGTGACCGGAGTGCACCACCACCGCATCGACGGTCACGAACGTGACCGCATACGGCGCGGCCGCCCACTTCCTGCGATACGCGGCGATGAATTCGGCTTCGGATTTGAGCTGCGCGAACTCGGGACGCGTGTGGAACGCCTCCAGCCACGCGAACACCGGCGCGGGCACGGCCCACGACACGAAGCTGTTCGGCCGCTCGGCGAAATACTGCTCGCGAATTTCGGTGGCCGAAATATCCTCGCTCGGCTCGACCTCGACGAACGGCCATTGCGGAAACATGCGCAGGTAGTACGACGAGGCATCTTTCTCGTGGCCGATCAGGCCGATGCTCGCCTGCACCGCATCGCCGCCGAGCGCGCCGGCCACCGACTGCTGAACCCAGCGCACCCAATCGGTGTCGTTGTAGGTGGAATCCTGCACCGGCACGATCTTCACGCGGGCGCGCTCGCTGTCGTCGAGCAGCGATTCGAGCATCTGGCGGCGCTCGTCGAACGAGAACGGATCCTTGATGGTGCGCGGGCGGTCGGTCGAGCCGATCAGCACGCAAACGCGCGGCGCCTGCGCCAAGGCGGCTTTCAGGACATCGAGGTGACCACGGTGAGGCGGCTGGAAACGGCCGATGAAAACGAGCGCGTCGAAGCGCCTGGACTGCGTGCTCATGAGGCTCCCTCAAGAGTGTGAAGTGCTCCGGGTCTATCCCGGAAACTGGCTGCCATCGTAATTCGATCGCACACCGAACGTCAATTCGAATTTACCGGCGCGCCCGACGCAGGCCGAGCGCGCTTCGTTACTTCGGATCTCGAACCGTTACTTCGCCGGGCTGGCCAGCCAGTGCAGGCTGAACAGGCCGGCCGGATCGGTCCACACCGCGCCCGGCACGAAGCCCGCGCGCTCGGCCATCGCGCGGAAGCCGTCTACCGTGAACTTGCGCGAATTCTCGGTATGGATCGTCTCGCCCTCGACGAACTCGAACGCGCGGCCGTTCACGTGCACCGTCTGATCGCGGCGGCTGACCAGATGCATCTCGATGCGTTGCAGGTGCGTGTCGTAGAACGCGCGGTGCGCCCAGTCGGCGAGTTCGAAATCGGCGCCCAGTTCGGCGTTCGCGCGCGCCAGCAGGTTCAGGTTGAACGCCGCCGTCACGCCGGCCGCATCGTTGTAGGCGCGGTTCAGGATTTCGGTGTCCTTCACCAGATCGACGCCGATCAGCAGCCCGCCGCCCGCCAGCAGCGAGGCCGTGCGGCGCAGGAACGTATCGGCTTCGTCGTTCGAAAAATTGCCGATTGTCGAGCCGAAGAAGATGCCCACGCGCCGGTCCGGCACGCGCGCCAGTTCCTGCATCGATTCGGCCTGCAGATAATCGGCCGCGACCGGTTCCACCGCGAGCTCGGGGTAATGGCGGCGCAGCGCGAGCGCCGCGTCGCGCAGGTAGGCGGCGGAGATATCCACCGGCACGTAGCTCGCGGGCGGCTCGCCGGCCAGGCACGCATCGAGCACGAAGCGGATCTTCGACAGCGAGCCGGCGCCGAACTCGATCAGGTTCGCATCGGCGCCGATCGCCGCCGCGATATCGGCCGCGTGCCGTTCGAGGATCGCGTGCTCGGTGCGCGTGGGGTAGTACTCGGGCAGCTCGCAGATCCGGTCGAACAGCGCGGAGCCGGCGGCATCGTAGAAATATTTGGGCGAGATGCTGCGCGGCCGGGTGGCCAGCGCATCGATCAGATCGCGCCCGAACGGGTTGGAGGTGCGGGTGCGGGGGGCCGCTCCCGGATTCGCGCGGAACAGGTCAGAGGTCTCGTACAAGGCGCACTCCTGTGAATTGCCAGCGCGCGGCCGGCGGGAAGAAATTGCGGTAGGTCGGGCGCGCGTGGCCGCGCGGCGTGGCGATGCTGCTGCCGCGCAGCACCTGCTGGCCGACCATGAACTTGCCGTTGTATTCGGACGCGATGCCGGGCAGCGGGCGGAAGCCCGGATACGGGTCGTAGGACGAGCGCGTCCACTGCCACACGTGGCCGAGCATCTGCGCGATGCCGGGCAGGCCGAACGCGGCCTCCCATTCGAATTCGGTCGGCAGGCGCGCACCGGCCCATTCGGCATAGGCCGCCGCCTCGAAGAAGCTCAGTTGCGCGACCGGCGCATCGGGGTCGAGCGGCTGTGCGCCGTCGAGGCCGAAGCCGAGCCAGCCGGCCAGCGGATCGCCGCCCGCCTGCACGCCGTCCTCGCTGCCCGGCTGCGGCTGCCAGTAAGCGGGCGCACACCAGCCCTCGCGCTGCACCGCGGCCCAGCCGTCGGACAGCCACAGCGCGGACGTGCGATAGCCGCCATCGGCCATGAACGCCGCGTAGTCGCGATTCGTGACGAGCCGGTCGGCGATCTCGAACGGCCGCACCAGCGCCTGATGGCGCGGGCCTTCGTTGTCGAATGCGAAGCCGTTGCCGTCGTGGCCGATCTCGACGATGCCGCCCGGATGCGCGAGCCAGCGCGCATCGGCGGGCAGCTCGGGCGCGCCCGTGAGACGCGGCGCGCCGCCGTCGTCGCGATAGGCCGGCCGCAGCGGGTTGACCGAGAACGCATGCAGGATGTCGGTCAGCAACAGCTCCTGATGCTGCTGCTCGTGATTGAGCCCGAGCACGATCTCGGGCGCGATCTCGACCAGCAGCGGCAGGTCCGCGCCGCGCACCAGTTCGAGCAGATGCGCATCGACATGGCGGCGGTAGGCGTGCACCTCGTCGAGCGTGGGCCGCGACAGCATCCCGCGCTGCGGCCGCGCATGACGCGGCCCGAGCGCTTCGTAGTACGAGTTGAACAGGAAGGCATAGCGCGCATCGAACGGCGTATAGCCCGGCAGGCGGCGTTCGAGAATCACGGTCTCGAAGAACCAGGTGGTGTGCGCGAGGTGCCATTTGGTCGGGCTGGCATCGGGCATCGATTGCAGCACCTGATCCTCGGCGCTCAGTGGCGCGGCCAGCGCAACGCTGGCGCGACGGACTTCGCTGAGGTCCTGCTCCAGCGTCGACGCGAGCGTGTGCGCCGTCAGTTCGTTCTTGGTCATCGTGGCGTTCCGGAGAGGGAGAAGTGCCCGGTCGCGCGGGCGAGCGGGCGGGTCGGTCAGGCGGAGGACGCGCGGTCCGCCGGCGCGCCGGTGCACGTCAGTTCGTGCAAGCGGCGGCAACGGTTACGCAATCGTTGAAAAACGGCTCAAGGCGCGATCTCGATCGCGTCGACGCGCTCGGGGTAGAACGCGAAGTGGCCGGAAATGGGGGCCACGGCGTCATAAGGCGCTTCGTACGACCAGATCGCGTTTTCGCCGCGCGGGCCGAGGCCGACGATCGTGTAATACGTGGCCTCGCCCTTGTACGGGCAGTAGCTGGTGTGCGTGCTGCGCACCACGCGCGTGATGTCCACATCGGCGCGCGGCACGTATTGCACGGGTGGATAGTTCGCCTCGCGCAGCGTCAGCGCGCCGTGCGAATCGGCAAGCGGCGCGCCGCCGGCCAGCACGCGCACCTGCGCGCCGGTGGGCGAAACGGTAATCGGATGATCGGGGCCGGGAACCCGGACGGGGCGGTCTGACGAGGACATGGGTCGCTCCTTCAGGGGCATCGCAATGGGATTAATCTCACACTTTACGTCGATTCCGTGAACGTCGTGTGAGGCTGCCGCGGACGCGCCATGGTAGCGATGGATGGCCCATCCGCACCGACGCCGATCCGGCTGCTTCAACGAACTCATTCATGAATCCGCTCGCGAGCCAGCATGCCGCGCGGCGGCCTGCTTGCCCATCGGTCGAGCAACCGATGCCACGCGCTCGATCCGTCCGGAAAATCTCGCAGTTTCCGTTCCTGCAACGGCGCCGGACAAGGCCGTGCCAAGCCCGCCAAACCGGCGCTCTTTACCAAAAAATCCACAAATACATTAAATAAAACTGCCTCAAAGCCAATAAGATGGCGCTCGTCACTGCCAATTCAACGTTACGCGCGATCCAGCGCCGGTCGAAGCCCGATCGAGGCCGCCGCGCCGCGCGTTCAAGCCGAATCCGCCCGAGAACACCATGCCCCGTCCGATCCTGGCCCAGATCCGCCCCGCCGCCGTCCGTCACAACCTCGAAGTCATCCGCCAGCGCGCCGGCGCGGCCCGCGTGTGGGCCGTGGTGAAGGCCAACGCGTACGGCCACGGCATCGAACGCATCTACCCGGCGCTGGCCAGTGCGGACGGCATCGCCCTGCTCGATCTCGACGAGGCCGTGCGCGTGCGCGAGCTGGGCTGGACCAAGCCGGTGCTGCTGCTCGAAGGCGTGTTCGACGCCGCCGACGTGGCCACCGCCGATCGCTACCGTTTGACCGTCTCCGTGCATGGCGACGAACAGCTCGCGCTGCTCGAAGCGGCGCGCCCGTCGCAGCCGATCGACATCCAGTTGAAGATGAATTCCGGCATGAACCGGCTCGGCTTCCGGCCCGAGGCTTACCGCGCGGCCTGGGCGCGCGCGGCGGCCGCGCCGTCGATCGGCCGGATCGCGTTGATGATGCATTTCGCCAATGCCGACGAAGGCCAGGCCGACTGGCAGATGCAGGTGTTCGACGCCGCCACCGAAGGCCTGCCCGGCGAGCGCTCGCTGTCGAATTCCGCCGCGGTGCTCTGGCATCCGGCCGCGCATCGCGACTGGGTGCGCCCCGGCACGATCCTGTACGGCGCGTCGCCCACCGGCATCGCGCGCGACATCGCCGATACCGGCTTGCAGCCGGCCATGTCGTTGAGCAGCAAGCTGATCGGCGTGCAGACCCTCGCGGCCGACGAAACCGTCGGCTACGGCCGCCGCTTCGCCGCCCCGCAAACCATGCGCATCGGCGTGGTGGCCTGCGGTTACGCGGATGGCTACCCGCGCCACGCGCCGACCGGCACGCCGATCGCCGTCGACGGCGTGCGCACGCGCGTGGTGGGCCGCGTGTCGATGGACATGTTGACCGTCGATCTCACGCCCTGCCCCGACGCCAAGGTCGGCTCGCATGTCGAGCTGTGGGGGCAGCAAGTGCACGTGGACGAAGTGGCGGAAGCGTCCGGCACGATCGGCTACGAGCTGATGTGCGCGATCGCGCAGCGCGTGCCGGTGGTGGTCGAGCCGATGAGCGATGCGGTGGCGCACGACGACGCGCAGCCGCTGCGCACCGGCAGCTACGGGCGCTGAGGTTCGGTTGAATATGCGGCTGAATTCCGATTGAATTCCGGCTGCATGCTTGGCGCCATCCCCGTTGCGCCGCTGCGCATCATTGCCCCGCCGGCCCTATCACGGGCCGGCCGCATTGTCCCCCGGCGTCGCGCGCACACGACGGTCTTGCGGCCTGCGCCTCACGGCTCGTCGGGCATCGGGAGAACACCCGCCGCGCCCCGCGCCCGCCGAACCCGCGCCCCGTCTGGGCCGGCAGCCAGCCGTCGGTTCTTCGATCGCCACGCCTTCCGAAATACTGTATATTCATCCAGTCTTTCGGCGCCCGGCCCGCGGTAAAAATCGCCTGTTCGTCCGTACGTCCGTGAGACAATCACGCGCTGGCCGACACCCGCCGCGCGAGGTCACCGCGCAGCGCGCGGGCCAGCCCGGAACCGGGCCTTGCCCATTCCGGCGAACACGGAGAACACATGAAACTGGTTGGATGCGGGTTGCTGTTGCTGGCGGTTGCGTCGCCGGCATTCGCAGGCGACCGCTATGTCGAAATCTGGAACCCGCCCGAATCGCGCGGCGGCGCCCATCGCGATACGCAGGCAGGCCTGCCGAAAGCGACGAAGCACAAGCGCGTCGCGCCGCGCCTGGTGGATGCCGGCGTGCGCCCGCCCGCGCTCGACACCGCGAAGGCCGCCACCAAGCCGCGCGTCGGCGAAGCCGTGGCGCCGCATGCCGCGCCGGGCACCCCCGAAATTCCCCGCCTGTTCACGCCGGACGGCAACGTGCTGCGCGTCGGCGCGCCGGGCGGCGTGCGCGCCCAGGTGCTGCGCTGATGGAAGCCGAAAGCTACCAGGGCTATCAGATCTGGGGACACGCCATCCTCCAGCAGGAAGAAATCATGCAGCCCGACCGCTACGCGGCCAGCGGCACCATCACGCGCAACAACCGCCTCGTCGAAGCATCGAGCGTGCTCGGCGTGTTCGATACCGAAGACGAAGCGCGCCACGCCGGCCTCGATTGGGCTCGCGCCTGGGTCGACAGCCACGGCTGAACGCCACCGCATCGCCCCGCGCCCGTAGCGGCGCACCTTCCCGCCTCCCCAATGCAGAACGGGCAGCCCCGCCAACGCGGATGCTGCCCGTTTCGTCATGTGCGCGACGCCAGGCGCCGCGCACCGGCGGAGGCTTAGAAGCGGTGGATGATACCCACGCCCAAACCGACCATGTTCTTGTTGGTGGCCGGCGTGGAATTGAAACCGTCGCCGATCGATGCCGTGGCGGCGATCACGCGGCCGTTCGACACCGTGTTGCCCGACGCGTGCTGGTAAGCCTCGACCGCGTACAGGCCCGTGCGCTTCGACAGGCTGTAGTACTGCGATGCCGTGACCTGGTGGTAACGCGCCGCGCTGGCGACGCCGTTGGCGAGCGTGGCGGCCGTGTAGCTGTAGCCCACCGCCAGATCCCACACGGCAACCGGCCTGAAATGCAGCACGGCGCCGGCCGTGTTGAAGATCGCCGTGTTGCGGAACGTCGAGTTCGAGCCCGGGATGTACTGCACGTTCGAGTAGGACACCGACACGTCCCACTGCTGCGTGAACTGGTAGCCCGCCGTGACAGCCACGCGCTGCTGCGCCTGCGCCGTGATGTAGCCGTTGTTGATCGCCGAGACGGCTGCCTGCGCGCCGCCGTTCGAGGTGGTGGAGTTCGCGCTCCATGCGCCGCCGCCCGACGCCGCGTTGTTCACGCGCTGGAATGCCGCCGCCACGCCGAGCGGGCCGTTCATGTACTGCACGCCCGCGCTCCAGGTCGAGCCGGCGTTGACGCTGCCCGGCTGGCCGCCGAACGAATACGAACCGCCGAACGTGAAGCCGTAGAACTTCGGCGACATGTAGACGAGCGAGTTGTTCGCGCGGTAGCTGGTGTCGAGCGAATCGATATCGCCCGGGTGCGCGCCGAAATAGCCGGTCAGCCAGGTGGTCGGGCTATACGGCGACAGCAGCGTGTAGTAGGCCGTGTACTGACGGCCGGCCGTCAACGTACCGTACTTCGAATCCGACAGGCCGACGAAGGCCTGACGCGTGAAGATGCCGCCCGAGAATTGCGACGTGCCGTTCGCCGTGTTCACACCCGCTTCCAACGTGAAGACCGCTTTCGTGCCGCCGCCCAGATCTTCCGCACCCTTCAAGCCGAAGCGGCTGCCTGCCCAGACGCCCGTGGACATCTTCACCGACGAATGGCCGCCCGAGGTCTGACCCAGCGCACCGCTGCTGTTCTGGTAAGCCAGGCCGTTATCGACGATCCCGTACAGCGTGACGCTGCTCTGCGCTTGCGCGGCCGTAGCCAGCACTGCAAGACCGATGGCCGTCATGGCAACCGCTACGTTCTTTTTCATTGCTTCTCCATCCTCAAGATTCTTTGGTCTTTTCCCACGGCATGGGCGAGTTCCATGCGGGAGCCATTCTGACCGAGAAGCTGACGATTCAATAACAATCAAATGTACGTCGTAGGCTGTTTGCAACGAGGGAATTCACTAAACGGTTAGCGCTAAGGCGCGCTGCACAAAGCGTTTTTTATTTGAAAGGGCCAGCCTCGAAACCTTTCCCGGCATAAACCCTGATTTACTTTTGGCTTGCTATCGGCCGTAACCCAATTGTCATATTGTGCCGGAGATGCTGCGATGCAATATCCATTGGGATTACGCAAACGCTTAATTTTCAGTACAGGTCGAAAGCGCCAGACATTACATAGCCTTTTCAAAACTCCACAGATGGAACGGAATTCGTAAGACAGCAATGTCGTCATCAGGCGACGGGCGCACGAGGCATCGCCCGGCAGCACGTCAGACGCGTGCCGGGACGATCGGATGGCGTGAAAAGGTACGCCGGGCAAGCCGGAGGTCGAGACGGAAGGCTTGGAACACGCCGCACGGGCAGGCGCGTCATCGGGAACAGCGGCAAGCAGGTCATGCCTGCTTGTGGGCCTGGAACGCGGGCGGTCGCTCGAAAGCGCCGCCCGTTGCTCAGATCACGTTGAAATGATGCGTGCCGTCGCGGCCCAGTTGCTCGACCAGGCCGAACTCCCAATCGAGATAGGCCTGCATCGCGGCCGCCGCGCTCTGGGTGCCTTCGTACGGGCGGCGGTAGCGGTCGGTGCGCGGCGTGGCCAGCCGCGTCTCGCCGGTTTCGAGCGGCAGGCCCGCGTCGATCCAGGCCAGCGTGCCGCCGTCGAGCCGATACACACCCACGTCGGCGGGCAGCAGCGCGCGCAGGTCGGCCGCCGCGAACGCCGCCAGTTGGCCGGTGCCGCAGGTCACCACGTAGCGGCGCGCGGCCGGGATCGCGGCCAGCGCCTCGCGCAACTGCGCGCGGATCGCGAACCACGCGCCCGGCACGTGACGCTTCACGTAGTTCGCGCTGGCCGTCACGTCGAGCACGGCCACCTCGGCATCCGCATCGGCGCCGGCTTCGGCGCGCCAGGCGGCCAGCGTGGCCGGCGCGATACGCTCGACCGGCACGGCCTCGGGCGCGGCTGCGCGCCAGGCGCCTGTGGCCGAGCGTTCGCTGGCTGCCACCGGCTCCACCACGCGCACGTCCCAGCCCATCTGCGCAAGCCAGGATGCGCTCATGTCGGCGCGCACGCCGTCGTCGTCGGCCAGCACGATGCGCGCGCCGCGCACCGACGCGTGATGATCGGTTTCCTGCACGAGCTGGCCGCCCGGCGCGTTCGCGAAGCCTGGCAGGTGCCCGGCCGCGTATTCCTCGGGCGTGCGCACGTCGAGCCGGTACACGGTGCGGCGGCCATCCTCCGCAAGCGCGTCCACCTCGGCGGCCGCGATGCGCGTCACGCCGGCCTTCGCGGCCACCTCGCGCGCGTTGCGGCGGGCCGCCTCGCGGTTCGCTTCGGACACCTCGTCGGGAAAGCGCCGGGCCGCGCCATGGTCGAGCGTCTGCCCGGCCAGCAGCCAGCCGATCGTGCCGTTGCGCAGCGCCGCCACCGGGTTCGGCAGCCCCGCGTTGACCAGCGATTGCGTGCCGATGATGCTGCGCGTGCGGCCCGCGCAATTGACGATCACGCGCGTGGCCGGGTCCGGCGCGAGTTCGCGCACGCGCAGCACCAGCTCGGCGCCGGGCACGCTGGTGGCGGTCGGGATGCTCATGGTCTGGTATTCGTCGAAGCGGCGCGCATCGACGATCACCACGTCGGCCTGCGTGTCGATCAGCGCCTGCACTTCCTGCGCCGACAGCGACGGCGTGTGCCGCTTCGATTCCACGTATTCGCCGAACGATTTGCTCGGCACGTTCACGTCGATGAACAGTTCGCCGCCCGCCGCGCGCCACGCGTCGAGGCCGCCTTCGAGCAGATGCACATGCGTATAGCCGAGCGCGGCCAGCACGTGCGCCGCGCGCGGCGCGAGATCCACGCCGCCCGCCTCGCCATACAGCACCACGCGCGTGTCGCGGCGCGGAATGCGCGTCCAGGCCTCGAGTTCGAGCTTCGACAGCGGCAGGTTGGCGGCCCACAGCGGGTGGCCCTGCGCGTAGGGATCTTCCTCGCGCAGATCGACGAACGCGAGTTCGTCACGCGCGAGCAGCGCGGCGCGCACCTCGGCGACGGTCGACACGGGAAACGCGGCAGCGGCGGAATCGGCAAGCACGAAGGAAGGCACGACGGAATCGGACATGGTGACTGGGAATCGATGAAGAAGAAAAAGTGAAGCCGCGATCAGGCCGTGAAAAGTGATGCCGCGCTCAGGCCGCGGCGGGCAACGTATAGCCTGACACGAAGCGCTTGCGCGTGCCGTCCTCGCGATACACGGCGCGTTCGACCGCGCCGATGTCGGCGCCGTACACATGGATGCTGATCGAGACGCGATCGTCGTACACGTTGCTGACGCGATGGATGTCGCCCAGCGACGGCGACACCGCCTCGACCTGCCCCGGGGAGAGCCGCACCGGCTCGCCGTGAAGCGAGGGTGTACCGTCGGCGGCCAATGCATAGGGCTGCGAATATTCCGCACCCCTCAGCATGCCGATCAGCCCCCACACGGTGTGATCGTGGATCGGCGTGGTCTGCCCCGGCCCCCACACGAAGCTGACCACCGAGAAGCGCCCGGCCGGATCGCGATGCAGCAGGAACTGCTGGTAGCGCTCGGGATCGGGCTGCGCGAACGCCTCGGGCAGCCAGTCGTCGCGCGCCACCAGGTCGGCCAGCAGCGCGCCGCCGGCCTGCACCACGCGCGCCTCGTCGGGACGCGTGTCAAGCAGCCGCGAGAACGCGGCGACGAATTCGGCCAGCGGCGGCGCGGCGCGCTGCGCTTGCTCCGCGGCGGTTTGATGCAAGGAAAACGCACTCATCGGGGACCTCTTGGAATATGATTCATGCTCATAACCCTGAACACATTGCATGCAAAAGTAACATGAAAATCGGTGATATCGATGCTTTCGCGGCGGTGGTGCGCTGCCAGTCGCTGAGTCACGCGGCGCACGAACTCGGCATCACCCAGCCGGCCATCACGCGGCGCGTGCAGAACCTCGAGGAAGCGCTCGGCGTCGAGCTGCTCGACCGCAACACCAAGCCGCCGCGGCCGACCGACCTGGGCCGCCGCGTGCACGACCAGTGCCGCGCGGTGCTGCGCGAAGTGGATGCGCTGCGCGAGATGGTGCGCGCCACCCAGCCGCCGGCCGGCACGTTCCGGCTGGGCCTCACCCACGGCATCGGCGAGCTGCTGCTGCCGGGGCTGGTGGCGATGCTGCGCGCGCGCTGGCCATCGCTCGCGCCGCGCGTCGAAACCGGCTGGGCCGGCCCGCTGCTCGACCGGCTCGCGCTCGGCGAACTCGACGCCGCGCTGGTGTTCGCGGCACGCGACACGGCGCTGCCGCCGCGCGTCACGGCCGAACGGCTGTGCGCCACGCGGCTGGTGGTGGTGGCCGCACGCGGCGCGTGCCCGAAACGCTGCCGGCTTGCCGACCTGCATGCGCGCGGCTGGATCCTGAACCCCGATGGCTGCGGCTTTCGCGCGAGCCTCAAGCGCGCGCTCGATGCGCAGCGCCTGCCGGTCAACATCGCGCTCGACGCGTTCAGCCGCGACGTGCAACTGCAAGCCGTGGTGGACGGTTTCGGGCTCGGCCTCGTGCCGCTGCCGCTGCTCGATACCAGCCCGCTGCGCGACGCGCTGGAAGTCGTCAACGTCAGCGATTTCCGGCCGTCGATCGATCTGTGGCTCGCGCAGCGCGAGGGCGTCGAGCGGCTGGCCGCACCGGCGCAGGCCGTGGCCGGCGCGGCGCGCGAACGCTTCGCGGCGCTCGGCGTGGAGGATGCGGCGGCCTGATGCCGTCCGATGCCTGCCGATACCGATACGCCGCTGCATCTGCCTCAACCCCGCTTTCCCTTCATCCTTCCCACCGGCTCGCGCGGCGCGATGTGCGCGAGCGCGAAGCGGCTGCATTCGGCCAGCGCCAGCGTCGCCACATCACCCCGATCCGACCAACCAACGCGATCGGCACGATCGATGAAACCATCCAACGCGCCAGCGCAAACGGGCCGGACGCGCACGCGCCCGGCCGCGAAAGGCTCGGTCAATCAACTCGCCATCAGCTCGCCGCTCCTGATCACGCGCGCGTTCGCGAGCCATTCTCCAGCAACCAATCGACCCACAGCCTAAGCTCCCCGCACGCCCGCGCAAACCATGCAAATTTGATATTCATTGCGCAAATAATTATTTACGTCTTGCATGATCCCGACGCTAATCTGGCCGCCATGTTCCGGCTGGGGCCGCCGTTCGCGCCGCCGCCGGCCTCGTCATCCCGCCCGCACCCCACCGGGCCGTCCGCATCGGAGCACCGCGATGAGCGTCGAATTCATCGGCATGATCACCAGCCAGAAGCAATCCGAGATCCACCCGCCGTCGGGCAACGCGGTCGATCGCGACTACGTGCGCGCCTTCGCGCAGGCCCACGAGCAGGCCGGCTTCGACCGGATCCTGGTGCCGCATCATTCGACCGGCCCGTCGGCCACGCTGACGGTGTCGTACGCGGCGGCCGTGACCGAGCGCGTGAACTTCATGCTCGCGCACCGCCCCGGCTTCACCGCGCCGACGCTGGCCGCGCGCCAGATCGCCACGCTCGACCAGTTCAGCGGCGGCCGGCTCGGCGTGCACTTCATCTCGGGCGGCTCGGACAGCGAGCAGCAGCGCGACGGCGATTTCCTCGAACACGACGAACGCTACGCACGCACCGACGAATACCTGGGCATCCTGCGCCGCATCT
The DNA here is from genome assembly GCF_054589155.1 of Burkholderia sp. 3C. NCBI lineage: Bacteria > Pseudomonadati > Pseudomonadota > Betaproteobacteria > Burkholderiales > Burkholderiaceae > Burkholderia > Burkholderia sp. 3C. Next base: position 290,827 of record NZ_BAAILN010000066.1, read on the forward strand.
GGACGGAAGACCGCCCGTTCGATCACGACGGCAAGTTCTATCAGTTCCGCCAGGGCTTCTCGGAAGTGAAGCCGGCGCAGAAGCCGCACGTGCCGATCTATTTCGGCGGCGCGTCGCCTGCGGCGCTGGAGGTGGCGGCCAAGCATGCGGACGTCTACGCGCTGTGGGGCGAATCGCTCGACCAGGTGCGCGACCTGACCGGCCGCGTGCGCGCCGCCGCGGCCGCGCAAGGCCGCTCGGTGCGCTTCTCGGTGTCGTTCCGGCCGATCCTGGCCGCCACCGAAGACGCCGCCTGGGCGCGCGCGAGCCGCATCCTCGACGAAACGCGCCGGCTGCGCGAGGCCGCCGGCCTCGGCGTGGGCGGCCCGCAGCAGAGCGAAGGCGCGCGGCGCCTGCTGGCCGCCGCCGAACGCGGCCCGCGCGTCGACAAGCGGCTCTGGACCGAGATCGCGCAACTGAGCGGCGGCCGCTCGAACTCGACCGCGCTGGTCGGCACGCCCGAACAGGTGGCCGATGCGCTGGCCGACTACTACGACATCGGCGTCACGACCTTCCTGATTCGCGGCTTCGACCCGCTCGACGACGCCATCGATTACGGCCGCGAGCTACTGCCGCGCACGCGCGCGCTGATCGCCGAACGCCAGCAACGCCGCGCCGCGGCCTGAGCCCGGCCCCGCTTCGAACGCACGCGCCCCCAAGCCCGACGCCCGTAGTCAAACCCTCGCAACGCCGGCCGCCGCCGCGCTTTCCCGCGCGCGG
>NZ_BAAILN010000066.1:291723-321786 GCF_054589155.1 Burkholderia sp. 3C
GCTCAAATCGCAGCCGCAGCAGAAATTCTGGTTCGATCCGCCCGCGCAGCGCGTGGGCGTGGCCGCCGAACGCCGTCATCGCCAGGAACGGCTGGCCGGCGCATTCCGCCTGTTCGCGCGCTTCGGTTTCGCGCAGGGGCTGGCCGGGCACATCACCGCGCGCGACCCCGAGCTGCACGACCACTTCTGGGTCAATCCGCTCGGCGTGCATTTCTCGCGCATCAAGGTGTCCGACCTGCTGCTCGTCAACGGCCGCGGCGAAACCGTGATCGGCGATCGTCCGCTCAACAAGGCGGCGTTCGCGATCCATGCGGCGATCCACGAGGCGCATCCCGAACTGGTGGCCGCCGCGCATACGCATTCGACCTACGGCAAGGCGTGGTCCACGCTCGGCCGCCCGCTCGAACCGCTGACGCAGGACGCCTGCGTGTTCTACGAGGATCACGCGCTGTTCGACGACTTCACCGGCATGGTGGTCGACACCAGCGAGGGCGACCGCATCGCGCAGGCGCTCGTGAAGCCGGATGGCGGCGTGCACAAGGGCGTGATCCTGAAGAACCACGGCATCCTGACCGGCGGCCCGACCGTCGAGGCCGCCGCCTGGTGGTACATCGCGCTCGACAACGTCGCGCACACCGCGCTGCTGGCCGAGGCGGCCGGCACGCCCAAGCCGATCGACGCCGACACCGCGCGCCACACCCACGGCCAGATCGGCAAGCCCGACGGCGCGCTGCAATCGTTCGAGAGCCTGTATGCGGGCCTCGTCGAAGCCGAACCGGAACTGCTCGACTGACGCTCGCGCGCGGCCCCGCCCGCGCGCCTCGTTCACGCCGTTCGCATCACATTCACATACCGGGCCGGCAACGTATCGGCCCGTCACACGCGCTCCTTTCGCTACCGCTCGCTACGTTAAGGAATCCGTCATATGTCCGCTTCGCTCGATCACGACTCGCAACCGGCCGCCGCCGTTCAGGACGGCGCGCCCGCCGCGCCGCATGCACCGGCCCGCCCGGACCGCCGCCGCGCGCTGCGCACCGCAGGGGCCGCCGCGCTGGCCGGCGCATCGCTCGCGCTCGGCCGCACCGCGTGGTCCGCGCCGCCGCTGCGCAAACTGAAGTTCGCCTGGAACCAGGGCGCGTTCTGCCTGACGCCGATCGTCATCGCGCAGGAGCGCGGCATCTTCGAGAAGAACGGCCTGTCGGTCGAACTGGTCAACTACAGCGGCTCGACCGATCAGTTGCTCGAATCGATCGCCACCGGCAAGGCCGACGCGGCGGTGGGCATGATCCACCGCTGGCTGAAGCCGCTCGAATCGGGCTTCGACGTGAAGATCATCGGCAGCTCGCACGGCGGCTGCGTGCGCATGCTCGGCGCGAACCACGCCGGCGTGACCTCGCTCGCGGCGCTCAAGGGCAAGACCATCGGCGTGAGCGACCTGGCCTCGCCGGGCAAGAACTTCTTCTCGATCCTGCTGGCCAAGCACGGCATCGACGCCGAGCGCGACGTGAGCTGGCGTCAGTATCCGGCCGACCTGCTCAGCGTGGCCGTGGACAAGGGCGAGATCCACGCGATCGCCGACGGCGACCCGAACCTCTACCTGCTCGAAAAGCGCGAGCCGGGCAAGTACACGCAACTGGCGAGCAACCTCTCGGACGAATACGGCCACAAGGTCTGCTGCGTGATCGGCGCGCGCGGCGAGCTGGTGCGCAACGACCGGCCGGCCGCCGCCGCGCTGGCGCGCTCGATCGTCGAGGCCACCGACTACACGCGCGAGAACCCGAACGAATCGGCCAAGCTGTTCGCGAAGTACACGCCGAAGGTCAGCCCGGACGACCTGCGCAAGCTCTATTCGACGCTGACCTATGAACACCATCCGACCAACGTCGATCTGCAGCAGGAAATCGCGTTCTATACCGACGATTTCCGCCGCATCGGCGTGATCAAGAAGACCACCGACCCGCAGCGCTTCGCGCAGGCGGTGTACGCGAACGTGCTGGGGTAACGCCATGGCCACGCCCGATTCCGCCGCCCTCGACACGCGCCGCCGCCCGGCGGAGCGCGTGCCGTCTCCTTCGCCTTCCGCCACGGCCGCCTGCTCGGCGTGCGCCGCACCGGCTTCGCCCGCCTCGCGCATCTGGGGCGCGGGCCTCGTTGCCGCGCTCGCCTGGGCCGGCTTCGGTGCGATCGCCCGGCTCTGGCCGAACCGCATCGTGGGCTTCGCCGACTGGGCCTACACCGACGAGATCGGCACGACGGGCTGGGCGATCGCCGTGTTGATCGCACTGCTCGCGCTGGGCGGCCCGTTCGTCGCGCCGGGCCGCGCGGTGCTGGCGCGGCTGCGCCCGGCCGGCCCGTGGCTCGCCGCGATCGCGCTGGGCCTGGCCGCCTGGGAAATCGCCACGGCCAAGACCGGCTGGCTGCCGACGCCGTTCTTCGCACCGCCGCAGGCGCTGATCGAGGTCTACCTGGAAGATTGGCCGCGACTCGGCGGCAGCGTGCTCAATTCGCTGAAGCTGCTGGCCGTGGGCGTGGGGGCCGGCGCGACGGTGGGCTTCGTGGTGGGCGTGGCGGTGGGCTGGTCGCGCGCGATCGGCTACTGGGTGCATCCGGTGCTGCGCGTGGTCGGCCCGCTGCCGGCCACCGCGCTGCTGCCGCTGGCGTTCTACTTCTTCCCGTCGAGCTGGTCGGCGGCCGTGTTCCTGATCGCGCTGGCTACCGGTTTTCCGGTGGCGGTGCTCACGTGGTCGGGCGTGGCGAGTGTCGGCAAGGCCTATTACGACGTGGCCCGCACGCTCGGCGCGAACGCGCGCTTCCTGGTGCTGCGCGTGGCGATTCCGGCCGCGCTGCCGCAGGTGTTCGTCGGCCTGTTCATGGGCCTGGGCGCATCGTTCACGGTGCTGGTGGTGGCCGAGATGATGGGCGTGAAATCGGGCCTCGGCTGGTATCTGAGCTGGGCGCAGGGCTGGGCCTCGTACACCAACATGTATGCGGCGCTGATCGTCATGGCGCTGCTGTTCTCCGGCCTCATCACGCTGCTGTTCGTGCTGCGCGACCGCGCGCTGGCCTGGCAGAAAGGAACCGTCAAATGGTGATCGCCACCGCAGGCACGGCCGCACCGCGTGCCGCCGCCGCTGCTCCATCGCCCGCGCCCGCTGCCGGCGCGCGCATCGATATCCGCCGCGCGAGCCATTGGTTCGACACGCCGAAAGGCCCGTTGCAGGTGCTCGACAACGTCTCGCTGTCGGTTGCGCCCGGCGAATTCGTCGCGCTGCTCGGCCCGAGCGGCTGCGGGAAATCCACGCTGCTGCGGCTGGTGGCCGGGCTGGAGCCGGCCTCGCAAGGCAGCATCCATCAGGATGGCGAAGCGATCGATCGGCCGGACCCGTCGCGCATCGTGGTGTTTCAGGACCCGACGCTGTACCCGTGGCGGCGCGTGCGCGCCAACGTCGCGCTCGGCCTCGATGCGCGCGGCGTGCCGAAGCGCGAACGGCATCGCGTGGACGAGGCGCTCGCGCGCGTCGGCCTCGACGATTTCGCCGATGCGTTCCCGCATCAGCTTTCGGGCGGCATGGCGCAGCGCGTCGCGCTGGCCCGCGCGCTGGTCAACGATCCGCGCCTGCTGATCCTCGACGAGCCGCTCGGCAAGCTCGATTCGCTGACGCGCCTCTCGATGCAGAGCGAACTGGTGGCGCTGTGGCAGCGCGCGCGGTTCTCCGCGCTGCTGGTCACGCACGACGTGGAGGAAGCGCTGTTTCTCGCGCAACGCGTGGTGGTGTTCGGCCCGCGCCCGGCCAGCATCGTGGCCGAACTCGCGGTGGACCTGCCCTACCCGCGCCATCGCGGCGATCCGCGCCTCGCGGAATTGCGCCGCACCGCGCTTGCCCACCTCGGCCTCGATGCGAGCTGGTAGCGCACGGAGCCGCGAGGGCGCATCGCGATGAGCGCCGCGCCCGAACTCTGGCTGAACCCGCTGCTGGCGGCGCTGCATGACGGCCAGGTCGCGCTCGGCGGGCTGGCCGACGCGCTCGGCCTGGCCGGCCGCAGCCACGGCCAGGCCGCCTGGCCGTGGAGCCGGCGCGTCGCCACCGAAACGCTGGCGATCGATCGCGGGCTCGCGCGCGAGGTGGGCTTCGCGCTGATCGCGAGCACGCTGGCCCTGCTGCTCGCGCTGGCCGCGCTGCTGTGGCGCCGCGCGCGCTGGCCGCTGGCCGCCTGCGCGCTGGCCGCCGCGTGGTTCGCGCCGTGGCCGCCCGCCGCGCTATGGCTCACGCCGGCCGCGCCCACCAGTTTCCAGGCGTCGCCGGCCGCATTCTCGGTCGCCACCACGCTGCACGGCGCGCAGGTCTATGCGCAGCACTGCATCGCCTGCCACGGCGCGAGCGGGCGCGGCGACGGCCCGCAAGCCGATGCGCTGCCGGTGTGGCCGCCCACCGTGGCCGGGCCGTTGCTCGCGCGCCGGCTCGACGGCGAACTGTTCTGGCACGTCGCGGCCGGCATGCGCGACCGCGACGGCCACACCACCATGCCGGCGTTCGCGGGCCGGCTCGACGATCGCGACATCTGGGCTGCGCTCGATTACCTGCGCGTGCTGTCCGCCGCCGGCGGCAGCGAAAGCGGCGCGGGCTGGCCGGTGCCGCTGCCGATCCCCGCGCTCGATGTGCGATGCGCCGACGGCGCCACGCAAGCGCTCTCGCATTGGCGCAGCGGCCAGCGCGTGCGGATCGTCGCGCTCGATGCCGGCGCCGTGCCGCCGTTCGAGGATGCCCGCTGGCAAACGCTGCTGCTCACGCGCGACAGCCGCCCGCCCGCGCAGGTTCCGGCCGACGGCCCGCGCGCCACCTGCACGGCGGTCACGCCCGGCGCGTGGACGATCTTCTCGACCATCGCCGACCGGCCCGCCGCCGCGTTCGCGGGTGCGGAGCTGATCGCCGATCGCGACGGCTGGCTGCGCGCGGCGGCCGCGCCCGGCGCGCGCTGGTCCGACGCGAACCTGATGTGCGGCGTCGAGGCCGATCGCGAACGCGCGGCGGCGGCACGCAATGGGGCATCGGGCAACCCGGCCAATGCACCGGGCGGTATCGACACGCTGCTCGCGCGCATCGATGCGGAACCCGTGTCGAACATTCAGGGTGGCTATCCGCATTGATTGAATTACGCCTGCCAATGCCCAAGCTAACGCCGAACGTAGCGCCACAGCTTCATGATCGTCACGTAGGCAAGCGTCGCCACGATCAGATTGGCCAGCAGTACGAACGGGATATACAAATCGTCCGGATCGCGAATGCCAACCCGATTCGCGATGTGCAACCAGGCGAGCGCCTGGCTTTCCGGCATGGGTATGGGGTAGGTGTGAACGTAGGGCACGGAAAGCCAGAACAGGCCGACAAACAATGCCACCTTGAACAGCCTACGGACAAGTGTTGCCATACGTGATGACCTCGATCGTTCCATAGGCACGAAGCCCCGAAGTTCGCGCGGGAATTTGCACGGTATGCCGCAGGGCGGTACGAATTCTCTGGAAGTCGACACGGCTCGGCAGGGTGATGCAGCCAAGCGAAATACCTCGGCCCCCTGCCGGATGCAACCGGAATTGGCCGCGCTGTACGCCGTTGATCCAGGTGAAATCATCGATGAGACCGTCATCCCTATACAGCGCGAACCATTCGCCGTGATCTACCGCACTTCCCTCTCGACCCTGGACGATCGATGATCCCTTTATGACTGCGCCGCCATCGTCTTTGAGCCACATATGCGCTGGAATTGGCATACCGGTTTTCTTCTTCAATGGATTGAGCGAACTGTTGATAAGCAGAGCTTCGAGACAATGAACGAAAAACGCAGCGCGACGCCATGACCTGAAACAATGAATCCGTTTTCTCGATCTTCATTACCTTATATCGATGGTCCGCCCTTGCATCGCGATTCACCGATTAACTCTTCTTTCTGTCGTCACCTTGCGGCAATTCCGCGTCTTGAAGGCGCTGCTGACGTTTTCCGTTGTGTTGGGAGAGCGCCGCCGTCAGCGCAACCTTCTGAAGTGGCGTCATGGCCACTTTCCCCGTTTTCCCCTATTCCATTCATCGACAAGGACTCCAACCCATGACCCAGGCCCACTCGCGCAGCCGACGACGCTTCCTGCAATCCACCGGCGCAGCCGCCGGGCTGGCCGCCCTGCCCGCGTTCGGCACGCTGGCCTTCGCGCAAGGCGGCCCGCGCGTCACGCTGAAGGCCGGCGACCAGAAGGGCGGCCTGCGCGCGCTGCTAGAAGCGGCCGGCGCGCTGAACGGCCTGCCCTACGACATCGAGTGGACCGAATTCCCGGCCGCCGCGCCGCTCGGCGAGGCGCTGAATGCCGGCGCCGTCGACCTCGGCCCGATCGGCGACGCGCCGTTGATCTTCGCGCTGTCGGGCGGCGCACGCGTGAAGGCGATCGCGGCCAACCGTTCGGACCCCTACGGAACCGCCGTGATGGTCGCGCCGGACTCGACGCTGCACACGGCCGCCGATCTGAAGGGCAAGCGGATCGGCACCACGCGCGGCTCGATCGGCCATTACGTGGCGCTGAAGGCGCTCGATGCGGCCGGCCTGCCGCCCACGGCCGTCGATTTCCGCTTCCTGCAGCCGGCCGACACGATGCTGGCGTTGAGCACCGGCTCGATCGACGCCTGGGCAACGTGGGAACCGTACACGGCGCTGGCCGAAACCAGTCATCGCGCGCGCGTGCTGGTCAATGGGCGCGGGCTGTCGTCGGGCCTCAGCTACGTGGCCGCGACCGATGCGGCGATCGCCGCGAAGCGCCCGGTACTGCACGACTTCGTGCAGCGCGTGGCGCGCGCGCAGGTGTGGTCGTACCAGCACGCCGACGCGTTCTCGGCCACGCTCGCACGCATCATCGGCATTTCGGAGGCGGCGGCAAGGCTCCAGTTCGAGCGCCGCAAGACGCAGTGGCTGCCGATCGAAGCGCCGCTGATCGCCGAGCAGCAGGCCACCGCCGATTTCTATCGCAAGGTCGGCCTGCTGCGGCAGCCGTTGGACGTCACGCCCACGTTCGACCGCAGCTTCCCGCTCGGCGCGGCCTGAGCACCGCACGCGGCAAGGCAAGGCACGGCGCGGGCGATCTGGCAAAATCCCGCTTTACGATCCGCCCTGCGCGCCGCGCGCCACCGCCATGCCGACCCTCAGCGAACTGTTCATCTATCCGATCAAATCCTGCGCGGGCATCTCGCTCACGCGCGCCCGCCTGCTCGAAAGCGGCCTCGAACACGATCGCGGCTGGATGGTGGTCGAGCCGTCGGGCGCGATGATCACGCAGCGCGAGCACGCCAAACTGGCGCTGGTGCGCGTGACGATCGGCGAGGATACGCTCGCGATCGACGCGCCCGGCATGCCGACGCTGCACACGCCGCTCGACACGCACGCGCTCGATGGCGCGCCCACGCTGGCCGTCACGATCTGGCGCAACACCGTGCAGGCGCTCGATACGGGCGAGGCCACGGCGCAATGGTTCGGCGCGTATCTGGGCGTGCCGGCGCGGCTCGTGCGCTTCTCGCCCGACGTGCGCCGCGAGGTCACCCGCCAGTGGACCGGCGAGATCGTCACGCACACGCAGTTCGCCGACGGCTTCCCGGTGATGGTGGTCGGCCAGTCTTCGCTCGACGACCTCAACGCGCGGCTCGGCCAGCGCGGCGTGCCGTCGGTCGGCATGGATCGTTTCCGTCCGAACCTCGTGATCTCGGGGCTGGAGGCTTACGAGGAAGACTACGTCGAGCATCTCGACATCGAGTCAGAGGCCGGCACGATCCGGCTGCGGCTCGTGAAGCTGTGCACGCGCTGCCCGATTCCGGCCATCGATCAACAGCTCGGCGGCCCGAACCCGGCCCATCCGTACGAACCGCTCGACACCATGAGCACCTACCGAGGCAGCGCGCAATTCGACGGCGAACTGACGTTCGGCAAGCACGCGGTGCTGGCCGGCGCGGGCATGGGCGTGCTCGAAGTGGGTCAGACGCTCGATGCGGAAATCGGCTTCGACGCCTGACGCACGCCGCGCGTTCGGCAACATTCAGCCGCGCGCGGCCTCCGTGTCCTCCGGCGCGCCGGGCAGCCTGACCGTCACGGTCAGGCCACCGCCCGGCGTATCGCCCAACTCGATCGCGCCATCGTGCACGCGCACGATCTCGCGCACGATCGACAGCCCCAAACCCGAGCCTTCCACCGATTCGGTGGCCGAGCTGCGATAGAAGCGCTCGAACACCGCGTCGCGCTCGTGCGCGGCGATGCCCGGCCCGTCGTCGATCACGGCAAGCCGCGCGCCGTGCCCACCCTCCGCATCGCGCCCCACCCGCACCGTCACCACCGCGCCGTCGCCCGCATAGCGGATCGCGTTGTCGACCAGGTTGCCGATCAGGTCGGTCAGCAGGTCCGCGCGCGCGATCACGTCGACGTCGGCCTCGTGCTCGAAGCCCAGGTCGATGCCACGCGCACGCGCCACCGGCGACCAGTCGAGCGTGGCGCTGCGCGCGAGCCGGTGCAAGGGCACGCGCCGCCGCTCGATGGCAGCGGCCCCGTCCGATTCGAGCCGCGACAGCGACAGCAACTGCTGGACGATCTTCGCCGCCTGCCGCACCGCGCCGTTCGCGCGCCGCAGATGATCGGCGGCACGCGCCGCTTCGGCGGGCCGCTGCGCGAGTTCGACACCGGCCTGCACGGCCGCGAGCGGCGTCTTCAATTGATGCGCGGCATCGGTGAAGAACCGCCGCCGCGCCCCCTGCATGCGCTGGGTGCGCGCGATGTACTGGTTGATCGATTCGACGAGCGGCGCGATTTCGGCCGGCATGCCGTCGGCCGGCAGCGGCGACGGGTCGTCGTCGGCGCGCGCGGCCACCGTGGCCGACAGCCGCGACAGCGGCCGCAACCCGCGCGACACGCCGAACCACACGATGCCGAGCGCGAGCACGATCAGCAGCGCTTCCTGCTTCAGCGAGCCGGTCAGGATCTCGCGCGCCAGCGCCTGCCGCGCCTCGATCGTCTCGCCCACCATCACCAGCACCATGCGCGTCTGCGCGGTGGGCACGTCGTGCACCGGCAGGCGCAGCGCGGCCATCCGCAACTGCTCGCCGCGATACACCGCATCGTAGAACGTCGCGCGAAACGGCTCGGCCGAAAGCGGCGGCTGCGGCAGGTCGGCATAGCCGGTCACGGTGCGCCCGCCATCCTCGCGGATCTGGTAGTAGATCTTGCCGCCGTCGTTCGATTCGAACATCTCCAGCGCCAGGTAGGGCAGGTCGACGATCACGTCGCCCTGATCGAGCCGCACGCCTTCGCGAATCGATTTCAGCGACGAGGCCAGCGTGCGGTCGAACGCGATATGCGCCGCGCTCATCGCGCGCTGGTAGGTCAGCCAGGAATCGAGCACCAGCAGGCCGAGCAACGGCGCGAGCAGCCACAGCGCCACCTGCATGCGCAGGTTCAGGCGCCTCACGATGCGCCGCCCGCGCCCGGGCTGGCTTCGTCATCCTTCGCTTCGAGCAGATAGCCGAGCCCGCGCAGCGTGACGATCGCCACCCCGCGCCCTTCGAGCTTCCTGCGCAGCCGGTACACGTAGATCTCGATCGCATCGGCGTTCACCGATTCGTCGATGCCGAAGATCTTCTCGGACAGCGCTTCCTTGTTGATCGCGCGGCCGTTGCGCAGAATCAGCACCTCCAGCACGGCGCGCTCGCGCGGCGTCAGCGCGAGCGGTTCGCCGGCCAGCCGGAAGCCGCCGCCGACGCCATCGAATTCGAGCGGCCCGCATGCGATGCGCGCCTGCTCGTGGCCGGCGCTGCGCCGGATCAGCGCCCGCACCCGCGCTTCCAGCTCGGTGAGATCGAACGGCTTGGCGAGGTAGTCGTCGGCGCCGAGGTTCAGCCCGCGCACGCGATCCTCGACCGAGCCGTGCGCGGTCAGGATCAGCACCGGCGCCGCATTGCGCCGCGCCCGCATGCGCCGCAGCACCTCCAGCCCGTCGAGCTTCGGCAGCCCGAGATCGAGGATCACGAGCGCGTAATCCTGGGTGCGCAGCACGTGGTCGGCGGCCTCGCCGTCTGCCATCCGATCGACCGTGTAGCGCGCGGCCGACAGCGCGTCGGACAGCGACTGCGCGAGGGAGGGATTGTCTTCGACCAGCAGCACGCGCATGACGACCTCGGGAAATCCATGACGAAACGGACGCTATTGTGGCCCGAAACGAAAGCAGACTGAAAGTACCTGACGCTTACGATCCGCTCCACACAAACAAACATCGTCCCGCCCGTCGGCGGGCATCTGGAGGAAGACATGCTGCATGCAAAGTCCGGCGTCACGGCCGCGCTCACCGCTTTCACCGCGCTCGCCCTGGCGTCGGCGCTCGCCGCGAGCAACGCCGCCGCGCAAGCGCCGGCCGGTTATCCGGGTAACTACCAGGGCGTGATCGACGCGGCCAGACAGGAAGGCAAGCTGATCGTCTACTCGACCACCGACACCAGCCTGGTGCGCCCGCTGATCAAGGATTTCGAAAGCCTGTACGGCGTCAAGGTCGAATACAACGACATGAACAGCACCGAGCTGTACAACCGCTACATCAGCGAGAACGCGGCGAAGAGCACCAGCGCCGACGTGCTGTGGAGCTCGGCCATGGATCTCCAGGTCAAGCTCGTCAACGACGGCCTGATGGCCGCCTACGATTCGCCGGAAGCGGCCAACATCCCCGCCTGGGCGCACTACCAGCGCCAGGCCTACGGCACCACGTTCGAGCCGCTCGCGATCGTCTACAACAAGCGCCTGATCGCCGAGAACGAAGTGCCGAAGACGCGCGCCGAACTGATCAAGCTGCTGCAATCGCAGCCCGAGCGCTTCAAGGGCAAGGTCACGACCTACGACATCGAGAAATCGGGCGTGGGCTTCAACTACCTGACGCAGGACGCACACGTCAACGAAACCGTCACCTGGGACCTGGTGCGCGCGATCGGCGCGACCGGGCCGAAGCTGCAATCGAGCACCGGCGCGATGATGGAGCGGATCTCGTCGGGCGAGAACCTGATCGGCTACAACATCATCGGTTCGTATGCCTACGCAAAGGCGAAGAAGGACAAATCGATCGGCTATGTGCTTCCGCGCGACTACACGCAGGTCGTGAGCCGGCTCGCCACCATCTCGAAGCAGGCGAAGAACCCGAACGCGGCGCGGCTGTGGGTGGATTACCTGCTCTCGCAGCGCGGCCAGACGCTGATCGCGAACCAGGCCAACCTGTATTCGATCCGCTCCGACGTGACCGGCGAAACCTCGATGACGGCGCTGACCCAGACGCTCGGCGCCTCGCTCAAGCCGATCCAGATCGGCGCGGGCCTGCTGGTCTATCTCGACCAGGCCAAGCGCCTCGCGTTTCTCAAGCAATGGCAGGCCGCGATCAAGCGCTGATTCAAGCGCTCAAGCCGCGTCGGGCCTGACGCAGCGGCCCGGCCGCCCTGCCCGGTGCGCGTTCGCGCGCACGCTCCCCTTCCCACTCTCGATGCGGCCCGCGCGGCCGCAGGGGCGAACTCATGCTCACCACCAGTCCTCCCGGCGCCGCGAAGGCCGCGCCGCCCCCGCGCCCCGGCACGGGCACGCCCGCCCCGCACGGGGGCGGCCTGAAGCCGCTGGCCGGCGTGCTGCGCTGGATCGTCGTCGCGGTGCTGACCGTGGCGGTGGCGCTGCCGCTCGGCTTCATCCTGTTCCAGAGCCTGCTGTCGGCGCCGTTCTTCGATGCGAACCGCACGCTCGGCATCGACGGCTTCCGCTTCATCTTCAGTGATCCTGATTTCTGGTCGGCCACCCGCAATTCGTTCGTGATCGCGGGCGGCATGCTGTTCATCTCGATCCCGCTCGGCGGCATCCTCGCGTTCCTGATGGTGCGCACCGATCTGCCCGGCCGCCGCTGGCTCGAACCGCTGCTGCTCACGCCGGTGTTCGTCTCGCCGATGGTGCTGGCGTTCGGCTACGTGGTGGCGGCCGGCCCGGTGGGCTTCTACTCGGTGTGGTTCAAGCAACTGACCGGCTTCGACACGGTGCCGTGGCACATCTATTCGATCGCGGCCATCACGCTGATCGTGGGCCTCACGCACGTGCCGCACGTGTATCTGTACGCGTCGGCGGCGCTGCGCAACCTCGGCTCGGACGTCGAGGAAGCGGCCCGCGTAGCGGGCGCGCGGCCGTTCCGCGTGGCGCTCGACGTGAGCCTGCCGATGACGCTGCCGGCGCTGCTATTCGCGGGCGTGCTGGTGTTCTTCCTCGGCTTCGAGGTGTTTGGCCTGCCGCTCGTGCTCGGCGATCCGGAAGGGCACCTGGTGCTGGCCACCTACCTCTACAAGCTGACCAACAAGCTCGGCGTGCCGTCGTATCACCTGATGGCGGCGGTGGCAATCTGCATCGTCGCGATCACCTTCCCGCTCGTGCTGCTGCAACGCCGGCTGCTGAAAAGCGCGAACCGCTTCGTCACGGTGAAGGGCAAGGCCGGCCGCTCGACGGTGCTGCCGCTCGGCGGCTGGCGCTGGCTCGCGCTCGCGATCGTGATGCTGTGGCTCGCGCTGACGGTGGTGGTGCCGATCTCGGGCATCGTGCTGCGCGCGTTCGTGACGAACTGGGGCGAGGGCGTGGCGCTGGCCGAGGTGCTGACGCTCGGCAACTTCGTCGAGCTGTTCGATCAGGACAACCTGGTGCGCGCGATCCTCAACACGCTCGGCATCGGCGTGATCGGCGGTGCGCTGGCGGTGGGCTTCTACACGCTGGTCGCGTTCGCCGGCCACCGACGCAACGACTGGGCCACGCGCCTGCTCGACTACCTGGTGCTGCTGCCGCGCGCCGTGCCGGGGCTGCTGGCCGGCCTCGCGTTCCTGTGGATCTTCCTGTTCGTGCCGGGGCTGCGCGAGCTGAAGAACTCGATGTGGAGCATCTGGATCGCCTACACGGTGGTGTGGCTCGCGTACGGCATGCGGCTGATCCAGAGCGCGCTGATGCAGGTCGGCCCCGAACTGGAGGAGGCCGGCCGCAGCGTGGGCGCGAGCCGCGCGCGCGTCTCGCTCGACGTGACGCTGCCGCTGGTGCGCTTCGGCCTGCTGGCCGCGTGGCTGCTGATCTTCATGATCTTCGAGCGCGAATATTCCACGGCCGTCTATCTGCTGTCGCCCGGCACCGAAGTGATCGGCGCGCTGCTCGTCTCGCTGTGGGCCACGGGCGCGGTCGATCAGGTGGCCGCCCTGTCCGTCATCAACATCGCCATGGTCGGCGCCGGTCTCGGCGTGGCCCTGCGTTTCGGAGTCAAACTTCATGGATAAGCTCAGCGTCGACAACCTGTTTCTCAGCTACGGCGCCAATCCGATTCTCAAGGGCGTGTCGTTCGAACTGAAGGCCGGCGAGGTGGTGTGCCTGCTCGGCGCGTCGGGCAGCGGCAAGACCACGCTGCTGCGCGCGGTGGCCGGCCTCGAACAGCCGCACGACGGCCGCATCGCGCTCGATGCGCGCACCTTCTTCGACGGCGCGCGCGGCGTCAACCTGCCGGTGGAGGAGCGCTCGCTCGGGCTGGTGTTCCAGTCCTACGCGCTGTGGCCGCACCGCACGGTGGCGGACAACGTCGGCTACGGGCTGAAGCTGCGCCGCGTGGCGGGCGCGGAGATCAGGCAACGCGTGCAGGCCGCGCTCGATCAGCTCGGCCTCGGCCATCTCGCCGCGCGCTATCCGCATCAGTTGTCGGGTGGTCAGCAGCAGCGCGTCGCGATCGCCCGTGCGCTGGTCTACAACCCGCCCGTGATCCTGCTCGACGAGCCGCTCTCGAACCTCGACGCGAAACTGCGCGAAGAGGCGCGCGCCTGGCTGCGCGAGCTGATCGTCTCGCTCGGGCTGTCGGCGCTGTGCGTCACGCACGATCAGGCCGAGGCGATGGCGATGTCGGACCGCATCCTGCTGCTGCGCAACGGCCGCATCGAGCAGGAAGGCACGCCGGCCGAGCTGTACGGCGCGCCGCGCTCGCTCTACACCGCCGAATTCATGGGCAGCAACAACCGCATCGAGGCGCGCGTCGATGCGGTGGCCGGCGACACCGTCACCCTGGCCGGCGACGGCTGGCAACTGCAGGCGCTCGCGCGCGACACGCTCGCGCCGGGCCAGCAGGCGCAGGCGGTGATCCGCCTCGAACGCGTGCAGGTGGCCGACGCGCCCGGCGCGAACCGGCTGCGTGCGGAACTGGTGACGTCGATGTACCTGGGCGACCGCTGGGAATACCTGTTCCATTGCGGCGAGCTGCGCCTGCGCGCGTTCGGCCAGGTGCCGCGCGCGGCCGGCCCGCACTGGCTGGAATTCCCGGCCAACGATTGCTGGGCATTTTCAGCGGCGGGCTGAGTCAGGGCGGATTGCGCTGGTTGCGGTTGGTTGCGGTTGGTTGCTGCCGGGCGCTGCCGGGCGCTGCCGGTCATGGTCGATCGCAGCCTGCTGCGGTTGGTCGCAGTCGATGGCAATCGATTGCGGTCGGTCACCGTTGATCGATTCGATCACGGCAGCCGCCCAGTCGCCCTTCTCCCGCACCTTCGCGCCCGCCACTGCTGCACACCCGGCAGCGGCGAGCGCTCCGATTTAATCGCAGTCCTTATCAAACCCACAACACCACAACACTGGAGACACGCCGTCATGAAACCGATTCACCGCCCCGCCCTGACGCGCCCGGCGCTGGCCGCCTCGCTCGCCGCCACGTTGGCTGTGCTGGCCCCCGTCGCGCAGGCTGTTTCGTCCGTCACGCTCTACGGCATCATGGACGCGGGCCTCGAATACACCAGCCACGCCGGGCCGCAAGGCGGCGACGCGTTCAAGCTGCGTTCGGGCACGAAGAACACCTCGCGCTGGGGCCTGCGCGGCAGCGAGGATCTCGGCGGCGGGCTGCAGGCCGTGTTCCGGCTCGAAAGCGGCATCGACATCGCCAACGGCAGCTTCGACGACGGCCCCGACGGCATCTTCGCGCGCCGCGCCACGGTGGGCCTGAAGGGCAAGTGGGGCGAGCTGACGCTCGGCCGCAACTTCACCGTGACCTACGACTATCTGCTGCCGTTCGACCCGATGGGTTATGCGCAGAACTATTCGTGGGCCACCAGCTCGACCGCCACCGGCAACCGCAAGGACGGTCTGTTCACACGCGCCTCGAACGCGGTGCGCTACGACGGCGAACTGGGCGACTTCCGCTTCGGCGCGATGGTGGGCCTCGGCAACACGCCGGGCAGCGTGAAATCCAGCTCGAAATACGGCGTGGCCGGCGGCTACGAGCACGGCCCGTTCGCGGCGGTGGTCACGTTCGACCGCCAGAACGGCGCGAACGACAGCGTGAGCCCGGCCGATCCGGTCAACTACGCACAGCAGATCCACGCGGGCCTCAGCTACGACTTCGGCAAGCTCAAGACCATGGCCGGCTACCGCAACTATCGCCGCACCGTGCACGCCGCAGGCGCCACGCAATTGAGCGACACCTACTGGATCGGCGGTGCGTATCAGTTCACGCCGACCTTCTCGCTGATCGGCGCGGTCTATCACCAGGACATCAAGGGCGGCACCGACGCCGACCCCACGCTGGTTTCGCTGCGCGCCAACTACGCGCTGTCGAAGCGCACGGTGCTGTACGCATCGGGCGGCTTCGCGATCGCGAAACACGGGCAGAACACCAGCGTCTCGCGCGACCTGGTGGGCTACGCGGGCAACCAGGTCGGCGCGACGGTGGGTATCCAGCAGCGCTTCTGACGCATCACGTTCGTGCGGGCCTGCGCCAGCACGAACGTTCGCACACTCGACGGCGGCCTTCATGGCCGCCGCTTTTTTTCCAAATCCGTAAAACCGACATCGCAAGTACATCTAATGAAATTTAACAATGTTGCGTGCAAAATGCTTAATTCATTCATGTTTTCGCTTGCAACGACTGCCAAATTTCCACAAATCAGATTGCATAGGACACATTTCGTCCTGTTAAGATTGTTACCTCGCTTGCAACACCAGAATCGATTTACATGACTCGCACGATTGACCATCGCAATCTGACGATGCTGCTGCTCGAAGCCCGCGAAACGCTGATGGGCCGCTTCCGACCCATCCTCAAGGAAGTGTCGCTGACCGAGCAGCAATGGCGGATCATCCGCCTTCTCGATGGCGAGCCGAAGGGCGAGCTCGAAGCCGGGCAGATCGCCAAGCGCTGCTGCATTCTCAGCCCCAGCCTGACCGGCGTGCTCGAACGGCTCGAACGCGACGGTTTGATCACACGAATGCGCTCGACCGAAGATCAGCGCCGCCTGCTGGTCGCGCTGACCGAACGCAGCCGCCAACTCGTGCGCAAGATTGCGCCGCGCATCGACGACCAATACCGCCAACTCGAACAGCAACTCGGCACCGACACCCTGCGCGATGTGTATACCGCGCTCGACCGCCTGCTGACGATCGCCACGCCGAACTGAGCGGCGTCCTGATCCCCGCCTTGCCGTCGTGCCGTTTTCCATCCGCCGCGCACTGCCCGCCGATTCGTCAGGAGAGCCGAGCATTCCCTTCGGAATCGCGGCGTACCGAGCAGACATCGCACCTCTTGATCGGTTCGTTCTCCCCATCATTTGCACGCAACCGCCGCGCAACGCACGCGACGATGCAGGCAACCTATTGCGGCAGCCTTCCCGGTGCGGCAATTTCATCGAGCGCGTACCTTGCGTTTAGCTGAATGGACCCTAGACTGTTTACTCCATTCCCAAAGCACGCGATCCAGGAGACGACCCTCATGCGCCTCACGATTCGAATCAACGGAAGCAGTCAAACCACGCACCAGTCATCGTTCGCGGTTCTCTGGGTCGACACGGACGAGCAGCTTTGGTCGCGCGAGGCGCATCAGGGCATCGATCTGCCGCGCTGGGGGAAGGTCAGGCATGTGGAAGGCGCGGTCGCGCTGTGTGCGGCCGATGGTGGCGAGGCACTGTGCCAGTTGCAGGGGCTGTCGATCGATCAGGTGATCGGCAGCACGTCGGCCGACGGGCGCGGCGACGCGCAGCTCGGCGGGCAGTCGGCACGCGGCGCCTGGCACCTGCAGGCGGTCGAACGCTGCGCCACGCAAGCCGAAAATCGCGGCTTCACGACCGTCGTCTGATCGCTTCGCGCATCGTCTCGCGCGCCCGGCTTCGTGCCGGGCGTCGTCAAATCGCCTCGCACGATCGCCTTCCCTCAAGCTCTCACGCCATGCAAACCTGAGCGCATCGCGTCCGGTTTCGACCCCTGCTTCGCCACCCTCCGCCAGCCCGGGCTTACCCTCGGTCATCGCACGTCCGGCAAGGCTCGCGCCCCGGCTCCACATCGCACGCCGCCGTTGCAGCATCGCGCGCAAATCCCGCAAACGTTTCGCCGCACGCAACCTCGACGTTACGTCTGACGTTACGCGCCCGTAACGCCCGAGGGCTTGCTACGTAACAAACCTTCAGTGCGTAACGACGTGACACGCCGGCCCACCCGGCCGCCCCCCTCGTCGCGCCAAGATTTCTCTTTCAAATCAGCCGCTTACTAAAATTGTCGAGCATCGCTGCTAAACACGGCGGCGCTGGCCTGGATTTTGCAGAGTAAGGGGTGTTCCGCTCCGGGGCCTATCAGACGAATTGCGAGGACCATCATGGATTGCAAATATCTGTACATCGACAACATAAAAATCAACTTCATCCGCCGTGCGATCGAGATCGACGGCCAGACGCTCGACATGACGCCGCGCGAGTTCGACGTGGTCGAATTCCTGCTCGACAACATGAACAAGATCGTGCCGCGCCAGGCGATTCAGGAAGCGGTGTGGGGCCGCGAACTGGGCGTGTCGTCGCGTACGCTCGACACGCATATCTCGCGCATCCGCTCGAAGCTCAAGCTCGACTGCGACAAGAACATGCGCATCATCCCGATCTACTCGATCGGCTATCGCATGGTGCTGTTCGGTGCAGCAATGACGCACGTGGAGCCGCACGACGAACCGACGCTGCGCCGCAGCCCGCAACCGGGCGTGCCCGCCACGTCGCACGCATTCGCGTAAGCGAACGCGAGGCGGCGTACCCGGCGCGAGCCGGGCGCGCCGCCGGCTCGCGCCGCATGAGAGAGCGGTTCCCGCGCGTCACCGCGGTCGAGACGAAATCGACGGCGAATTCCGCCGTTTCGCAACGGTGGTTGCGCTCGCAACCACCTTCCCCAACGCTGCGCCGCCGCGCAAACGTTACGCTGCCGCCCGACGCGTCGATCGGCTACTGGCCATAACGGTCGAGCAGCTTTTCCGTCACGCCGTTGGTCCAGCCGAAGCCGTCCTGCAGCGGATATTCGCCGCCACCGCCGCCGCCCACGCCGGTTCCCTCGACCACGTATTTCTCGACGAGCTTGCCCTCGCCGCCATACACGCCCTTCACACCTTTCAGGAAGCGCTGGCCAATGTCGTCGGCGAGATCGCGTTCGCCGTAGCGCGACAGCCCTTCCACCGCGATCCACTGCAGCGGCGCCCAGCCGTTCGGCGCGTCCCATTGCTGGCCGGTGTTGTGGGTGGTGGTGGCCAGCCCACCCGGCTGCACGAGCGTGTCGCGCACGTGCTGCGACGTCTCGATCGCGTGCTCGGGCGTGGCCACGCCGGCATACAGCGGATACAACGCGGCGGCGGTCAGGTCGTCGCGCGGCTTGCCGAGCTGCCAGTCGTAGTCGCCGTAATAGCCGTTGGCGTTCCAGAGCCAGTGGTTGATCGCGGCGTCGCGGCGCGCGGCGCGCGCGGAAAAATCGGCCACGCAGGCCGCGTCGTGCGTGACCGTGCAGCCCGTCACGATGGTTTTTTCGAGGTGATACATGAGGCTGTTCAGATCGACCGGCACGATCGCGGTGGTACGGATCGTCGACAGCGTCTTGCCGTCGCCAAGCCAGCGCGAGCTGAAATCCCAGCCGCTTTCGGCGCCCGCGCGCAGGTCGCGCCAGACATCGGGCGCCGGGCGGCCGGCCGCTTCGTGCGCGGTCTGCACGTCTTCCAGATACGACTCGTCGCGCGGCGTGGCGCTCGCGTCCCAGTAGCGGTTCAGGATCGCGCCGTCGGGCATCGCCACCACGTGCGCGTTCGCGCTGCCGCGCGCGGTGCCGTTCTCGCCGCGCATCCAGTACGCGTATTCCTTGCGCAGTTCGGGCAGGTACTTCTGGTAGACACCTTTACCTTCCTTGTTCGCGGCCAGCTCGACCATGTACGCGAAGAACGGCGGCTGCGAGCGGCTTGCATAGTAGGTGCGGTTGCCGTTCGGCACGTGCCCTACCGTATCGATCAGGTGAGCGAAATTGTCGAGCATGTCGTCGACCAGATCCTCGTGGCCGGCTTCCTGCAGGCCCAGCATCGTGAAATAGCTGTCCCAGTAGTAGCCCTCGCGGAAGCGCCCGCCCGGCACCACGTACGGCTTCGGCAGCGGGATCATCGAGCCGTAACGCGGCGCGGTGTCGGTGGTGCGTGTCAGGCGCGGCCACAGCCAGTCGATGTGCGCGCGCAGCGTCTGATGCGCGGGCGGCGTGACGACCTGATCGACGGGCGGCTTGAAGTGCTGCGTGACGAACGCCCGCAGCGAGAAGCCCGGGCTGTCCTTCTGCTGCGTGTAGAGCCGCATGATGGTGGCCGGATCGGCATCGGGCGTCGAATCGACGAAGGTTTTCTGATCGGGGTAGATCTGCTGGCTCTGCACGGCGGTGAACAGCTCGCCGTAGAGCTGGCTCGGCGGCTGCAGTTCGGGCGCGGCGGCCTCGGGCGGGTTGGCGGCGGCCGTCGACGACGCGCCGCCGGCGGGCGCCGCCGCGCCCTGCGAGGTTTGCATGTCGGTACACGCGGGCAGCGCGAGGCACGCAGCGGCCATCACGCAAACGGCGCCGGCGCGATGGCGCCAGTCCAGCGAGGGGAGCGACTCGTGTCGCGATGGGGTATCTGCCATCGTCGTTCCTTTTTCTTGTCTGTCCGGACTCCCGATGATGCCCGAGCCGTTCCGCGCGTGCGGCGGCCGCACCTGGCATGCCGCCCCCGTTTTGCGCGTCATGCCCTTCCGGCAGGTGATGCAGTGCAGCACGATTAGCACATCGCGTGCCGCGCCTGCATGGGCTGCCGCGTTCACGCCCCCTCGCTTCGTTTCGCATGCAACGATGCCGACAGCCGCCCGCACTGCCGCCGCACGCCGCGACGTAAGCGGCCCGATCGGCGGCGATGCGCGCCAATGCGTCCAGTTGGCCGCGCGGAAGCGGTTCCACTAACGCCGACACCGGGTTCGATGCAATAATGGCCGCTTTGCCGCGCGCCGATTCCCCATGCCGCTCGCAGTCCATCCCTTCATCGCACCGCTGATCGTCGCTTGCGCGTTGTTCATGGAAACGGTGGACGCCAACATCATCGTCACCGCCTTGCCGGCGATGGCGCACGCCTTCGGTCACAGCCCCGTCACGCTCAATATCGCGATCACCGCCTACGTGGTGGGCCTCGGCGTGTTCATTCCGATCTGCGGCTGGCTGGCCGACCGCTACGGCGCGCGCACGGTGTTTCGCACTGCGATCGGCATCTTCGTGGTGGGCTCGCTGATGTGCGCGGCCTCCACCAACCTCGAACTGCTCACGTTCGCGCGCTTCGTGCAGGGCGTGGGCGGCGCGATGATGGTGCCGGTGGGCCGCATCATCATCTTCCGTGCCGTGCCGCGCTCGGACCTGATCCGCGCGATGAACTACCTGACCGTGCCCGCACTGTTCGGCCCGGCATTGGGTCCGCTGCTCGGCGGCTTCCTGACCACCTACCTGCACTGGCGCCTGATCTTCTTCATCAATGTGCCGGTCGGCATCTACGGCATCTACCTCGCCAACAAGTACATCGCGAACACGCACGAGGCGAACCCCGGCCCGCTCGACTGGCTCGGCTTCCTGCTGTCGGCGGCCGGTGCGGCGCTGCTGCTGATGGGGCTGACGATGCTCGACGGCTCGCTGCTCAGCCCACGCGACGCGTTCCTGATGAGCGTGGCCGGCGCGCTGCTGCTCGGCATCTACGTGCTCCACGCGCGGCGCGCCACGCTGCCGGTGCTGGAGCTGCGCTTCCTCAAGATTCCCACCTATCACGCGAGCGTGGTGGGTGGCTCGCTGTTCCGCATCGGGCTCGGCGCGGTGCCGTTCCTGCTGCCGCTGACGCTGCAGGAAGGGCTCGGCATGAGCGCGTTCGAATCGGGGCTGATCACCTGCGCGTCAGCCGTGGGCGGCACCGTTTCGCGGCTGCTGTCGCAACGGCTGCTGCGCCGCTACGGGTTCCGTCGGGTGTTGATGGTGAACGCCGCGCTGGCCGGCCTCGCGATCATCATGTACGGCACGTTCCATCCGGGCATGGCCGTGTGGGTGATCTGGGTGATCGTGCTGATCGGCGGGATCTTCCCGGCGCTGCAGTTCACCAGCCTGAACTCGGTGATCTACGCCGAAATGTCGCCTCGCGATATCGGCCGCGCCACCAGCCTCGGCAGCGTGGTCCAGCAGATGTCGCTGGGCCTCGGCGTGACGGTGGCCGGCCTCGTGCTGCACATGTCGGCGGCGCTGCGCGGCCACCCCACGGTGCAGTGGTCGGATTTCTGGCCCGCGTTCCTGGTGGTGGGGCTGTGCTCGTTCGCGTCGATTCCGATCACGCGGCGCCTCGCGCCGAATGCCGGCGACGAGATCGCGCGCGGCAAGCGCGGGTGATCGGGCGGGCCTTTCGTTGGCCCAGCGCTACCCTTCGAAGGGGTTCAACACGCGGGCGCCTGTGCCGGTGAAATCATCGACGTTCCGCGTCACCACGGTCAGGTCGTGAATCAACGCGGTTGCGGCGATCAACTTGTCCAACGCATGCTCCGGGTGAGGGACGCGCAAGCGCCCCCACAATTGCCCGACTTCCTCGTCTGCGGCCAGAATGTTCTGGTCAAACTCCTGGAGTATGCCAACGAGCCACTTTTCGAGTCGCGTTGCCTGCGCCTTGTCACCACGGTGACGAATAATCTCCACCCCTCGCCGCAATTCACCAATCGTTACGATCGAAAGATACAAATCGACATCGTCCTGTGCCGCCTTGCGGAAGAAGGCCATCACGCCTTTGTCCGCTCGATCTCGCTTCCGAACTTCGCTGATGACGTTGGTGTCAACTAAATACATTCGGCGCCTCTCCATCATCCACGCGCGCGAAATCGGCATCGGTGCCGACGTTCGGGATGCTCATCAACACTTCGGCGAAGGTTTTGCGCTGCGGCGCGCGCAG
Organism: Burkholderia sp. 3C; assembly: GCF_054589155.1. Classification (NCBI taxonomy): domain Bacteria; kingdom Pseudomonadati; phylum Pseudomonadota; class Betaproteobacteria; order Burkholderiales; family Burkholderiaceae; genus Burkholderia; species Burkholderia sp. 3C. The sequence goes on from NZ_BAAILN010000066.1 coordinate 314,003, forward strand.
CGCCTTTGCCAGGATCTCGCGATGCTCGGCTTCCGCGCTGCGTCCGTGTGCTGCGGCGCGCTCGCGCAGGCTTTGGACGAGTCCATCATCCACATTTCTAACCAATAGATTTGCCATGATTTGCTCCGCACCTTAAATGCTATCAATGATAGCATTCGAGGTGTAAAGTGCAAGCATTGATAGCAAAGCCCGGGGCCACTCGATCAAGCACGTCCCGCGCGCTCGAGGTCATGTCTGCATGCAGAGGGGGCATGGAGCGGCTGCGCCTTGGGATCCGCAGCCAGAGTGGTGGTAGCGCCATGTCGTGTGGCGAGCCGATACGCGAGGTAGTCGTCAGTAGCCCGGCAGAGCTCGCGAATTTCCTCCGACAAAGCGGGCAGGCCTGGCAACCGCAGCCCCAACCCACCGCGCATCATTCGCAAGCCCAAAAGAAATCGGCGGACATCCACGTCGGCCCGAAGGCCGGGCAGATGCCCGCGCGAATTAATTCTCCGGGTTCGGCGACGAATCGCGTCGCCCGGATTCGCTCCCTGCGTGCCATGGACATATGTGCGTCGGGAGCAAAACCTGTGACGATCAGTTGTCACGGCGTGGAAGCAACTATAGGGAAACTCGCCGCGCCGATGTGTCAACGATTGTGATAAGTGTGGCCGAATCGTGTCATGACCGGCGCAGGCCGCGCGGAACATGCGTGTTTCGTCGATCTCGCGGGCCCGCTGCCTGACCCGATACCCGATGCGCCGCACCATCGCGCACGCCCGGCGAAGCACCGGGAATCGCGCTAGAGTGGCCTTCCGTTCGCTCCCTGCCCCGCTCGCCCGTGTCGCCCACCCTCTCCCTCAACGCCGCCCGTTCGCTGCATCTCGCCGCGCAGGGCCTGCTCGCGCCGCCGCGCCGCAAGGCCGTGAAGGCCGACGTGCTCGACGCCATTCGCCGCATGGCGCAACTGCAGATCGACACGATCCACGTGGTCGCGCGCAGCCCCTATCTCGTGCTGTTCAGCCGGCTCGGGCCTTACGAGCAGCGCTGGCTCGACGAGCATCTGGCCGAGGCGAGCCTGTTCGAATACTGGTCGCACGAGGCCTGCTTCCTGCCGATCGAGAGCTTCGGGCTGATGCGTCACAAGATGCTGAACCCGGTCGGCATGGGCTGGAAATACGCGTCGGCATGGCACGACACGCATCGCGACGCGATCGACACGCTGCTCGCGCAAGTGCGCATGGGCGGGCCGGTGCGCTCGTCCGATTTCGTGCGCGAGGACGGCGCGAAGGGCGCAGGCTGGTGGGACTGGAAGCCGGAGAAGCGCCACCTGGAGGTGCTGTTCTCGACCGGCCAGTTGATGGTGGCGGCGCGCCAGAATTTCCAGCGCGTCTACGACGTGCTCGAACGCGTGCTGCCGCATTGGGACGACGCGCGCGACCTGCCCTCGCGCGAACAGGTGCTGCCGCAACTGCTGGACCAGACCTGCCGCGCGCTCGGCATCGTGCGCGTCGACTGGGTGGCCGATTACTACCGGCTGCCGAAGCGCGCCTATCGCGACGAGCTGCACGCGCTGGCCGATGCCGGCGAACTGCTGCCGGTAACGGTCGAAGGCTGGAAGGAGCAGGCGTTCGTGCATCGCGAACTGGCCGACCTGCTGGCGCGCGCCGACGACGGCACGCTGCGCCCCTCGGTCACCACGATGCTTTCGCCGTTCGATCCGGTGGTGTGGGACCGCCGGCGCGCGTCGGCGCTATTCGGCTTCGACTACACGATCGAGTGCTACACGCCCGCCGCGAAGCGCCGCTACGGCTACTTCTGCCTGCCGATCCTGCATCGCGGCAGGTTGATCGGGCGCGTCGACGCCAAGGCGCATCGCGCGCAGGGCGTGTTCGAACTGAAGGCGTTGCATCTGGAGCCGGACGTGCGGCTCGGCGCGGGGATGATCGGCGACGTGGTGCGCGCGGTGCGCAAGCTCGCCGACTGGCACGGCACGCCGGAATTGGCGGTGGGTGTTGCGCCGCGCGAATTGAAAGCGGCGTTGCTGGCGCGCTGAACGCCGCCGCCGCGACCGAGACGATCGACGCGGCGGCGTCGTGCGTCAGCCCTGCTTCAGCGCGCGAAAGCGCGGCGTGCCATCGGCCAGCGATTCGTTGAACATCGTCTCGGGCCGCACCCACAGGCCGCGCGCATGCGGCCACAGGTGTTCGTAGACGACCACCGATTCCTCGGTTTCGGAATGGCGCGCGACGCCGACCACGCGATAGAGGCCGCCCTTGTAATGGCGGTGGGTCGCAAGTTGTTCGGCTTCCTGCTCGGTCATGACGGTGCTCCGCAAAATCGAAAGCGCGTATTGTAGGCGCGCCGCGATGCCGGGGCGATTTCGGGATCGCGGCGCACCGCCATGCACAGGGGCATAGCGCAATGCACGGCGGCGTACATCAGCGCGCCTCAACTCACGGCAGCGCAGCTCAGCACACGGCGGCCTGCCTTGACGCACGGCAGCGCGCCTCGGCGTACGGCGGCCTGCCTCGATGCTCGACGGCACACCTCAACGCACCGCAGCCTGCCTGAACACACGGCAGCGCGCCTCAGCATACGGCGGCCTGCCTCAACACACGGCAGCGCGCCTCAACGCACCGCGGCAATAATATCGGCCGCCGCCGCAGTCAACTTCTTCGCGTACGGCACATGAAGAAATTCATTCGGCCCATGCGCGTTCGACTTCGGCCCGAGCACGCCGCACACCATGAATTGCGCCTTCGGGAAGCCGGCTTGCAACACGTTCATCAGCGGAATCGTGCCGCCGAGGCCCATGTACGCGCAATCGGCGCCGAAGTGGCGACGCGACGCGGCATCGAGCGAATCGGCCAGCCACGGCGCGAGATCGGGCGCGTTCCAGCCGGTGGCCGCGCCCGGGTCCGGGCGGAACGTGACCTTGGCGTTGTAGGGCGCGTCGAGTTCGAGCAGACGCTTCAATTCCTGCACGGCCTGTGCCGCATCGACCAGCGGCGGCAGCCGCAGCGACAGCTTGAACACCGTCTTCGGACGCAGCACGTTGCCCGCGTTCTCCAGCGGCGGCAGGCCGGCCGCGCCGGTCACGGCCAGCGACGGCCGCCACGTCGAATTGAGCAGAGCCTCGCGCGGATCGGTGGTGGTCGGCAGCACCGGGCGGCCGTCCTGGCCGCAGGCCCAGGGCAGGCCCTTCCACACCAGGTCACCGAGAATGCCGGCCGCCGCATCGGTCTCGCGCAGCCGGCTTACCGGCACTTCGCAATGGAACACCTGCGGCAGCAGGTTGCCGGTGGCCGCATCCTCGAGCCGCTCGAACAGTTGCCGCATGATGCGAAAGCTCGACGGCGCGATGCCGCCGAACACGCCCGAATGCAGGCCTTCGTCGAGCACTTCCACCTGCAGGTCGCCCGACACCAGCCCGCGCAACGAGGTGGTCAGCCAGAGCTGATCGTAATTGCCCGCGCCCGAATCGAGACACACCACCAGGCCGACCTGCCCGAGCCGCTCGCGCAGCACATCCACGTAGGGCAGCAAATCGTAGCTGCCCGATTCCTCGCAGGTTTCGATCAGGCCGACGCAGCGCGGCCGCTCGATGCCCTGCGCGTCGAGCGCGGCCAGCGCGGTCAGGCTCGCGTAGATCGCGTAGCCGTCATCGGCGCCGCCACGGCCGTAGAGCTTGCCGCCCTCGTACTTCGGCGTCCACGGGCCGAGGTCGGCACGCCAGCCGTCGAATTCGGGTTGCTTGTCGAGATGGCCGTAGAGCAGGATCGTGTCGCGGGTACCCGAGCGCGTGGCCGGTGCGTCGAAGAAGATCACCGGCGTGCGGCCCGGCAGACGCACGATCTCCACCGTCAGCCCGCGCACCGATTGCCGCTCGGCCCAGCGCGCGGCGTCCACCACCACGCGTTCGAGCAGGCCGTGCGCGTCCCAGGCGGGATCGAACGCAGGGCTCTTGGCGGGAATCGCGATGTAGTCGGTCAGTTGATGAATGATCTCGTCATTCCATTTGCGCTCGATGAAATCGTCGAGGCGATCGTGATCGATGGCGGTATCGGCGGCAGTCGTCATGGTCGTGAGGGAAACCGGTGGGGACGAAAGTGTCGATGATAGCGCCGATGGGGTGGTGCGCGGCGGGGGCGGACGCCACGAAAGCCGGCGAGCGCGGCCGCGCAGGGATCGGCCCGAATTGCGTGCTGCCCGCGTCGGCCGCCGCCCGCTAGTTCGCGTCGAAACCGCGCCGGTAAGCCGCCGGGCTGACGGCCGCGATGCGCCGGAAATGGCGGCGCAGCGATTCCTCCGAGCCGAAGCCGGCCAGCGCGGCGAGCTGCGCGAGCGGCAGCGCCGGGTTCGCCTCCAGCATTTCCTTCGCAACGCCCACCCGCTCGCGAATCAGCCACGCATACGGCGCCAGCCCCGTGGTGTCGCGAAACTGCCGCTGCAGCGTGCGCGGGCTCATGGCCACGCGCTCGGCCAGCGACGCGAGCGTGTGCGGCTCGGCGGCGTGCTCGCGCATCCAGTCGATCAGGCGCGCGAGGCGATCCTGGCCGTCGGGCGCGACCGGCCGCGGCACGAACTGCGCCTGCCCGCCGTCGCGATGCGGCGGCAGCACGAGCCGCTGCGCAACGCGGTTGGCGATCGCGCTGCCATGGTCGCGCCGCACCAGGTGCATCAGCATGTCGAGGCCCGCCGCCGAGCCGGCCGACGTGACGATCGCGCCTTCGTCCACGTACAACGCATCGGGATTCACGTTCAGCGACGGATAGCGCGCACGCAGCCGTTCGACATAGCGCCAATGGGTGGTCACGGTCAGCCCGTCGAGCACGCCGGCCGCCGCCAGCACGAACACCCCCGAACAGATCGAGCAAAGCCGCGCGCCGCGCCGGTGGGCCGCGCGCAGCTTGCGCAGCAACGGCTCGGGCGGAAGCTCGTCGGGATCGCGCCAGCCGGGGATCACGATCGTGTCGGCACGATCGAGCATCGCGAGCCGGTACGGCGCGGCGATCGTGATGCCGCCCGCCGCGCGGATCGGCCCCGACTCGGCCGCGCACACGGCGAAGCGATACCAGTCCACCTCCAACTCCGGGCGCTGCAACGCGAACAGCTCGACGACGCAGCCGAATTCGAAGGTACAGAGGCGGTCGTAAGCGAGCGCGACGACGAGATGATTGTGCATGGCGCGATGTTACCGGAACTTGTCGATCCGGCCACTGTTGGCAAAACCGCCGCACCGCGATACTGATGGCTCCGACACCGTTTTTCCCAGGAGACCGAACCATCATGTCCTACGTCACCGAAATCCCCGCCGCCGACAGCGCCACCGCGCTCGAACGCTTTTCCGCGTCGCTGCGCTTCGAAACCGATTGCTGGGACGTGCATCACGCGATCGAATCGGGCCAGACCGATTTCGTCCTGCTCGACGTTCGCAGTCCGGAACAATTCGCCGCCGGGCATATCCGGGGCGCCATCAATCTTCCGCACCGCAAGATCATCGAAGGGAAGCTATCGGATTTTCCAATCGGATCGATATTCGTTACCTATTGCGCTGGCCCCCATTGCAACGGCGCGACCCGCGCGGCGATCCGTCTGGCTCGCCTCGAACGGCCTGTCAAGCTTATGCCTGGCGGGATTACGGGATGGTACGACGAAGGTTTCGAATTAGTGACGGATTAATGCCGGATGAGGGATCGACAGGCACCGTGACGGGAAACGCAACAATCAGTTTCCTGCACAACATCTGAAAAAGCGCGACAATCCGTCCCACTGCAGTTGCCTTCGTCGCACTGCAACACGGAAGGAGTTGCTCCCATGCAGATGAAAATCCTGTTTCAGATTGTCGGGGCCGTAATCGCGATCGCGTTCTACTTTCTGCCGGCGATCATCGCCGACCGTCGCGGCCGTCACGACAAGCTGACCCTCGCGCTGTTCAACGCCCTGTTCGGTTGGACCGGTATCGGCTGGCTGATGACGCTCTACTGGGCGCGGCTGCCGAACCCGGCGAAGAACCTGGCCGTCAAAATCGTCCAAACCCGCCACTCGATCAGCATGAACACGTTCCAGTCCGGCCTGGTCGACCGCGTGCAACGCCGCGTCGCGCTCCAGCAAGCCTGGGTCGAAAAGCAGGAATCGCGCTGAGCCGGTCGAACGGCTGGCCGACGCAGCGATCAGCCCGCGTCCGCCTTCCCGCCGCCGCACGTCTCACCCGCAGTCGCAGTCGCTTGTTGCCGCTCCCGGATCACCCCGCGTTCCCGACCGCGTAGCACCCGCCCCGCGTCACCTGTCCGCGTATTCCGCCTGGCATCACCCGAACGATCCGGCCTGCCCGGCCGAGCCGCCGCATTACGCGTGCGGCCCGGCCGGCGGTGCCTGCCTTCGTCGATGCTCACACCGCATCCGTTGCCTCGATCGACCGCGTAAACGACAACGCGCCCGTTTCCGGGCGCGTGGCGTATCGGTGCGTGACGTGGCGAGGCCGATGCCGGCCTCGATACCGCATGTTCAGTTCAGCGGAACCGCCTCAAAACGCAAAGCCGGCGTGCATGCCGAAGCTGCGCAGGCTCGCGCGGCCGGCCGAGATGGTGGTCGGCTCGCGCACCACCTCGTCGAACGCAAAGCGCTGCTGGCAGAAATCGCCGCCGATATCGAACCACTGGCACGTCAGCCAGGCTTCGCCGCCGGCCGCGCCGACGAACGTGACGGTCATGCGCGGACCGCCGGTTTTGAGCGTCACGACGTCGCCGATGCGCGGCGACGCGACGCGAATATCGTGTGCTGTTGTCATGACCCGGCCTCTCGAAAGTCGCTTTCCGGTTAGCCGACGGCTTACCGGTTTGCAGCAGACTATCAACGAAAATAAACCGAGACAAGAAATCTTTTTTGCTTTCTTCTGCTCGATTTCAGAAAAGCGTTCGCTTACCTGTCAGCCTTGCCAGCAAAGCCTTTCGAAGCTGTCGACACGATCATTTACCGTGCGTTCGATTGAGCCGATTTTGAAACTTTTATTTAAACGGATCGCGAATTTTTTGATCCGATTATTGCGCCGCAATCGGGCTGAAAACCGCCGATACGAATATCTGCACATTATTGTGGCCGGTTACCGGTATCGAATTCCCGGTTTCAGACCGAATAGGCACCACGCGCGTGCAGATCCGCTTCGGCGCGCGCCAGCGCAGCCACTGCCTCGCCACCTTCGAGCGCCAGCAGTTGCGCGACCAGCGCCTCGGCCAGCGCATGCGCGCCCACCAGCGACGGGAAGAACGACGGGCTCTCGTGCGCGAACAGCAGCGACTGGTCGGCCAGCAGCGCAATCGGCGACACGGCGCTGTCGGTGATCGCCACCACCTTGCTGCCGCGATCGCGCGCGGTGGTCGCCACGCGCGTCGCCTCGGCCGAATACGGCGCGAAGCTGACCACCACCGTCACGCTCTGCTTCGAGATCGCGCGCAGTTCCATGTCGAGCGAGCCGGCCACGCCGGCCAGCAACGCGACGGTCGGGCGAAACAGGCGATACGCGTAGACAAAACCGAACGCGACCGGGTAGCACGAGCGAAAGCCGGCCACATGCACCTGCTGCGCCCGGCGGATCAGCTTCGCCGCGTCCGCCAGCGCGCGCGCGTTCTGCGCGGCCGTGCCGCTCAGGTTCTGCTGCTGGGCCGCCAGCAGATCGTGCGCGAGCGCCGCCTTGCCGCCCGGCTTGACGAGCGAGCGCGCGCGCTGCGTCATCGGTGCGGGGCGCGTGCGCACGCGCGCCACGAACAGGTCGCGCATCTCGTTCCAGCCGGGAAAGCCGAACT
>NZ_BAAILN010000066.1:321887-333550 GCF_054589155.1 Burkholderia sp. 3C
GCTGCACCTCGGCGCGCTGCGCGACCTTGCGCATCGACGACACCGCCACCTCGTCCGGATGGTCAATCAGGAACGCCGCGCCCACCTGGAACTGCGGACTCAGCTCGGAGAATTGCGCGCGAATCAGGGCGGCGAGTTCGTCGAAATCGGCAGGCATCGTGGCGAGGGGCGGAAAACGGGCGCCCATGGTACACCGGGCGGGGCGCGGCTGCCGACGCGCTGCCGGCCGCCAGATGGCGGCGATCCCGGTGTCGGCCGCGTCACCCGGCGCGCATCGCCGAATTTGCCACCGGCCCGGCGCGCACGTGGTGCTGCGTGGTGCCATTTCCCGGCGGCGGACACGTGCCGCATCGCAAGGTGAAGGCCAAGGTGCTGGAAACGATTTCGACGTTCCTCGGCGTGTCCGACACAGCCAGCCTGAAGGTTATCCACAGAAAATGTTGGCAAGCTTGTGGATGACCTGCGCATGGTTTTTCCAATTCCTTGAATAACATCAGATTTTTCTCTTGAAAGACGGTTTCGACAGGCGCCGCGCCGCAGGCCATCTTGTCCACAGATTTTGTTGGCAAGCTTGTGGATATCCTTTCTGGCTTCTCGCCAATACCTTGATTCGATAGGGGTATTTTCAAAAATGCCGGGTTTGGGCAGCGGCTTTCGCACCGGGCCTGCGACCGGTTTCGACAGCCGCGTCGAGAAAAAAGCGTTTCCAATCAACAGTCCGCCGGCCTGCTGGTTGCGCAGGCAACCGGTTGCCGCCCGGCTTGCCAGGCCTGCCGGGCGATCCCGACACCCCCCATCCATCCCGCGAATCACCCGCTGCATCGCCTGAAACCGGTCCGGTCCTTCGCGCCGCCGGCCGCCCAGGTTGTCCACAATTTTTGTTGGCAACGTTGTGGATTTCTTTGGGCAATACGTCCCAAGCCTTTGATCCCGCTATCTTTTTTCTCATGCGTCACGAATGTGGCAGTGCCTGCCTCGCCAAGGTGCAACCGAGGTTGTCCACAGTTTCTGTTGGCAAACTTGTGGATTACCTGCGCGTCTGCGGCGCAAGGCATTGATCCGACACGGTTTACCGCGCGACGTCGCGGAAACGGCAGGTGTCGGCCGCGGCAGCGAAACCGGCGGGAGTCGAACGCACCGGGGGCCGGGGCCGGGCAGCGGTGCGCCGGCCGCGAACGGATAGCGCCGAAACGGCGCGCGCGGTGGCGTCGGTGGCGTCGGTCACGTCGCGACGATCCAGCGGCCGATGCGGCAGTTCGATCCGGCGTGGGCGCAATGCCTGGAACAGCAGTTCGACAGCCAAGCCGTCACGGCCCTTGTCCTGGTAGTCCACCGGCATCCTGACCACCAACACGATCAGCTCGCGCAACAGTGTTTTCGCGCCTGCAGAACAGGGCATCGCCTCATCGAGATGGTTATTTGCGCTCGCACAGACCATCGCACGTCGCCGATGAATTGCGACGTGAAGCACGCCACATACTCACTGCTCCACAAACCGTTTCCAATGAGGTTGAATATGCTGGTTTACCGCAACTTCGATCAAGCCGCACTCGACAAGCAATACAACATGCGCTTGCGCATTCCCGATCATCCGGCGATCTTCGATCGTTGGGCCAAGACGAGCGCCACGTTTCGCCGCGAGCACGCGGTGCATGAAGAAGTGCGTTACGGCACGGCGGACATGCAGGCGCTCGATTTCTTCCCCGCGCGCGATCGCGGGCGCCCCGTGCTGGTGTTCATCCACGGCGGCTACTGGCAGTCGCTCGACAAATCGGATTTCAGCTTTGTCGCACGGCCGTATCTGGCGGCGAACTTCAACGTGGCGGTGGTGGGCTACCGGCTCGCGCCGTCGGTGCGAATGGGCGACATCGTGCGCGACAACGCGCTCGCCGTCGCGCATCTGTACCGCCATGCCGACGCGCTCGGTTTCGATCGCGACGCGATCTTCGTCTCGGGCAGCTCGGCCGGCGGCCACCTGACGGGCGTGCTGGCCAGCCTCGATTGGGCGCCGTACGAGGTACCCGCCGATATCGTCAAGGGCGCGTGCGCGCTCAGCGGGCTTTACGATCTGGAGCCGATCCGGCTGTCCTATCTGAACGAAGCGGTGCGGCTCGATGCGCGCGAAGTGGCCCAATACAGCCCGAAATTTCACCTGCCGGCCGCGTCGCTGCCGTTCATCCTGACGGTGGGCGGCGACGAGACGGACGAGTTCCACCGCCTGCTGGCCGAATACCAGACGCGGCTGAACGCGCACGGCCTCGACGTGCAGATCGTGCGCCAGCGCGACGGCCATCACTTCGGCGCGATCGACCGGCTCGGCGAGGAAGGCCATCCGCTGTCGCAAGCTGTGATCGCAATGATGCAAGGCTGACGGCAGGCCGCGCTCGCGGCCGCGGCCGCTCAGGCCGCCACCGCTCGATCGAGCTTCGGCGGCCGCAGGCGGCTGACCGACGCGAGCGCGGCGAGGCTGATCATGGCGGTGGCCATCAGGTAGAAGCTCGGCGCGCTGCGGTTCGCCGTGGCGCTGACGAGCCACGTGACGATGGCCGGCGTGAAACCGCCGAACACCGTCACGCCCACGTTGTAGCCGACCGACATGCCGGTCGAACGGGTGGCGGCCGGGAAGATCTCCGACATCAGCGCGGGCAGCGCGCCGAAGTAGATCGACTTCAGCAGCGCGAGCCAACCCACCAGCGCGAACAACGCCGGCACCGACCCGTGCGACACGGCATACGAAAACGCCGGATACGCGCTCAACAGAAACAGCACCGCCACCACGGTCATCTGCTTGAGACGGCCGATGCGATCGGACAGATGGCCGGCGAACGGCGTGACGACAGTGAGGATCACGCCACCGGCCATGGTGGCCGCGAAGCTGGCCGAGGCCGGCAGATGCAGCTCGCGGATCGCGAACGTCGGCAGGTATTGCAGCATGTAGTTGACGGCCGTGGATACCGTCAGCGCGCCGATCGAAATCAACACCATCTTCTTCTGCTTCGAGAACACGTCGCGCACCGGCGTTTCGGTTCGCACGCCTTCGGTGAACGCGGGCGCGTCCTCCAGGAAACGGCGCAGGTACAGCCCGAGCGGCCCGATCAGCAAGCCGAAGAAAAACGGCACACGCCAACCCCACTCCGCCAGATCGGCCGGCGACAACAGCTTCGCCAATCCGAAACCGAACGATGCGGCCAGCAGCGTCGCGAGGCCCTGCGTGGCGAACTGCCAGCTCGCGAGAAAGCCGCGCCGATGCGGCGCATGCTCGATCAGCATCGCGGTGGACGCGCCGAATTCGCCGCCGGCCGAGAAGCCCTGGATCAACCGCGCGGCGAACACGCCGAGCGGCGCGGCCAGCCCGATGCTCGCGTAGGTGGGAATCAACGCGATGATGCCGGTGCCGATCATCATCAACATGACCGACACCATCAGCGCCGCCTTGCGGCCGCGCCGGTCGGCATAGGCACCGAGCACCACGCCGCCAATCGGGCGCACCAGGTACGACGCGCCGAACGAGCCGAACGTCAGCAGCATCGAAGCCGTTTCGTTGGTCGCCGGGAAGAAGTGCTTGCCGATATAGATCGCGAAGAACGCGTAGATCGCGATGTCGAACCATTCGAGCGCATTGCCGGCGGAGGTCGCGACGACGATCTGCGTGAGGCTCAACGGTTTGCGCGCGGGCGGAGTGGAAAGCGGAGTCGGGTTCATGAGGCGCTCGATCGGTTGACGGGAACGGAGGCCGCGGCGGTGGGCGCCGCGTGACGTGGCGCGGCGCGCATCACGCGAGCGGCACGCTGGCGGATGACGCGGCAAGCCCGTCGGCAGCGGCAGCCCGGCGCGCGGCGACGATGCGCGGCGCGTCGTCGCCGAGGTCCCACCAGAGGCCCGCCATCACGCCGAGCGCTTCGCGCGCGACCGAGCCGAGCAGATGCTCGTTCGGCGCGTGCTGCGCGCAGGCCGGATACGAATGCGGCACCCACAAGGTGGGCAGGCCGAGCGTGTCGGCGAACACGTCGTTCGGCACGGTGCCGCCGAGGTTCGGCAACAGCGCGGGCCGCTTGCCGGTGGAAGCGCGCAGCGAGGCCAGCGCCCAGTCCACCCAGGGATCTTCGGGATCGAGCCGGGTAGCGGTGGCGCTCTGCGTGACGCGCACCTGCACGTCGTCGAAACCGTGCTTCGCGAAATGTGCGTCGAGGTGCGCGGCGGCGTGTTCGGCGTCGGTGCCGACCACGTAGCGCAACTGGCAGGTGGCCTTCGCCATGGCCGGGATCGCGTTGACCGGCGCGTCGGGGTTGCCGGTGCGGAACGCGAGCACTTCGAGCGTGTTCCAGGCGATCACGCGCTCGGTCGGCGTCAGACCCGGCTCGCCCCAGTCGGGGTCGATGGCCGGCGCGTTGTCGTCGCCGCCGAGTTCGATATCGGCCAGCGCGCGGCGCACCGCGTCGGACACGGGCGGCGGGCGCAGCCCCTCGACGGCGATCGCGCCACGCCGGTCGATCATGCTGGCGATGGCGTGCGCGAGCACCGTGCCGGGGTTGCGCAGCACGCCGCCCCAGTTGCCCGAGTGATGGCCGCCGTCGCGCAGCGCCACCGTCAGCTCGATCGTCACGCCGCCGCGCGAGCCGAGGAACAGCGTCGGTCGCTCGGCCGACACGCGCGGGCCGTCGGAGGCGATGAACAGGTCGGCCGCGAGCGCGCCGCGTTCGGCCGCGCACACGGCGTCCAGCCCCGGCGAGCTGATTTCCTCGCCGGTCTCGAAGATCACCTTCACGTTGAAGCCGAGCTTGCCGCCGCGCGCGTCGAGCACGGCCGCGAGCGCGGCGAAATTGATCGAGTGCTGGCCCTTGTTGTCGGCCGTGCCCCGGCCGTACCAGCGATCGCCGTCGACCGTGACCGTCCACGGCGCGAGGCCCGCGCGCCACTGGTCGTCGTGGCCGCGCACGACATCGCCGTGGCCGTAGGTCAGCACGGTCGGTAGCGCGGCATCCTCGATGCGCTCGGCGATCAGGAACGGCGCGCGCGCCGTGACCGGGTTGGCCGCCAGCCGCGACGTGAAGCCGAGCGCGGCCAGCGCGGGCGCGATTTCGTCGCTCAGGTAGGCCTGCAGCGCATCGGCCTGCGCGGCGTTCTGGCTTTCGGTGCGAAATGCGACGCGACGCGTCAGGTCGGTGAGCAGACGGCCCGAATCGTAATGTTCGAGTGCGCGCTCGATCGCTTGCTGGCGGGGGCTGGAGGGGATCTGGCCGGCTGTCATGAGGTCTCCTTGTAATCCTGACTTGAGAGGAAGTTCGGCCAGTCTAGAAACGCCATTAATTCTCAACAATTTCAAAAAATGCGCTTAGACTTGCCGAAATGGCAACGCAAGGAGGGCAACGATGCTGCATGGGATCGCGCTGAAGTATTTCGTCGAGGTCGCGCGCACCGGTTCGCTGGCCGCGGCATCGGAAACGCTGCATGTGGCGGTATCGGCGATCAGCCGCCAGATCAGCAAGCTGGAGCAGGATTTGGGCGTGTCGCTGTTCGAGCGGATGCCGCGCGGCATGGTGCTCACCCGCTCCGGCGAATTGCTCGCCGACCACGCGCGACGGGTGCTGCTCGAAGCCGACGCCGTGATGGGTGAAATCTCGGCCGGCGCGACAAAAGGCAGCGGCCTGGTACGCATCGCGTGCACCGAGGGCTTCACGCGCTCGTTCCTGCCCGGCGTGCTCGCGCGCCACCATGTGGGCGCACCGAACGCGCGCTACGTGCTGCGCGCGGGCACGCCGGCGCAGGTCGAGCACTGGGTGGCGACCGGCGAGGTGGACATCGGCATCGCGTTCTCCAGCGGCAGCGCTTCGCCGTCGCATGTCGAGTACGCGGTCAACATGCCGGTGCGCGCGCTGCTCGGGCCGTCGCACCCGCTCGCCTCGCACGACAGCCTCACGCTCGCGGACCTGCAGGCCTACCCGATCGCGCTGCTGGAGCGCAGCACCACGGTGCGCCAGTTGTTCGACCTGTGCTGCTCGGCGCGCGGCGTGCGGATCGAGCCGCTGCTGTCGAGCAACAATTCGGCGGCACTCCACGCGTTCGCGGCGCTGACCGGCGCGATCACGCTGGGCAGCGAGGTGTCGCTCAAGGGGCGGGGCGGCGGCAAGGCGCTGATCGCGCGGCCGATCGACGAGCCGTTGCTGAACCAGCGCATGCTCGAAGTCACGACGATGCGCGAACGGCGTTTGCCGGTGGTGGTAAAGGCGCTGCTGGCAGTGCTGAAGCGCGAATTGGGCGAGGTGTAACGGGCGGCGGCCACGCACCGCGGCCACGATGTACCTCGCCCGGTGCCTCGCTCAGGGCGTCAGGCCGATTGCGGCGGCATGCACTGCGCCATCGCCTCGCGGATCTGCTCGGGCGTCAGATCGCGCTGATGCGTGGCCACCGACCAGCGATGACCGAACGGGTCCGTCAACTGGCCATAGCGGTCGCCCCAGAACATATTGGTGACGGGCATAGTGAGCGTACCGCCGGCCGCGACGGCACGCGCCACCACCGCATCGACGTCCTCCACGTACAAATGCAGCGTGACCGGCGTGCCGTTCAGCCGCTGCGGGCCGAGCGCGCCGCAGCCTTCCATTTCGTCGGTCAGCATCAGCGCCGAATCGCCAATCCGCAGCGAGGCGTGCATCAGCTTGCCGTCCGGGCCGGGCAGCCGGCTGGTTTCGAGCGCGCCGAACGCGGCCTGGTAGAACGCGATCGCATCGGCCGCGCCCCGGCAGATCAGGTGCGGCGTGAGCGTGTGCATGCCTTCGGGGATCGGCTTGACGGCGGACTGGGCTTGGGCGGACATGATGCGGCTCCTTGGGTGGAAAGGACTGCGGCCGGCGGCCGGCGGCACGGCGGAAGGCGCGAACTCGCGCTCATGCCTCCACGACGCGCGACGGCAGCCGGAATCGACATCGCCGTGAAAGAATTTTCCGCTATCGTGGAGGCCCGCCAGTGGATAGCCATCGCACCACCCAAAGTTATCCACAGTTTTTGTTGGCAACTCTGTGGATATCCATTCCCTGCTCCCGCCAAGATATTGATCGAAAAAAGAATTTTTTCGGGCCTCTCGGCGCGCTCACCAATGCGTCACACCGCACATACGCGGGATCGGACCCCAACCCTCGCCGATCGCCAAGCGGGGAAACCGCCGCCACAGTAGAAAAGCCCCGGCAGCCGGGGCTTGTCGACAGATCGGGTTCGACACGCGCGGATGCGCCCCGAATTCGGGCCACATCCGGCGCGGCGTTAGCCGCTCAAGGCCGTTCGAGCCCGCCCATCAGCTCGGTGGCCTTGTCGCGCAGCGCTTCGTAGCCGGCGCGCGCATGCTCGGGCAGATCGGGATCGCCGATCAACGTGCCGAGCGTCTCGACCAGGCTGAACGCCAGCCCCCTCGCCGCACCGGCCGCGATCGACTGCGATTCGACCGAGGCATGCAGATGATCGACGGCCGCTTCCATCTGTTCCAGTTGCGCCTCGCGCGTGTCGCCGGGCTGGGAATCCTGGGTCATGATTGCCACCTCCTCGTTGTGATCTGGCGCGCCACGAACCGCGGCGCGCGACGGACCTATCGTGCCTTACGAAATGCCTTCGCGCCATCGGTGCATCCCGCAGCGGGCGCGGGCGCGTTGATCCCGCGCAGGCACCCGCCGCGAGCGCCTACAGCGCGGCCACGACCTTCACGCGACCGTTGCCGCCCTGCGCCGACGCGATCACCTGCCCGTTGACGCGGCGGAACGTCAGCGACACCGTTTCCGTACCCACCCTCAGGTTGTCGAGTTCGAGCCAGTCGATGCCGTCGGGCAGCGTGGGTTGCTCGATCCGCACCTCGCCGCGCGCCGCATCGATGCTCACGCCGAGGCAGGCCTGCAACATCATGAACGGCGAGCCGGCCGCCCAGGCCTGCGGCAGGCAGGCGACCGGGTAGGCGGTCGGCGATTCGCCGCGCCGGCGCGGGAAGCCGCAGAACAGCTCGGGCAGCCGCATGTCGAAGCTGACCGCCGCCTCGAACAGCGCGCGCAGCAGCTCGGTGGCGGCCGTCTTGTTGCCGTAGCGCGCGAAGCCGCGCGCGGCCAGCGCGTTGTCGTGCGGCCAGACCGAACCGTTGTGATAGGCCATTGGATTGAAGCGCGGCTGGCCGGCCGCGAGCGTGCGCACGCCCCAGCCGGTGCGGAACAGCGATGAATCGAGCGTGCGCGCCACCGATTCGCCGCGGCTCGCCTCGGGCAGGCCGAATGCGAGCAGGTGGCCGGCGTTCGACGCCAGCACGCGGCACAGCTCGCCGTGCCCGTCGAGCGCGATCCCGTAGAAGCCGGCTTCCGGCATCCAGTAATGCGTCTCGACCGCCTCGCGCAGCTTGCGGGCGCGTGTCGCGTATTCGGCCGCGCGCTCGGCCTCGCCGCGATGCGTCGAGAACGTCGACATCGCGTCGAACGCCGCGCACGCATAGGCCTGCACCTCGACCAGCGCGATCGGGCCTTCGGGGAAGCGCCCGTCGGCGTGGAACACCGAATCGTGGCTGTCCTTCCAGCCCTGGTTGGCCAGGCCGCGCTCGGACGTCTTCTGGTAGTCGAGCAGGCCGAGCCGGTTGCGGTCGCAGGCGCGCGCCACCCAGCCCGCCGCGCGTTCGAGCGCGGGCCAGAGTTCGTCGATCAGCGCAGTGTCGCCGGTCTGTTCGAGATAGGCGCCGGCCAGCACGACGAACAGCGGCGTGGTGTCCACCCCGCCGTAATACAGCGCGAACGGCACCTCGCCGGTGGCCGCCATTTCGCTGCGGCGGAACTCGTGCATGATCTTGCCCGGCTCGGCGTCGCGAAACGCCGACGTCTCCAGCGCCTGATGCTTGGCGAGAAAACGGAGCACGCCGCGCGCCAGCGACGGCTGCAGCCACAGCATCTGCAACGAGGTGATCACCGCGTCGCGGCCGAACGGCGTGGAAAACCACGGGATGCCGGCATACGGATAGGGGCCGGTGTCGAGCTGGGTGGTCAGCAGGCCGAGATCCGCCTGCGAACGGTCCAGCCAGGCGTTGAACAGCGGATT
This sequence comes from Burkholderia sp. 3C, assembly GCF_054589155.1. Lineage (NCBI taxonomy): Bacteria > Pseudomonadati > Pseudomonadota > Betaproteobacteria > Burkholderiales > Burkholderiaceae > Burkholderia > Burkholderia sp. 3C. The sequence continues at coordinate 330,939 of NZ_BAAILN010000066.1, forward strand.
GCCGGTGCGCACCCGCGCGATGGTGCGGCGGCGCTCGCGCATCTTGCGGTGCACGCCCACCAGCGCGCGGCGCAGGCCGGGCCGGCCGGCCTTGGCCGGCGGCTGCTGCGGCTCGGCCGGCGCGCCGTCGCGCTCGATGCGCGCCTCGACGGTCAGGTAGATCGACACGCAGGCCTGCGCGGCGATCGTCAGCGTGTAATCGGCGCGGTCGGGCATCAGCCGCACCGGGGCCGGCGAGAAGCCGATCCGCACCGAGCGCGTCACGTCGTCGAGGCCGTGGTAGCGCAGCTTGACCTGGCCCGCGTCCACCGCCGGCTCGGACACCGTGCCGCGCTGCTCGCGCGGCGTGCCGCGCACCTCGAACATGTCGAGGAAATCGGACGCGAACGAGATCGACAGCGGCACTTCGGCGTCGGTCGTGCCGTAGTTGGTCAAGGTCAGCGCTTCGTAAAGCACGTCGTCGGCCAGCACCCGCGTGCGTTCGATGTGGATCACGCCCTCGGGCGTTTCGTGGCCGCCCAGCGGCGGCAGCGGCCGGTTGGTCAGGTGGGCGGTAAACGAGGCGTTGTCGGCGCTGGTCGCGCCCGACAGCAGCGACGGCGCGCGGCCGCCGAAGGTCAGGCGCCAACCCGACAGCACGCGCATGTCGTCGACGAACAGGCCGTCGTCGAAGCCGGAAATATCGCCGAGCGCGTCGCTGACGACGAACGCATCGCCGGATTTCAGCACATGCTGGCTGCCGCGCACGGGCTTCTGCGAGACGGGTTCGGGCGTGATGAACGGCGGCACGCCGGCCGGATCGGCGGGCGACGCGCCTTGTAGGGCGGAGGAAACGGAGGATGTTGCGACGACGGCCTCGTCGGCCGACGGGGAAGCGGGATGAGCTTGCGTTCCGGGCATTGCGACTCCTGGCTGCTGCGGTCCACGGGGAAACGGGTGCTGGCGACTGCTCGCACCCCGATTCGCCACAGCATAGGCCAGAACGGCCCCGGTTCGCAGTTTCGCGCCAACCCGGTCAGGCGGCGCGAAACGCGTGCCGGATCAGTGATCGAGATCCATCACGAGGCGGCCCATCGCCAGGCCCGCGCCGCGCACCGCGCAACTGAGCGGCTGGTCGGCCACCCGCACGGCCAGGCCGGTTTCCTCGGACAAACGGCGATCGAGGTGAGCAAGCAGCGCGCCGCCCCCGGTCAGCACGATGCCGCGATACGCGACGTCGGTGACCAACTCGGGCGGGGCATTTTCGAGCACGTCCTTCACGGCGCTGACGACCTGGTTGAGCGACACGGCGAGCGCCTCGGCCACGTCGTGATTGGACAGCTCGATGGTGCGCGGCAGGCCGTCTTCCACGCCGCGCCCGACCGCGCGCATCGATTCGCGCGGCACCGAACCGCTTGCCGAACCGATGTGCTTCTTGACGTGCTCGGCCGTCTGCTCGCCGAGCATGACGTTGTAGATGCCGCGCACGTGATTGATGATGTCGTCGTCGAATTGATCGCCGCCCACGCGAATCGAGTGCTGATACACGGTGCCGCCCAGCGACACCACGCCGACTTCGGTGGTGCCGCCGCCGATGTCGACCACCATCGAGCCGACCGCCTCGGTCACGGGCAGGCCCGCGCCGAGCGCGGCCGCGAGCGACTTGTCGATCAGGTTCACGCGCGACGCGCCGGCCGCGCCGGCCGCCTCGCGCAGGGCGCGGCGCTCCACGGCGGTGGCGTTGTACGGCACGCAGACGGTGAATTCCACGCGACGCCCGAACAGCGAGCGCGCATGCGACATGCCGACGAACTGGCGGATCATCTGCTCGGCGGCCGGATAGTGGGCGATCACGCCATGCCGCAACGGCCGCACCGCATGCAGATGCTCGGGCACGCGGCCGATCAGCGCCTTGGCGAGATCGCCCACGGCTTCGACGCGTGCTTTATCGAGATGAGTATCCGATTTACGGAAACACACGACCGACGGCTGATTCAGCACGATGCCGCGTTCCTGCGTGTAAATCAGCGTGCTCGCGGTGCCTGGATCGACCGCGACGTTATTAGAGAAAAGCCTGCCCAGAATGGGTGTCGACATGGATGAGCCTTTACTTGCAGACGTGCCGAAGCTCGTGAATCGCGGCCATACCCGGCATTTCCCCGCGCCGGTGCTGCTCCGATGGCAGCCTGCGCGCATCGAATGGCGATGCGTCAGCGAGAGGCAGTTTCTACTGTAGGCAATTCGCGGTCAATGGAGAATATTCCGATAATGCAATTATCAATCTGACGCATCGCTTGGGAGTCCGTCCTATTTCGGAATCGATTGCCGATTGACGCACACCGCAATGCCTGTACCCTCTCGTCTCGCCATTGCGCGTCACGCCGCGCCGGGCCTGGCCAATCCGCTATTCGAACCACGATGAAACACGTCGCCCGATTCCCGTTCCACGGGGCCGTCACCGCTGCCATGCCGATTCGCGCCGTTGCGCCGGCGCGTCAATCCGCCGCTCAAGTTTGGCCGCCCACACTCGGTTCGCGCCTTGCATTCGTTTCGACCGTACTGGCGCTGCTCGCCGCCCTCGCCCTGCTGGCGGCCCGGCCCGCCTTGGCCGTCGAGCCGGCCGGCGCCCCGGC
>NZ_BAAILN010000066.1:333684-356410 GCF_054589155.1 Burkholderia sp. 3C
GATCGGCCTGGTGCTGTCGGGCGGCGGCGCGCGCGGCTACGCACACCTCGGCGTGCTGAAGGTGCTGGCGGCACATCGCATTCCAGTCGACTGCATCGCCGCCACCAGCATGGGCGCGGTGGTCGGCGGGCTGTATGCGAGCGGGATGAGCGCGGATGAGATGTCGCGCCGGCTCGCCGACGTCAACCTGGCCGACATCGCGTTCGACGTGACCGAGCGCGCCGAACTGCCGCAAAAACGCCGCGAGGACGAGGAGCGCTATATCGGCGGCCTGACGCTCGGCTTCGGGCCGAAGGGCTTCAAAGCCCCGGCCGGGCTGGTGCAGGGCAACCGGCTGCAGGCGCTGCTGGCCGACTGGACGTCGTCCGTGCCGACCAACCAGCCGTTCGACCGGCTGCCGATCCCGTTCCGCGCCGTGGCCACCAACCTGCGCACCGGCCAGATGGTGGTGCTCGACCGCGGCTCGCTGCCGCTCGCGATTCGCGCCAGCATGGCGATGCCGGGCCTGTTCTCGCCTACCGAGATCGACGGCCAGACGCTGGTGGACGGCGGCCTGGTCAGCAACCTGCCGGTCAGCACGGTGCGCCGGATGGGCGCCGACGTGGTGATCGCGATCGACATCGGCTCGCAATTGCAACCGCTCGACGCGCTGGCCTCGCCAGCCGACGTGTTCCAGCAGATGCTCGGCATCCTGATCCGCCAGAACGTCTCGCAGCAACGCGGCGAACTCGGGCCGCGCGACGTGCTGCTGGAGCCCTCGCTCGGCGCGATGAGCTTCACCGATTTCCAGAACGTCAAACAGGCGATCGCGGCCGGCGAGGCGGCCGCCGAGGCCGCGCTGCCGAGGCTCGAACCGTACGCGCTGTCGCCGCAGGCCTATGCGGCCTATCTCGCGCAGCATCGCGCGCCGCCCGAGCAGGCGCTGCGCATCACGAAGATCGAAATCCGCACCAACGGGCCGGTGCCCAAGCGCGTGGTGGCCGATGCGCTGCACGTCAAACCGGGCGATTTCTACGATCCCCAGGCGGTGAGCCGCGACCTGCTGGCGCTGACCACCGGCGGTAATTTCGACACGGCCACCCAGCAGGTGGTCAGCGACGGCGACGTCAACACGCTCGTGGTCGACGCGCGCGGCAAGGATTGGGGCCCGAACTTCCTGCTGTTCGGGCTGGGCATGTCGAGCAGTTCGAGCGACGAGGGCGGCTTCCGCTTCCACGTGGGCTACCGCCGCCCCTGGCTGACCGATTCGGGGCTGGAATTCCGTGTCGATTCCACGCTCGGCAGCGATCTGCAATCGGTGCATACCGAGCTGCGCCAGCCGCTGTCGAGCCGGTACGGCTTCTACCTGGCGCCCTACGTGGAGTTCGAGCGCCGTTTCGCGAACCTGTATCTCGACAACTACAAGATCACGCAATATCGGCTGCAGACCGAGCGGCTCGGCATGGATTTCGGCGTGCCGATCGGCCGGCTCGGCGATTTCCGGATCGGCCTGGCCTATGCGCACGGCAATGCGTCGGCCACCTACAACCTGCCGGACGACGTCGACGACGCCGGCCGACTGACGGGCCAAACCTTCCCGTCCCAAAACGGCCACGAACTGACGGCGCGCGCACGCCTGCTGATCGACCAGCTCGACGACCCGATGCTGCCGCGCAAGGGTTACTACGTCGAGCTGCGCGCCGACCACGCGCTGGTCGCGAGCGATCAGGCGCGCTATACGGAAATCTTCGGCAAGGCGATGATCGCGCAACAGTTCGGACGCCATAGCTTCAGCGCCAGCGTCGAGGGCGGCAACAACTTCGGCACCCCCAGCCCGGTGAACCTGCTGGCGTTCACGCTCGGCGGCTTCCAGCATCTGTCGGCCTACGCCGTCGATCAATTGAGCGGCAACGCGCTGGCCTATGGTCAGGTGACCTACATGAACCGCCTGATGACGTTCAACGCGTCGCCGATCAAGGCGTTCTACGTGGGCGCGAGCGCGGAAATCGGCAACGTGTGGGCCAACGAGGACGGCGGCCGCAGCGGGTCGATGAAGCAGAGCTATTCGCTGTTCGGCAGCTTCGTGACCTCGTTCGGGCCGATCTACGTGGGTATCGCGCTGGCGCCGGGCGGGCTGCGCAACCTGTACTTCCAGCTCGGCCGCACCTACTGAGGCGGCAAGGCGCGCACGCCGGGCGAACTCAGCCCGGCCAGCGGATCTCGAAGCGCGCGCCGCCCAGCACGCGCGCGTCGGCCACCACGATGCGGCCGCGATGCGCCTCCAGCACCAGGCGCGTGATGGCCAGGCCGAGGCCGTAGCCGGCGGTGTGGCGGTCGAGCCGCACGAACGCGTCGAAGATCCGCGCGCGCTCGCTGTCCGGCACGCCGTGGCCGTCGTCCTCCACATAAATCACGATCTCGCCCGGGCCGGCGCCGAGCTTCACGCCGATCAGGATGCGCGACTGCGCGTACTTGCCGGCGTTGCGCAGCAGGTTGCGGATCGCGTACGACATCAGCCGCGTATCCATGTTCACGCGCAGCTCGCGCGGCACGCCGATGCGCATCTCGATCGTCTTGTCGGGGTCGAGCTGGGCGAGATCGTGCACCTCGGTTTCGAGCCAGCTCGCGAGCAGCGTCGGCTCGGGGATCGATTGCAGCGAACTGTATTCGAGCCGCGCGTAGGTCAGGCTCATGTCGATCAGTTCGTCGAGCTCGGTCACGTCCTGGGCGATGCCGTCGAGCGCATCCTGGCGCTCGGCCTCGCTGCCCGGATCGCGCAGGATCTCGAGCGCGAACCGCACGCGCGCGAGCGGCGTGCGCAATTCGTGGGAGATGCCGTTGGTCAGGTCGCGCTGCGCCGCGATCAGCCGCTCCATGCGCATCGCCAGCGAGTTCAGCATGCGCGCGAGCGGCCCGAGCAGCACGCTGTGCGATTCGCGGGCGCGCGTGTGGAAGCGCCCGCCGCTGAAATCGATGGCGCGCTCGCGCACCATCACGAGATCGACCCAGGTGGGCCGCGCCCAGCGCCACGCGGCCAGCGCGGGCACCACGATCACGAACAGCGCCACCCCGAAGCAGCCGCCCGGCAGCGCGTCGAAGCCGGCCAGCACGCGCGCCGGCGACAGCGTGCACGCCAGCGCCAGCAACGGCACGCCCACCATCAGCAGCACCAGGCTCATCAGATGCAGATAGGCGCGCAGATAGAGCCGCGACCAGCTCGGCATGCGGTCGGCGCGCGTGTCGGTCCAGGTGCGGCGAAACCGCAGCCAGCGCCAGCGCAGGTAGCGCAGCGCGGGCAGCCGCGGCTGGTAGGTGGCGCTCGGCGCGGGCGCGTCGTCGGGATTATTCCCAGGCATGCGTGCTGAACTGATAACCCTTGCTGCGGATCGTCTTGATCCGGCGCGGGTGGCTCGCATCGTCCTGCAGCTTGCGGCGCAGCTTGGAGATGCGGCCGTCGATGGTACGGTCGAGGCCGTCGAATTCCATGCCGCGCAATTCGCGCATCAGGTCGTCGCGGCTCACCACCTCGCCCGCGCGGCTGGCCAGCACCCACAGCAGATCGAATTCGGCCGAGGTCAGGTCCGGCGACGAGCCGTCCGGCAGGCGCACCGAGCGGTTGCCGCGATCGATCGAGAAGCCGCCGAACGCGAAGCGGTCCGAACCGTGGGCGGCCTCGGCCGGGCGCTGCGGCGAGCGGCGCAGTTGCGCCTTGATCCGCGCGAGCAGGATGCGCGGCTCGACCGGCTTGCGCACGTAATCGTCGGCGCCGAATTCGAGGCCGAGCAGCTCGTCGTAGGGCTCGTCGCGCGCCGTGACCATCACGATCACGCCGTCGAACTGCTTGCGTGCCTCGCGGCAGATCTCGAAGCCGTCCTTGCCGGGCAGATTGACGTCGAGGATCACCAGGTCCGGCCGCTTCGAGAGGATCGCGGACACGGCCACCTGGCCGTCGAGCACGGTCTCGACCTCGTAGTCGTGCTTGCTCAGATAGCCGCCGATCAGGGTGGACAGGCGAGGGTCGTCTTCGACCAGAAGAATGCGGTGGGGCATGGAGAATCGGCTCGATCGAGGCTGCTGGCAAACCGGCGTGCCGGTTCGTTTTGCAAGGTTCCGGTAAGCACCGGTAATTTCATGAAATATTTCGCATGATACTGCCCTCCGTGACCGCTGATGCATGTTGCCACGCATTTGTACGGAAAATCTCGGCACGTGCGCCGACGGCGTCGCAAAACCGTCGGTTTCACGTCAATTTTCACGCCGATTCTCGCGGCTGATGGTCAGCAAACGCTTAACAGGCGCACCACCGCGCGAAGGACGGCGCAGGTTCGCGAGCGGCACATCATGTCGCGTTATGGCCCGCTTCACATCCCGCCTCGCATCCCGCTTCACATCCCGCTTCACATCCCGCCTTGCATCGTCGGCGGCCGCTTCGCCTGCACGGCCAGCGCACCGCATTGGTGCTTGACGAATCGCCGCGCAAGCGCTTCCATACGGGCTCGCTGAATTTCGCGCGCGAGCGCCGCCAAACGCCGTCATGGATTACCAACCGATACTCGACCGCATCCATTCCGAAATCGCACCGTGGATCGGCGCGGGACGCGTGGCCGACTACATCCCCGAGCTGGCCACGGTGCCGGCCGAGCGCTTCGGCATCGCGATCGTCACGCTCGACGGGCGCACCTACACGGTGGGCGACGCCAACGAGCGCTTCTCGATCCAGAGCATCTCGAAGCTGTTCGCCTGCACGCTGGCGTTCCAGATGCTCGGCGACGAACTCTGGCAACGCGTGGGCCGCGAGCCGTCGGGCAACGCGTTCAACTCGCTGGTGCAGCTCGAAAGCGAACGCGGCAAGCCGCGCAACCCGTTCATCAATGCAGGCGCACTGGTGGTGACCGACGTGTTGAGCCGCCGCTTCGTGCGCGCCGAAACCGCGCTGGTGGAATTCATCCGCCGCCTGATCGGCTCGACCGAGATCGACTACGATTCGCGCGTCGCGCAATCGGAATGGCAGCACGCCGAGCGCAATCGCGCGATGGCCTATTTCATGGCGAGCTTCGGCAACATGTGGATGCCGCCCGAAACCGTGGTAGACGCCTATTGCCGCCAATGCGCGATCTCGATGAGCTGCGTGGAGCTGGCGCAGGCCGCGCTGTTCCTGGCCAACGGCGGCGTCGCGCCGGCTACCGGCGAGCGCATCGTCGACGCCAGCTCGGCCAAGCGCCTGTCCGCGCTGATGCTGACCTGCGGCACCTACGACGCGGCCGGCGATTTCGTCTATCGCGTGGGGCTGCCGGCCAAGAGCGGCGTGGGCGGCGGCATCGTCGCGGTGCTGCCGGGCGAGATGGCGGTGTGCGTGTGGTCGCCGGGGCTCGATCCGAACGGCAATTCGCTGGCCGGCGTGCTCGCGCTCGAATGGCTGACGACCTACACCGAACGCTCGATTTTCTGATTCCGGGCCATCGGCCTCGCGGCGAATCCTGACGATTCGCCAACGCCTTTCAGCGTGTTCAGCGCCGCGGCGCTTGCCGCATCGCCGTTTTTTTAACGGCGACAAGCGCGCAGATGCCGGCGCTTGAACGCCGGTTCCAAACCGTTCGCACCCCTCACGTTTTCACGCGCGTCGCGCCGAGCCGCCCGCCACGGGCGAAACAACACGCTCGCGCCTGTCACGAACCTGACTTGCGTGCCACTTAGAGTGGCGGCTCGATTGAATCCCAAAGAGGACATAACTCGTGAACCACTCCTATCGCATCGCGGCGGTAGGCGCGTGCCTGGCCGCCTGTGCCGGCCTGCCCGCCTACGCCTACGCAGACGAAACACCCACCGCCGCCGGCTCCTCGGTGACGCTCTACGGCATTCTCGATACCGGTATCGAGTACCTGAACCAGGCCGCCGCTTCCACCACCAACAAAGGTCAGACCAACAGCGTCACGCGCATGACGTCCGGCAACATGTCGGGCTCGCGCTGGGGCATCACCGGCCGCGAGGATCTGGGCGGCGGCTCGCGCGCCTTCTTCCTGCTCGAAAGCGGCATCAACGTGGGCACCGGCACGTCGCTGCAAGGCGGCCGCGAATTCGGCCGGCTCGCCTACGTGGGCATCGCCAACGACACCTACGGCACCGTCGCGCTGGGCCGCCAGGGCGGCCTGTTCCTCGACTGGGTCAGCGAATACAACCCGCTCAAGAACGCGGTGTACGCGATCAAGATGCAGGACCCGGCGTTCTCCGACCGGCTCGACAACACGCTGCGCTACGAGAAGCACTTCGGCGGCCTCTCGGCGATCGCCCAGTACAGCTTCGGCTACGACAACGTCAACTTCGGCTCGCAACCGGCCGGCGACAACCGCTACGCGCGCGTGATCGAGGCCGGCCTGCGCTACAAGCACGGCCCGTTCAGCGCCACGCTGGTGTACGACCAGAAGAACGGCGGCAGCACCAGCCCGACGGCCGCGCACACCGCCAAGGTGGGCGGCAACGAAGGCGACATCGACCGCCGCATCGGCGTGGGCGCGAGCTACAAGATCGCCACCGTGACCACCTACGTCGGCTACCGCTACCTGGATTCGCACGCCGTGCACCTGAGCACGCTGTCGACCTCGCCGGTGGAGGCCAGCAGCCTCTACTGGTTCGGCTCGACCTGGTACGCGCGGCCGAACCTGGCGTTCTCGGGCACCGCGATGTATCAGAACTTCTACGGCAATTCGCGCGACCCGTGGTCGTTCCAGATCGATGCGGACTACTTCCTTTCGAAGCGCACCGACCTGTACCTGAACCTCGGCTACGTGCTGAACCGCAACGGCTCGAACCTCGGCCTGAACGGCTTCGGCACCGACGTGGTGGCGGGCAAGAACCAGTTCGGCCTGATGGCGGGCATCCGCCACAAGTTCTGAAGGAGTGCGCATGAACCCCGGCACGAGCATCTCGATCCACCTGCGCGGATTGCGGCAGCGCTTCGGCGGGCACACCGTTCTGGACGGCATCGACCTGGACGTGCCGGCGGGCACCACGCTGGCGCTGCTCGGCCCGTCGGGCTGCGGCAAGAGCACCTTGCTGAAGCTGCTGGCCGGGCTGCTGCGGCCGGACGAGGGCCGCGTGATGTTCGGCGGCGAGACCGTCGCCGACCCCGCCACTTGCGCGCCGCCCGAGGCGCGCGACCTCGGCATGGTGTTCCAGGATTACGCGCTGTGGCCGCACCTGACGGTGGCCGGCAACGTGGCGTTCCCGCTCGAAATGCGCGGCGTGCCGCGCGCCGAGCGCAGCGAGCGCGTGGAGCTGGCGCTCGAACGCGTCGGCCTCGGCGCGTTCGGCGCGCGCCGCCCGTCGGCGCTGTCCGGCGGCCAGCAGCAGCGCGTCGCGCTCGCGCGCGCGATCGTGGCGCGCCCGCGCGTGCTGCTGTTCGACGAGCCGCTTTCCAACCTCGATCCGCAACTGCGCGCCTCGCTGTGCGGCGAGATCCGCGACCTGCTCGCGCAACTCGGCACCACCGCCGTCTACGTCACGCACGATCGCGCCGAAGCCGAAGCGCTGGCGCACACGATCGTCACGCTGGCGCACGGCCGGGTTGCGCAGATCGCCCAAAATTCAAGGAGCCGGTAGTATGCTCACCACGCTTTCCAAGACCGTTCTTACCTTATCGCTGGCCTTCGGGCTGACTCAATCCGTGCACGCTCTCACCGTATATACCGCCGGCCCCGGCAACCTCGCCAAGAAACTCGCGCAGGGCTTCGAACACAAGACCGGCGTCAAGGTCGATCTGTTCCAGGCCACCACCGGCAAGCTGATGGCCCGCGTCGAAGCCGAAGCCGGCAACCCGCACGCCGACGTGCTGATCTCCGCCTCGTGGGACACCGCGCAGGATCTCGACCGCCGCGGCTGGCTGCTGCCCTACACCAGCCCGAACGCGGCACACGTCTCGCCGATGTTCAAGACCCCGAACTATGTCGCGCAGGGCATCTCGGCGCTCGGCATCGTCTGGAACACCAAAACCGGCAAGCCCGAACCGCACGACTGGAAGGATCTGGCCGCGCCGGCCTACCGCGACCAGGTGAGCACGCCGAACCCGGCACTGTCGGGCGCCTCGCTCGACCTGCTGCTGGGCCTGCAGGATCGTCTCGGCGAAGCGGCCTGGACGCTGTTCGACAGCCTGCACAAGAACGGCATGGTGGTGCTCGGCCCGAACGCGCAGGCGATCAACCCGGTGCTGCAAGGCGCGAAATCGGCCGTGTTCGGCGCGGTGGATTACGTGGCCTACGGCTCGGCCGCCACCGGCGAATCGGTCAAGGTGATCTTCCCGAGCAGCGGCACCGTGATCGCGCCGCGCCCGATGATGATCTTCAAGACCTCGAAGGCGCAGGCCGATGCGCGCGCGTTCGTCGATTACGTGCTGTCCGACGAAGGCCAGCAGATCGTCGCCGCCGCGTACCTGATCCCGGCGCGCGACGACGTCAAATCCACCCGCCCCGGCCTGAAGGACCTCAAGCTGCTGCCGATCGACGACGGCAGCAACAAGACCTCGCGCGCCGAGGTGCTCAAGCGCTTCAACAGCCTGTTCGGCGAACACTGATGGCGACCGTGCTCGCGCGGCGTTCCTCCACGCGGCGCGCACGGCTGTCCGGCCGGGCCGGCCGCGTGACCGGCTTCGGCGCCCTGCTCGCGGCGCTGCTGTTGCTGGTGGGCCTGCCGGTCGCGTTCGTCGGCCTGCAGGCGATCTTTCCCGCGCTCGGCCAGGGTTCGTTCGCGCATCCGTTCTCGGCCGTCTACGCCACGCTCGACGAATCGAACACCTGGCCGCTGCTCGGCAACACGCTGCGCTTCGGCCTGGCGGTGGCGGCCGGCGCGCTCGCGCTCGGCGTGCCGCTCGGTGCGCTGCGCGGCCTGGTGCGGGTGCCGGGCGCGCGGCTGTGGGATCTGCTGTTCCTCGCGCCGTTCCTGATTCCGCCGTATCTCGGCGCGCTCGGCTGGATGCTGCTGCTGCAACCGCACGGCTATCTTCAACAGTTGGCCGGCTTCGATCTCGGCGGCTTCCTGTTCTCGTTTCCCGGCATCGTCACGGCGATGACGCTGAGCGTGTTCCCGGTGGTCTATTTCTCGGTGTCGCGCGCGATGATGCAGACCGGCGGCCGGCTCGCGCAGGTGGCGCGCGTGTGCGGCGCGAGCCCGTGGCGCGCGTTCGTGCGCGTGACGCTGCCGCTGGCCGCACCCGCCATCGCCGCGAGCGCGCTGCTGGCGTTCACGATGGCGATCGAGGAGTTCGGCATTCCGTCGGCGCTCGGCGCGCGTGCCAACTTCAGCCTGCTGGTCACGTCGATCGAGGCGCGCTTCTCCGACTGGCCGATCGACCTGCCCGGCGCGGCCGTGCTGTCGGCGCTGCTGGGGGTCACGGCGATGGCGGCGTTCGTCGCGCAGCGTCGCCTGCTCGCGGGCCGCGATTTCGACACGCAAACCGGCAAGCCGGTCGCCGTCGAGCCGGCCGAGGCGGGCCGCTGGCGCACGCCGATCGTGCTGCTGTTCGCCGCCGTTGCGCTCGGCACCACGGTCGCGCCGATCGCCACCATCATCGCCACGGCGTTCCTGCGCACGCTGTCGGGCGGCCTCAGCGTCGCCAACCTGACGCTCGCGCACTTCGGCGCGCTCGCCTCGGGCGGCGACGGTGCAAGTGCGCTGGGCACCAGCCTCGCGCTGGCGGCCGGCACCGCGCTCGTCACCGGCGTGCTCGGCTTCCTCGCGGCGTGGGTGGTGGTCAAGACCCGCACGCCGGGCCGCGCGGCGCTCGACGGCCTGACGCTGCTGCCGCACGCGATGCCCGGCATCGTGATCGGCGTGGGCCTGATCCTCGCCTGGAACCTGCCGTTCTGGCCGGTCACGCCGTACAACACCTGGGTGATCCTGCTGCTCTCATATGCGTGCCTGCTGCTGCCCTACCCGGTGCGCTACGCGAGCGCGGCGTTGCGGCAGATCGGCGGCAGCCTGGAGGCGGCCGCGCGCGTGCATGGCGCGTCGCAGGGGCGCGTGCTGTTGCGCATCGTGCTGCCGCTGGTCGCGCCGCCGCTGGCCGCCTCGATGATGATCGTGTTCGCGGTGGCCTCGCGCGAGCTGGTGACCTCGCTGCTGCTCGCGCCGAGCGGCGTGCAAACCGCCTCGGTATTCATCTGGCAGCAGTTCGAGCAAGGCTCGATCGGCGACGGCATGGCGATGGGCACCTTGATGCTCGCGATCAGCGGCGTGCTGCTCGGGCTCGCTTCGCGCTGGACCAGGAAGCTCGATACGCTGCACTGACGTAAAAAAACCGCGCCTGGCATGCTGCATCTGCAACACGCCAGGCGCGGAAGTCGGAGTCTTGCTTCGGCTACGCCTTATTGGCCGCTGCAGAACGACGGCTGGTATTGATACACCCAGGCGGTCTTGGTCGAGCTGGGCGACTGCACCCAGTTCGTCATGCCCTGGATCGTGTTGAAGATCAGTTGCGAGCGCGACGTGACCTTGTCGGTGAACACGCCGTTGTCGTTGACGTCGACCTCGAACGAAATCTCGGCCAGCGCCGGCGTGCTCGAACCGTTCGCATACCACACCGTCATCGTGAAATCGGCGTCTTCCTGGCCGAGATCGCTGGTCGGGCCGTCGAACGTCAGTTCGTGGATCGACAGGCCGCCGACCGGCACCAGCGCCGTGCTGGCGATGCTGTCGAAGGTCTTGGTGGTGGGGAACAGATCCTTGATGTCGCTGACCTTGTTGATGTTCTTCGAGCTGGACAGCGGCTCGCTGGTCGAGTGCGAGAAGGTTTCCTTCGCGGGCGGCGTGATGTCGTCCTCGAGCTTCGAGCTGGCCTTCGACGAGCTGCCGGTCACGTCGGTGTTGGCCGAGGTGCTCTGATTGGCCGAGCCGAACTTCAGCTCGATATCGAGGCTGCCGCTTTCGTTGCGCTCGCGCATCGAGTAGCCGGCCGTGCGCACGGCGCAACTGTTCGCCGTGTCGAAATACTGCACGGTGCGGTTGTGGTCCGCGGCAAACGACTTCTTCACGGTGCTGTCGAAGCCGTTGGCGGCCAGCGAGGCCTCGAGGTCGGTAAGGAAGCGGTTCGCCGCGTCGGCCGGCGCGCTTTGGAACGCAACCGGGTTCAGCAGGACCTTGTATTCGCGGCTGCCGACGCTCGGCGTGCCGGCATGGGCGAACTGCGACGCGGCAAACAACGCCAGCGCCGCCGCATGATGCAATCTGATCTTTGTCATTTCGGTGCTCATGAGTGGATGGATACGACGCTTCGCCGTGTGACGAAGCCCCACCAAGTTAGCTATCCGAAATGACGTGGCGGTGAAGCGGATGTGTCGGTTGATCGCGCGGCGCGCGCGATCCCGACGCATGAACGAATCGCGTCAGGACCTTGCGCGCGGCGGCATGTCAGGCGCTGACGAACGGCTCGCGCGCACCGGGCGCCGTGGCCGCCATCGCCGAGCGCGCCGCCCACGGTTCGAGCCATGCGCCGAGCGCGGCGCGCGTGTCGCGCCATTGGCGGCCGTAGCGGAAATCCACGTAATCGAGCGCCACCGCCACGGCGATTTGCGTGCCGGAAGGAATGCCGCCCGGGTCGGGCGTCAGTTCGCCGAGCCGCGCCGCCAGCACGTCGAGCGCGCGCTCGATTCGCGCTTCGAGCCTGGCGAGGTAGGCCGGCTCCTGGCGCGGCAGGTCGCGCACCGATTCCACGCGGCGCGCGAGCACCGCTTCCATGAGGCCGTCGGCGAGGCCCAGCATCGACAGCGCGGCCGCATCGCCGGTCCGCACCAGCGGTGCTTGCGCATGCAACGAATCGAGGTGAATCAGGATCGCCATGCTGTCGTACAGCCCGGCGGTTTCCGACAGCACCAGCGCCGGAATCTGCCAAAGCGGATTGAACGGCGCGAGCACCTCGGGCGACTTCATGTCGACGAACACCTCGCGCACCGCGAGATGGCGCTCGCAGGCGGCCACCACCACCTTGCGGCCGAACGGCGAGGTGGCATCGGTCATGATCTTCAGCATCTGGTTTTCTCCTGACAGGGGGTCATGCCGCGCCGGCTTCGAGCGCCACGCGGCGGATCGCGTCGATCGCATCGTGACGCCGGGCCCAAGGCACGAACACGTGGTCGTGGTAATAGCCCGACATCACGTTGGCGCTGATGCCGTCGTGCGCGAGCGCGGTGGCGATGGTCGCGATGAAACCGACCGCTTCGAGCGACGAATGAATCTGCAGCGTGATCTTCGCCCATTCGCCGAGGTGGACGAGGCCATCGCGGCGCGCGCTGTCGAGCGGCAGGATCAGCGTGCGCCCTTCGCGCTCGTCGAACGTGCAGATGCAATCGGCCGGCGTGTCGTGCCCACCACGCGCGTCGCGCACCACCGTGCAGAACGTGTAGATGTCCTCGTCGAGCGCCGGATCGATGCCGGTCAGCAGTTGTTGCAGGTCGGTCTGGCCAGTGCGGGGGGCAGGCATGTCGAAAGGCTCCATCCAGGGTGGCGCTCGCCGGCGCGGCCCGACATGATGCATCGAAATGCAAAGGATTGCCGAAGGCGGCGGCGTTGCGGCGAGGCGCGCGCCGTGCCATGCTGGCCGCCGCGATCATGCCGCCCACACCACACCGATCATTCCGGGGATCACACCCATGAGCCGATTCGAATCGCGCCCGGCCGCGCTGGCTGTATTGCTGGCCGGCAGCCTCGCCGCCACGGCGGCGCTGGCCGCGCCTCCCGTCATGAGCTACCGCGTGGACGCCAACACCACGGCCACGCTCACGCGCATCGACAGCACCCATGTCCGCGTGCGGCTCTCGCCCGGCAACGTCTCGCAAACTCTTGCGCTCGATGGCGATCTGGGCGACGGCGACGGGACATTCGACTACGCGCTCGGCGATTACAACTTCGACGGCCATCGCGATGTGGCCGTCACCGTCATGCAAGGCATGGTGAACGAGGCGTATCAGGTCTATCTGTACGATCCGGCCGCCCGCCGCTTCACGCCGTTGCACGCGCCATCGGGCAATGCACGGCAAGGCAGTTGCGGCGACCTGACGAATCTCGAGGCGAAGCCGGCCGAGCGCACGCTCTACAGTTCATGCCGCAGCGGCCCGGTGTGGTACAGCGACGCCTACCGCTATCGCGCCGACGGCACGCTGTACCTCTATCAGAGCAGCCAGGATTTGCCGATCGGCCTGCAGACGTCGATCGTGGAAGGCGCGGCGGCGGACGGCGGGCCGGCCTCGGTGCTGCTGACCTATGACGAGCACGGCAAGGTGGTCGGCAGCCAGCCCCAGGCGTATGGCGGCGGCGAAGTGGGCATCAAGGTGGCCGTGCCGAAGCTGCCGCTGCACGACAGCCCGCACGATGGCCCGACGCGCCGCTATGTAGTGCAGGACGACGCGCTCGACCTGATCGGCGCCAGCGCCGACGCGGCGTGGTTGCAGGTTCGCTTCCACAACCCGCGCGCGGGCCGCATCGAAGGCTGGATCAGGAGCGACGACGCGATTCCGGCCGATCAGAAATGACCGATGAACGCGGCGCGCCCTAGCGCGCCGCCGCCACCCGATACGGCGTCGGCCGCCCGGCCGCCTGCCACAGCGCGATGGCGCGCGCCACGCTGGCATCGACCTCGTCGAGCGAGATGGGCTGGTAATCGCGGTTGAGCAGGTAGCAATGCCAGACACCATCGGCATCGCGCACCGAAAGGGGCAGAATGGCCGAGCCGCGCATCAGCGGGCTGACCGCTTCGTGCAGATCGCGGAAATTCGGCCGGGTGGTGTCGATCACGGTGACTTCGCCGTTCTCGAGATCGCGGCAGATCGCGTCCACATCTACCGGGTCCGCATGGAAATCGATTTTCATGGCTCCGCCCGGCTACACAGGTCAATCTACCAGTGTAGGCGCTGAATCGCGCCAAGCAAGCCCGACGCGATACGAACGCGCGATCAGTGGCCGCCGTTCACCGGGTTGCCGTGATCGTCGGTGTCGAAGGTCTGCGACTGGAACGCGAGGAACACGGCGAGCCAGGTGCCGTCGGGATAGCGCAGCATCAGGCAGCCATCCTGGTAAACACCGTTGTCCTTACGATAGGAACCCGAATTGCCCTGGTTCATGTGGATGTCGTGAATGCCCTGGCCCGGCACGAACTTGAAATACTGGTCGGGCTTGGTTTCCGGCCCCCACTTCGAACCGAACGCGAACACTTCCGAGCCGGCCTGATCCATCGCCTTGACCACCGCGCTTTCGAGGCGGTCCTTCAGGTCGTTGCTCTGGCCCGGCTGGTCGGGCGGCACCGGCACCATCGCCGAGGTATCCACCAGATCGCCGCGCACGAAGTCGATCGCGAGGCCGCCCGGCTGGCTGGCCAGCTTCGTGAAGCCGGTGGCAGCGGCCGTCAGTTGCGAGGTCAGCGCATCGGGCAGCGTGGTGCGCGACTCGAACAGCACGGTGGACGGCGCATGCGGCGCCGACGATTTCACGTTCACGGCGATACGGAACACTTCGTCGCCGGCGTGTACGAGGATCTGGTAGTGATCGTCGTCCGCGTCGCGAAGATGTCCGGCAACGGTGCCTTTCAGCAAACCATAGTTCAGTGACATGGGGGGTCCTGTCGTCAGTGGTCGGTGGGTTAACGGATTCTGCCGCTTGCGACTGACAGTTTTGCGACACCCGAGTTGCATGCCAGGCGATGCTTGCGCGCGCATCGATTCGCTTTTCGCGGGAAATCGGTAAGCACTACCTCGCATCGAATAAATATCGGAAATTATCGGCATTCCACATCGATCGCTGCGCACGGTAACGTTCTCGACCGCACACTTGATCGCCAAGCTTGCAATCCGCTTCACATTCCTGCCAAAAACAAAGCCTACAGTCGGCAACGGATTCAGGCCCTGTCCTCGCAAAGCGGAACCGTCCGGCCGGCGCGTTCCCTCCGTTTCCATCGCTGTCCCTGGGATCACAACAACAATGGCTCGCCTTTCGATCATTGGCACTTCATGGCTCGGCGCCGCGCTGCTGTGTGCGACGCTGCTGCTCGCCGCCTGCGGCGGCAACGACGATGCACCGCACACCACGCCGTCCAGCGGCGCGGGCGCCGCCGCCTGCTCGACCCGTCACTGCGCGCCGGCTCCCTGAGCCGCCCCGCCCTCACCCGGAAGCCCTCCGCATGACATTCAGTTCTTCGAAACGCCGGTTCCTGAAAACCTCGCTCGGCAGCGCCGCGGCCGCCGCCACGCTGTCGGCGTTTCCGCCGGCGATCCGGCGCGCGCTCGCGATCGACGCCAACAACGTCACCGGCTCGCTCAACGACGTGCAGCACGTGGTGCTGCTGATGCTGGAAAACCGCTCGTTCGACAGCTATTTCGGCACATTCCGCGGCGTGCGCGGCTACGGCGACCGCTTCGCGATTCCGGCGCCGGGCGCGACCAACATCTTCCATCAGAGCTATACGAAAGCGGGCGTGACCAGCGTGCTCGCGCCGTATCACCTCGACGAGACGCAAGGCAACGCGCTGCGCGCGGGCGGCACGCCGCACACCTGGAACGACGCGCAGGCGGCCTGGGACAACGGCCGCATGTCGGCATGGCCCACCGCCAAGACGCCGCTTTCGCTCGGCTACTACGAAACCGTAGAAGTGCCGTTCCATCGCGCGCTGGCCGACGCGTTCACGATATGCGACGCATATCACTGCGGCATGCACACCGGCACCATCGCGAACCGCCTGTTCTACTGGAGCGGCACCAACGGCCCGAACGGCAAGAGCCCCACCGACGGCAGCAACGTGGGCGTGGCCGCGCTGAACAACGAGTTCAACGGCGGCAACGACATCGGCCCGTCCACCTCGGGCTGGACCTGGACCACCTACGCCGACCGCCTGCAATCGGCCGGCGTGAGCTGGAAGGTCTATCAGAGCCTGGTCGACAATTTCGGCTGCAACGAGATGATGGGCTTTCGCCACTGGCGCGCCGCGATCGAGCAGATGCCGGCCGCGCGCCGCCCGGTATACGTCTCGACGGTCGACATCAATCAATCGGTGACGGCCGCCGGCCCGTTCTACGACCCGGCCATCGACGATCCGTTGAGCCCGCTCGCCAAGGGCTTCGGCAACACCATGCCGCAAGGCTTCCTCGAAACGTTCCGCGACGACATCCAGAACGGCACGCTGCCGTCGGTTTCGTGGATCATTCCGCCGTCGTACTACAGCGAGCATCCGGGGCCGTCGAGCCCGACGCAGGGCGGCTGGTACGTGCAGGAAGTGCTCGACGCGCTGACCGCGAACCCGGACGTGTGGAGCAAGACGGTGCTGCTCGTGAACTACGACGAGAACGACGGCTTCTTCGATCACCTGCCGCCGCCGAGCGCGCCGTCGCACAATGCCGACGGCACGCTGGCCGGCGGCAGCACGCTGGCCGATGCGGACATGGCGCCCGAATATCACAACTTCACGCCGGCCACCAGCAACCAGCCCGCGATCGACGGCCGCCCGTACGGCCCGGGGCCGCGCGTGCCGATGTGGGTGATCTCGCCGTGGAGCCGTGGCGGCTTCGTCAATTCGCAGGTGTTCGATCACACCTCCACGCTGATGTTTCTCGAGAAGCGCTTCGGCGTGGCCGAGCCGCAGATCAGTGCGTACCGCCGCGCGATCTGCGGCGACCTCAGCTCGTGCTTCAACTTCGTGTCGCCGAACGACGGCGCGCTGCCCACGCTGTCGGGCCGCACCACCAAGGTCGGCGCCGATTCGCTGGCGTCGTCGCAGGCCGCGGCCAGCGCGATTCCGGTGCCGGCCGCCACCGCCACCTCGGCGCTGCCCGCGCAGGCCACCGGCACGCGGCCGTCGCGCGCGCTGCCCTACGAGCTGCACACCACGGCGCACCCGGCCGCCGCCCGCCTCACGCTCGAATTCACGAACGCCAGCGGCAACGCCACCGGCGCGGTGTTCCATGTGTACGACCGGCTGCATCTGGATCGCGTGCCGCGCCGCTACGCGGTGCAGGCCGGCAAGTCGCTGAGCGGCGTGTGGGTGCCCGATGCGGCCGACAACGGCAGCTACGACCTGTGGGTGCTCGGGCCGAACGGCTATCACCGTGAATATGTGGGCAACCTCGGCGAACTCGGCGCGGGCGTCAACCCGGAAATTCAGGTGTGCTACCAGCCTTGCGACGCGTCGAGCGTGATCGTCAAGCTGTTCAACCGCGGCAGCCAGCCGGCTACCTTCACGGTGGCCGCCAACGCGTATCGCAGCGACGGCCCGTGGACGCTGACCGTGGCCGCCAACGCCTCGGGCGAACTGAGCTGGGCCGTGGCCGACAGCGGCAACTGGTACGACTTCACGGTCGGCAGCAGCACCTCCACGACGTTCCGCCGCCGCTTCGCGGGGCGCATCGAAACCGGCAAGGATTCGGTCTCCGATCCGGCGATGGGCACCGCCAGCTAAACGAACCGAACGCCGGAAAAAAGACGGGCCGGCATGACATCGCCGGCCCGTCTCGTTTTGTTTCGCAGTCCTGGTTTCGCAGTCTTACCGGCCTTCGAGCAGCGCCGCGCCCTGCGCGGCCTCGCCGAGCCGGTCGCCCGGGTTGCGCAGCGGGCAGTCGCGCATCGACAGGCACCCGCAACCGATGCAGCCGCCCAATTGATCGCGCAGTTTGGTGAGCTGATCGATCCGCTCGCTCAATTCGTCGCGCCACGCGGTGGAGAGCCGCCGCCAGTCGCGCACCGTCAATTTTCGACCGGCCGGCAACGCGTCGAGCGCCGACTTGATCGCGGCGAGCGGCATGCCGGCGCGCTGCGCGATCCGCACGATCGCGATGCGGCGCAGCACGTCGCGCGCATAGCGGCGCTGGTTGCCTTCGCTGCGCCAGCCGTGAATCAATCCCTTCGCTTCATAGAAGTGAATCGTCGCCACGCTCACGCCGCTGCGACGGGCCACCTCGCCCACCGACAACGCCTGCTTTACGTCAATACTCATGCGCGCCCCCTTGACCTCAACCAAACATGAGGTTTTATAAACGATGCCGTTGGCCGGAGCAAGCACGCTTGCCGGCCTCGATCGAACCAGCAACGGGAGAACCCATGGGCAAGCGAGAGGAATTCACGGCGGCAGCGGCGCCTTCGACGAACGCGGCGATATCGACCGGCACCGGCTGGGCCGCGCTGTGCTCGGGCGCGAACGGCCTGCGCTCGCTCGCGCTGGCCGGCGGCGTGGCGTTGCATGCGATGAGCGTCTACGTGGTCGCCACCGTGCTGCCGAGCGTGGTGCGCGACATCGGCGGGCTGGACTTGTATTCGTGGAGCACGGCGATCTTCATCGTCGCGTCGATCGCCGGCTCGGCGCTCGCGGCCGGCCTGTTGAAGCGGCTCGGGCCGCGGCGCGCCTATGCGCTGTCGGCGCTGGTGTTCGCCACGGGCGCGGCGCTGTGCGCGCTCGCGCCGGCCATGCCGGTGCTGCTGGCCGGCCGGCTCGTGCAGGGCTTCGGCGGCGGGGTGCTGTGCGCGCTGGCCTATTCGATGATCCGCGTCGTGTTCGACGAGGCGCTGTGGCCGCGCGCGATGGCGCTCGTGTCGGGCATGTGGGGCGTGGCGACGCTGATCGGGCCGGCGGTCGGCGGCGTGTTCGCCGAATGGGGCATGTGGCGCGCGTCGTTCTGGTCGGTGGCGGGCGCGGCCACGGCGTTCGCGCTGCTGGCGGCGGCGGTGTTGCCGCGCAACGCGGCCTCGACCTCGGCCTCCGCTGCCGCGCAAGGCAACACCGCCACGCCGAAGCCGCAACTGGGCCTGCTGATCGCGGTGGTGCTGGCCGTGTCGGCCGGCAGCGCGTCCACCGACCCGGCCTGGAACCTGGCCGGCATCGTGCTGGCGATCGGCTGCGCGGCGCTGCTGGTGCGCATCGAGCGGCGTGCGTCGAACCGGCTGCTGCCGTCCGGCGCGTTCCGCCCCGGCTCGCCGGTCGCGAAGTGCTACGCGATCCTCGCGCTGCTGTCGCTCACGGTCACCAGCGCCGAAATCTTCGCGCCGCTGTTCCTGCAGGTGCTGCATCGCCAGCCGCCGCTCGCGGCCGGCTATCTGGCGGCGTTGATGGGCGCGGGCTGGACGCTCGGCGCGCTGGCCTGCTCGGGCGCGAGCGGCCCGAACCTGCGCCGCCTGATCGTGGCCGGGCCGCTGCTCGAACTGGCCGGCATGCTCGGCCTGTTCGCGCTGCTGCCGAGGGATAGCGGCGGCGAATGGCTCGCACTCCTGCCGATCTGCACGGCGATGGTGGCGCTCGGGTTGGGCGTCGGCGTGGCCTGGCCGCACTTGCTGACGCGCGCGCTGAAGGCCGTGCCCGATGCGGAGAACGCGCTCGCGGGCGCGTCGATCACCACCGTGCAGTTGTTCGCGACGGCGGCCGGTGCGGCGCTGGTGGGGATGCTCGCCAACGCGGGCGGGCTGGTGGAGCCGGGCGGCGTGGCCGGCACGGCGCAAGCCGCGCGCTGGGTATTCGGTGCGTTGCTGCTCGCGCCGCTCGGCGCGGCGCTGATCGCGCGGCGCGCGGCCTGAGAGCGGCCTCGCGCGTGTGACCTACTTCGCCAGCAGTCCTTCGAGATGCGCACGCGTGTAGCGGCCCATTCGTTGTCGACGCTGCCTGAGCGCACCCCGCGTGCCGTAGCCTACTTCGCCAGCAGTCCTTCGAGATGCGCGCGCGTGGCGGCCCATTCGTTGTCGATGAGGCCCGAGCGTGCCCCGCATGCCGTGGCCTACTTCGCCAGCAGTCCTTCGAGATGCGCGCGCGTGGCGGCCCATTCGTCGTCGATGATGCTGAAGCGCACCGAGTTGCGCTTGCGGCCGTCCGGCATGATGCGCTCGTGGCGCACGACGCCCTCCTCGTGCGCGCCGATCCGCAGGATCGCGGCGCGCGAGCGTTCGTTCAGTACGTCGGTGGTGAACTGCACGCGCACGCAAGCGAGCGTTTCGAACGCGTAGCGCAGCAGCAGGTATTTGCATTCTGTGTTCGCGCCCGAGCGCTGCATCGACGCCGACAGCCACGTGTGGCCGATTTCGAGCCGGCGATTGACGCGGTCGATCTTCCAGAAGCGCGTGCTGCCGACCACCTTGCCGCTGTCGCGCCGCACGATCGCGAACGGCATCACGGTGCCGGCCCGCTCGCCCTCGAACGCCTTCGCCAGATAGGCGTCGATGCCGGCCGGGCCGGGCACCACGGTCACCGTCAGGTTCCAGAGTTCGCCATCGGCGGCGGCGGCCAGCAACTCGGTCGGCGCGACCTCGCTCAACGGGCGCAGCGTCACGAGCCGGCCGTCGAGGGTAGGCGTGGCGATGGAAGTGGAATTCGGTTCGGCGGACATGGCGGGCAGCGGGATCGGAAGAGAATGCGGCCCGACAGTATCGGCCATCCCGGCCCGAACGGGGAAGCGTCTGAAAGCCCGAAACGCAACGCGGCCGGCGTCGCATTGGCGCGAAGCCGGCCGTGCTGAAACGGATGAAGGCAAGCGGAGCGGACGCACCGCTCCGCGCGCGATCAGAACTTGTGGCGGATGCCCACCAGCGCCAGTTCCTGGCTGTTGGTGCCCGAGTTCACGCCGAAGCTGCCGATCGATGCCTGAGCGGAGACCACCGCGCCGGCCGCGTTCAGCGAGTTGCCGCTGGCCTTCTGGTAGCCGGCCACCGCGTAGAGATCGGTGCGCTTCGACAGCGAGTACAGCGCGCCGATGTTGACCTGGTTGTAGTGGGCCGACACCGGGCCGGTCAGCGACGTGTAGCTGTAGCCGATACCCGTGTTCAGCGACGGCGAGAAGCGGTAGTTGAAGAAGCCCGAGCCGCTGTTGAACTTGGCCGTCGACTTGAACACCGACAGCGAATCGCCCACGTATTGCGTGTTCGAGTAGGCGATACCGAAGGTGGCCGCGCCCAGCACGTACTGGCCGGCGGCACGCACGATCTGGATCGACTTGGCGCTGGAGAAGCCCGTGTTGATGACGGTGTTGAACAGCGAATCCGAGGTGCTCGTCCAGGTGCGCGTGCCGTTCGTCACGGTGTTGCCGCCATTGGCGAAGAAGTAGCCGGCGCCGAGCGACAGCGGGCCTTGCGCGTACGACGCGCCGAAGCTGTAGGTCTGGCCGTTGCCGGTCTGGCCCGCCACGCCGCCGAGCGCGTACAGCGCTTCCACCTGGATGCCGGCGATCAGCGGGCTGGTGTACTTCACCGAGTTGCTGACGCGCAGGCTGTTGTCGTAGTTGTCGAGGTCGCCCGGCGTGGCGAAGGTGCCGCCGAACGGGCCGTCTTCGGTCAAGCCTTGCACCAGATCAACGATCGGGTCGTACTGGCGGCCGATCGTCAGCGTACCCCAACGCTGATCGGCCAGGCCCACGATCGACTTGCGGCCGAATTCGCGGCTGCCCTGCCCGAGCGCGCCCGTGCCGACGTTGAAGCCGTTTTCGAGCTGGAAGATCGCGGCGAGGCCGCCGCCCAGATCTTCCGTGCCACGCAGGCCCCAACGGCTGCCCGACAGGCCGCCGCTGTTGAATTTCACCAGCGACGACTGGTTCGCGCCGTTGGCGCCCTGCGCATTGTGGACATACGCGATGCCGGCATCGACGATGCCGTACAGCGTGACGCTGCTTTGCGCTTGTGCGGCCGGCGACAGGCTGGCGGCAAGGGCGGTAACGGTGGGCAGTGCGAAGTAGGAAAGACGCTTCATTCTTTTATGGCTCGGTCTGTTATTGGAAGAATCCGCACGTTAGCGAATTCCGTCCGGGCCGGAAACAAACCAATTCTGCGATGAATATAAAAACAACAGGACGTTGTGTCGCATGGCGCCGTCGTGCTTTCGGCCCGAATCGGCCGCTTTATTTCTGTCTTGACAGAAATAACTGAAGGCTCGTACATTACGCCGCATGGAACTGACACCGCTTGCCGAACGATTCATTCTCCACTGGGGCGAAATGGGCTCCCGCTGGGGCGTCAACCGCACCGTCGCGCAGATTCACGCGCTGCTCTATCTCCACGGCAAGCCGATCGCCGCCGACGAGATCGCCGGCGCGCTCGGCGTGGCGCGCTCGAACGTCAGCACCAGCCTGAAGGAGCTGCAATCGTGGAAGCTCGCGCGCATCGTGCATGTGATGGGCGACCGGCGCGACCACTTCGAAACGTCGACGGATATCTGGGAGCTGTTCAAGCTGATCGTCGAGGGCCGCCGCCAGCGCGAGATCGACCCGACGCTGACGGTGCTGCGCGACACGCTCACCAGCCCCGAGATGGCCAACGAAACGAAGGAAACCGAACAAAGGATTCGCGACACGCTGCAGTTCATGGAGACGCTGACCACCTGGTCCGACGAAATGCTGCGCATGAAGCCCGATACGCTGATGAAGACGCTGGGGATCGGCGCGAAGATCAGCCAGGTGGTCCGGCGCAAGCCGAGCAAGTAAGCACGCGCGGGTGGCGACACCCGCTTTTTTTGGGCTCTATATTTCTGTTTATACAGAAACAACAGTAAGGACAATCAATCATGAATACCTCGCTCGCCCTCGCCATCCAGTTCCTGTTGCCCGTGCCGATCGGCTATGCCATCGCCCGTTACCTGCGCGCGGTCACGCGCAACCTGCTGATCGACCTGTGCGGCACCGAGGGGCGTGCCGATTTCTGGACGCGCATCACCCTGGTCATGCTGGTGCTCGGCCCGCTCGTGCTGGTGCTGGCGTTCGCGCGCAGCCCCGCCGCGTGCTCGGCCGACAACGCGTTGTGCGTGATCGGGGCGTTGCGCGCGACG
>NZ_BAAILN010000066.1:356492-357362 GCF_054589155.1 Burkholderia sp. 3C
GTCGCTGCTCGGCGCGATCGTGCCGCTGATCGCGATCGCGTCGCGGATCGCGCGGCAGATTCCGGTCGATGCGAGCCCGGCCGCCGCCGTGCCTCGGCCAGTCGCGCCGGCGCAAGCCGCGATCGCCGCTGAAACCACTGGAGCCTCGGCATGAAAGTGCTGGTCTGCGGCGCGAACGGCACGATCGGCCGCGCGATCTGCGAACGGCTCGCGGCGCACGGGCACGACGTGATTGCCGGCGTGCGCGCACCGCGCCGGGCCGGCGACATCGCCATCGATTACCAAAGCGATCACGACATCGCCGCCTGGCTGCCGCGCATCGCGGAAGTGGACGCGGTGGTCAACGCCGTCGGCATCCTGACCGAACGCGGCGGCCAACGTTTCGACGCCGTTCACCGCGCGGCCCCGGTCGCGCTGTTCGAAGCATGCCGCGCCGCCGGCGGCCGGCGCATCGTGCAAATTTCCGCGCTCGGCGCTGAAGCCGGCGCCACGCCGTTCCTGCGCAGCAAGCGTGACGCCGACCATCATCTGCTGGCGATGCCCGGCGACGCGCTGGTCGCGCGCCCGGCGCTGGTGTTCGATCCGGCCGGCCACTCGACGCGCCTATTCGCGGCGCTCGCGAGCCTGCCGCTGCATCTGCTGCCCGACGGCGGACGGCAGCGGCTGCGCCCCGTGCATCGCGACGATCTCGCCGAACTGGTGGTGCGCTGGCTCGAACGCGGCACGCCGGGCCGCGAGATCGTCGATGTGGTGGGCGGCCAAGAAGTGAGCTACGGGGAGATGCTGGCGATCTACCGCGCCGCGCTCGGCGCGCGGCCAGCGCGGGGCGTCTCGGTGCCGGGGCCGCTGGTGGGCGCGGCGGCCGCCGCG
>NZ_BAAILN010000066.1:357446-384050 GCF_054589155.1 Burkholderia sp. 3C
TGCCTGCCCGGCGCGATGCTCGACCGCGACACCTGGACGATGCTCGCGAACGGCAACACCGCCAGTGCCGGCGGCACCGCGCGCCTGCTCGGCCGCCGCCCGCTCGGCCTGCCGCAAGGCGTGGCCGGGGCCGGGGCCGATGTGCAGCGCTTGCGCGCCGGCGCGCTTGCGGCGATCCGGCTGCCGCTGCTGCGCGGCGCGCTCGCGTTCGTGTGGCTCTGGACCGCCTGGGTCAGCGCGTTCGTGTTTCCGCGCGAGGCCAGCCTCGCGCGGCTCGGCGCGATGCACCTGCATGGTCTCGCCGCCACCGCCGCGCTGTACGGCGCCTGCGCGCTCGACGCCGGGCTCGGCCTGCTGACGCTGGCGCGGCCCGGCCGCCGCCTCTGGCTCGCCCAATTCGCGCTGGTGGCCGGCTATACCGCCGCCATCGCGCTGGCGCTGCCGGCTCAGTTCGCCGAACCGTTCGGCCCCCTGATCAAGAACGTGCCGATCCTCGCCATCCTGTTTCTGCTGATCCACGAATCGGACTTCTCATGAACGCCTATCTGATCGTCAAGACGCTGCATATCCTGTCCTCGGTGCTGATGGTCGGCACCGGCTTCGGTTCGGCGTTCTATCTGTTCTTCGCGAACCGCACGCGCTCGGTGCCGGCGATCGCGGCCGTCTCGCGGCTGGTGGTGCGCGCCGACTGGTGGTTCACCACGCCGGCCGTGCTGTTCCAGCCGGCCTCGGGCTTATGGCTCGCGCATCAGGCCGGCTGGCCGTGGCAGACGCCGTGGATCGTCGCCACGCTCGTGCTGTATGCGGTGGCCGCCGTGTGCTGGCTGCCGGTGGTCGGGATCCAGATCGAGATGGCGAAGCTCGCCACCACCGCGCACGCGGGCGGCGCGGCGATCCTGCCCGACGCCTACTGGCGCCACGCGAAGACCTGGGAGCGCCTCGGCTACCCGGCCTTCATCGCGATGCTGGCGGTGTATTTCCTGATGGTGGTAAAGCCGGGTTGAACCGGGGTTTGATCGGCGGGCCTCATCCGTCCTTCTCATCGGCCGGCCTGATTTGCCGGCCTGATTTGCCGACCTCACCCGCCCGCCTCATCTCCCGGCCTCAATCCGCCAAATGCATCCGACGGCATGATCTGCCGGCTTATCGTCCGGCCTCATGCACCGGACTGATTCGCGAACATCAGTCACCGGATTCACTTGCCCGCCAACCCGCGCACCGGCCGCCCACCGTCCATCGCCCCCGCCTCGCGCCGGAGCCGCACCGCCTCGGCCTGCGTCGCCACGCATGGCGCGGAGCCGGGCAACGGCTGGCCGGCGCTCTCGCGCGCGGCGAGCACCGAGATCGCACCGATCACCGCCGCGCCGATCAGGTAGTAGGCCGGCATCATCAGGTCGCCGGTGCGGCCGACCAGCCAGGCCGTGACCAGCGGCGTGGTACCGCCGAACAGCGACACCGACACGTTGAAGCCGATCGCCAGCGCGCTGTAGCGCACCCGCGTCGGGAACAGCGCCGGCAGCGCCGACGGCATCACCCCGCAGAAGCACGACAGCATCACGCCGAGCAGCATCATGCCGGCGAAGATCAGCGCGCCATGCCCGCTGCGCACCAGCAGCAGCGCGGGGATCGCCAGCACCGCCAGGCCGATGCAGCCGGCCAGCATCACCGGCCGCCGTCCGACGCGATCGGACAGCCAGCCCGCTGCCAGCGTCATCGGCATCATCAGCACCATCACCGCGAGCACCACCACCAGCCCGCGCGTCTCGTCGTAGTGCAGCGTGGCCGACAGGTAGTTCGGCAGATACGCGAGCGCCATGTAGTCGGTCACGTTGAAGATCAGCACCAGCCCCACGCACACCAGAAGCGCGCGCCACTGCCCGGCCAGCAGCGTGACCAGCGATTCGCGCGGGCGCGCACGTTCGAGCCGCTCGCGATGCTCGGCCTCCTTGCGGAACGCCGGCGTTTCCTCCAGCCGGGTGCGGATGTACAGGCCGATCAGGCCGAGCGGCCCGGCCACGAAGAACGGCACGCGCCAGCCCCAGTCGAGCATCTGCGCGGGGCTCAACAGCGAGGTCAGCGCCGTAACCGTGCCCGCACCGAGCAGATAGCCGGCCAACGTGCCGAACTCCAGGAAGCTGCCCATGAAGCCGCGATGGCGGTCGGCCGAAAACTCGGCGATGAAGGTGGCCGCCCCGCCGTATTCGCCACCCGTCGAGAAGCCCTGCACGAGCCGCGCGAGCAGCAGCAGCACCGGCGCGTAGATGCCGATCGACGCATACGACGGGATCAGGCCGATCGCGAACGTGCCGCAGGCCATCATGATCATGGTGGCGGCCAGCACGCGCTGGCGGCCGATGCGGTCGCCGAGCGGGCCGAACACCATGCCGCCGATCGGCCGCACCAGGAACGCGGCCGCGAACGTGCCGAAGGTGGCGATCAATTGCGCCGAGCCGCTCGTCGACGGGAAGAACACCTTGCCCAGCGTCACCGCGATATAGCTGTAGACGCCGAAATCGAACCACTCCATCGCGTTGCCGAGCGCCATCGCGCCCACCGCACGCTTGAGCAGCGCGCGGTCGACCACGGTCACGTCGTCATCGGCGAAGCCCGCCTCGCGCGGCGGCCGGCTTCGTGCGGCGGTGCGGTTGCCGGCGGCGGGCCGCCGGGGTGGGCCCGAAGGCGGGCTTGGGTGCTTGCCTGACGGCTTGCGGGTCGAGTGGGTCGAGTGGCTCAAGGGCTCGCTCCTGGGAGAAATGGCGATGTGCGCCGCGCGGCACGCGGCCTTGTCTCTCGTGCGGCGGCCGCACCGTGTCGCCCCGAAGCCGCGAGCAAGGCCACACCTCGCCTCCCTTCGCCTCGGCGCGACACGGGCCGGCCGGCCGCCATCGCCTGTTATCGGATACCGCATCGTGTCCGCCCGAGTGTGCGGGACGCGGCCCGCGCGATCCTGCCCCGATGCGCCCCGAAGCCGACAGGAAACGACAGCGTTCTCGCCCCGCTTCCGCGCGCCGGCGGCGCGCGACGCCCCGGCCGCGAAGGCGCCAGGCAACGGGCGAGGGAATGTGTCGGGAAATGGCAAGCGCCCGTCGAATTTCCTTGATCGCGGGCGCGCGTTTATCGCAATGATTCGGGGGTGACGCCGCGAACGAATGCCGCGGCAACGCCAGCCCGAAGCCGCCACGGCGCAAACCTGCCGCGCCGGCCGCCGACTGCCCTTGCGCGCCATGACAGGGCCGGGTCGAACCGGCCTTCGGGCAGGCGTCGTCACGCACGACCCAACCTCTGGCATCGGCCCGCGCCGATGTTGATTTCATGCCCGCACCCACGCTTCGCCACTTCGGTTTCCTGACGCTGCCGTCGTTTTCGATGATCGCGTTCTCCAGTGCAATCGAAGCGCTGCGCATGGCGAACTACGCCGATCGCAGCGAGCACTACAGCTGGACCGTCTACTCCACCGACGGCAACGCCGTGCCGGCCAGCAACGGCATGATCGCGCGGCCCACGCGGCAGCTCGATTTCACCGAGCCGCTGCCCGACCTGATGATCGTTTGCGGCGGCACCCAGGTGCGCGACGCCGTGGACGCCACCGTGATCCACGCGCTGCGCGAGCTGGCGCGGCGCGGCGTGCCGCTCGGCGGCATCTGCACGGGCGCCTATGCGTTGATGGCGAGCGGCCTGCTCGACGGCTATCGCGGCACCGTGCACTGGGAAAACCTGTCGGCGCTGCATGCCGAATTCCCGGCCGTGCAGATCGTCGACGAGCTGTTCGTGATCGACCGCGACCGCGTGACCTGCACCGGCGGCACCGCGCCGCTCGACCTGATGATCGGCATCATCGCGGCCGAGCGCAGCCAGGATCTGGCCACGCGCGTGTCCGAGCAGTTCGTGCTGCAGAGGATTCGCGGCGCGAGCGATCCGCAGCCGATTCCGGTCGACGCGCGGGTGGGCTTCTCGCGCGCCGAGCTGGTGGAGGCGGTGCGGCTCATGGAAGCGAACATCGAGGAGCCGCTGCCGCTGGCCGATCTCGCGCGGCTGATCGCGCTTTCCGAGCGGCAGATGCAGCGCATGTTCAAGCATTACCTGACCACCTCGCCCACCCATTACTACCTGTCGGTGCGGCTCAAGCACGCGCGCGAGATCCTGCGTAACAGCGACGTGTCGATCTCGCAGGTCACGTCCTTGTCGGGCTTCCGGTCGGCCTGCCATTTCAGCAAGGCCTATCGCGCGCAGTTCGGCCACGCGCCGAGCCAGGAGCGACGCGCGCCGAAAGCGGGGGCGGGGAAGGATGGCGCGCCGGCTGCGGCGAAAACCACGGCGAAGGGCCGCAAGCGCGCGGGCGGGCGCGATGGCGATGTTGCGGACGGCAATGTCAACGCGGCGGATGTTTGTGTGCCGCATGCGTGAGCACTCGCACGCCTGAACGCCGAATGCCTGCCGCCGCGCTCGGCTCTCCGCACGCCTGACAAGTTGAGCGTTGGGCGTTGGGCATCGGGCATCAGGCATCAGGCATCAGGCATCGGGCGGCGGGCGGCGAGCACCAAGCGCTGAACATTGAGCGTCGCGTCCTTGACGCCTCGCCATCCGAGCCCCAGCCCTCAGCCCCCGACCACTTGCCACCCGGCCCGCGCCGGAACCTCGCCCGGGCTCGATGACAGTTCCCCCACGGCACGCCAAGCGCCGCACAACTGTGCTGCTTTTTGCGCTCACAAGCTGACGCCGCCCTCGCCCGCGATCCGCTTCTATCCTGCATGTCGATGCGCTGCCGAGCCGCCGGCCCGGTTCACGGCCGCGCGCGACCCAGGAGACGACGATGCCGACCGCCCCCCGCGACGCGCTTGCCCCATCGCACACCCAGCACGCACCGCCCGGACTACCCACCGACGAACAACGCTGGCGCGAGATGCCCCTCCCGCCTGCCACCGTCCTGCCCGCGATCGCGCCCCGGCCGCCGGCCGGCATCGTGATCGGCCACTGGCTCGACCGCCGGATTCGCTGGCGCGAGCTGGTCGCACCGGTGCTCGCGCGCCATTACACGATCAGCCTGCTGCTCGGCGCGGCCACCGTCGATTGCTACAAGAACGGCCGCCTGCTCGAACGCGGCACGGGCGGCCCCGGCGGCGTGCAACTGACCGCGCCCGGCGAATCGGTGCAATGCCGGTTTCGCGGCGAGAACGAGGCCTTGCACGTGTTCGTGCCGGCCGCACTGATCGATGCCGAATACAGCGCGGCCAGCGGCTCGGCCGCGCCGCCGCGCCTGGAAGATCCGGGCTTTCGCGTCGATCCGGTGCTGGCGCCGCTCGCGCGCCAACTGGCCGGCTACGACCGCGCAACGGCCGGAAAGCATGACCAATTGCTGGCCGGCATCCTGCGCCATGTGCTGACGCGCTATGCGCGTGAACCGGGCAGCGCGTGCGCGGGCTTGTCGGCGCCGCGCCTGCGGCGCGTGTTCGATTACGTCGAGGCGAACCTGGCCGAGCCGATCACGCTGCACGACATCGCGCGCCACGCCGGCCTGAGCCGCATGCACTTCGCGGCGCAGTTCCGGCTGGCGACCGGGCTGTCGCCGCATGCATTTCTGACTCAGCGCCGCATCGAGCAGGCCAAGCGGCTGTTGCGCGACGGGCTGCCGATCGTCGAGGCCGCGCTCGCCAGCGGCTTCCCCGGGCAGGCGCATTTCACGACGGTGTTTCGCGAGTTGACCGGCACCACGCCAGGCCGCTGGCGCACGCAGATGGCATGACCGGCTGACGCGCATCGGGGGCGACTAGCACACGGCGACGGCGGCACGTCGCCGCCTGTGGCGAAACGACCTCGAAAATTCGGAAAGCTTGAATTCCGTCGCATTGAACAATGGCGTCGCAGTACGTTTCGCATGGGGATGCGTCGACTTCACGGCGCGCCTGAAATTTAAAATACCCCTTGTTTTACAGGATCCCCGTCGATTCCAAGACGAATCCTCCGGAATCCGAACCGTTCCCGCACCCTCCAGCATCGCATCGAATCGCCTGCCTCAGCGCCGTTCGTGCGCTCGCTGATTTGCATATCGCCAAGCATCGCTTAGGTACGCGAATCGTCCCGCCTAGCATGGCGATCCCGTTGACTTTTCGTGCCCTGCACGCCCACGCCGCCATGCTGAACCGCTTCCTTCCCGCCACCCTCGCGCTCGCCGGCCTCGCGCTGCTGAGTCCCACGGCGCATGCGCAATCGAGCGTCGCGCTGTACGGCATCATCGATACCGGCATCACCTACACCAACAACCAGCACGGCAACGCGGCCTTCCAGTCCACCGCCAGCAACATCAACGGCACGCGCTGGGGCATCCAGGGGCAGGAGGATCTGGGCGGCGGCTGGCAGGCGATCTTCAAGCTCGAAAACGGCTTCAGCATCGATAGCGGCGCGCTCGGCCAGAACGGTCGGCTGTTCGGCCGGCAATCGTTCGTCGGGCTGTCGCGCAAGGGGGTCGGCGCGCTCACGGCGGGCCGGCAATACGACGTGGTGGTGGATTACCTCGGGCCGCTCGCGCTGACCGGCACCTCGTACGGCGGCATCCATTTCACGCACCCGTACGACAACGACAATCTCGACAGTTCGTTTCGGATTGCCAACTCCGTGAAGTTCGAGACGGCCAGCCTCGGCGGCTGGCGTTTCGGCGCGCTGTACGGCTTCTCGAACGAGGCGGGCCAGTTCGCCGACAATCGTGCGGCCAGCTTCGGCACGCAGTACACCTATGGCGACTTCACGTTCGCGGCGGCCTACCTCGAACTCGACAACGCCGGCTCGAACGCGATCGACAACGCCTCGGGCGCGGTAGCCAGCGACGCCACCTTCACCGCCGGCCGCCAGCGCACCTGGGGCGCGGGCGCGCACTACGGGTTCGGACGCGGCGCGATCGGCGCGCTGTTCACGCAAACGCGCCTGCGCAACGCCAGCGGCATCGGCGCCTACGCGTCGGGCACCACCAGCGGCATCGCGCTGACCAACGGCGCGGCGCATTTCACCAATCTCGAACTGAACGCGCGCTATGCGCTGACGGGCGCCGTCACGCTGGTGGCCGCCTACACGTTCACCGACGGCCAGCTCGACGGCCGCAGCCCGAAATGGCAGCAGGCGAACCTGCTGGCCGTCTACAGCTTCTCGAAGCGCACCAACGTGTATCTGCAGGCCGTGTATCAGCACGTGAGCGGCATGGACGGCACCAACATCGGCGCGGGCATCACCGGCCTCGCGCAGTCCAGCGCGAAGGAACAGGTGGCGACCACCCTCGGCATTCGCCATTTTTTCTGACCGGCCGCACGCGCAGCGCGGCCGGTGGCGTCACATGTCCGGATCGAGCACGGATCAGACTCAGTCGAGCTTGTACGACCCCGCGCCGGTGCCGGCCAGCGCACCGCCGTCGACGATCAGGTATTCCGGGCGGATCGCCTGCTTGCCGAAGAAGCATTGCAGGATCTCCAGCGTGCCCGCCGCGTAGCGATGCTGCGCCGACAGCGAACTGCCCGAGATATGCGGCGTCATCCCTTCGTACGGCATGCGCCGCCACGGATGATCGACCGGCGCGGGCTGCGGATACCACACGTCGCCCGCATAACCGGCCAGCTTGCCCGATTCGACCGCGCGCACCACGGCGTCGCGGTCGCACAGCTTGCCGCGCGCGGTGTTGATCAGGTAAGCGCCGCGCTTGACGCGCTCGAACATCCGGTCGTCGAACATGTGCTCGGTGGACGGATAGAGCGGGCTTTGCAGGTTGATCACGTCGCACACCTCGACCAGCGATTGCGGCGTCTCGTGATACGTCAGGCCCAGTTCGCGCTCGATCTCGTTCGACAGGCGATGCGGGTCGTAGTAATGCAGCTTCACGTCGAACGGCTTCAGGCGGCGCAGTACCGCCAGCCCGATGCGGCCCGCGCCGATCGTGCCGAACTGCATGCCTTCGAGGTCGTAGCTGCGGCTCACGCAATCGGCGATGTTCCAGCCGCCATTGACCGCGTACTGGTGCGACGGCAGGTAATTGCGCACCAGCGACAGCGTCATCATCACCACATGCTCGGCCACGCTGATGCTGTTCGAGAACGTCACTTCGGCCACCGTCACGCCGTGCTCGGCCGCGGCCTTCAGATCGACGTGATCCGAGCCGATGCCGGCCGTCACCGCGAGCTTGAGCTTCTTGGCGCGGGCGATGCGCTCGGGCGTCAGGTACGCGGGCCAGAACGGTTGCGAGATCACGATGTCGGCGTCGGACAGATGGCGGTCGAAGTTCGAATCGGCGCCATCCTTGTCGCTCGTCACGATCAGTTCGTGGCCCTGACTTTCGAGCCAGGCGCGCAAGCCCAGTTCGCCCGACACGCAGCCCAGCAACTCGCCCGGACGAAAGCCCAGCTCGCCCTTCGGCGACGGCACCGTCTGCCCGTTCGGGTAGCGCTCGATCTTCGGAATGTCGTCGCGTGCGTAGGCCGGCGGGTAGCCGGTGACGGGATCGGGATAGAGAACGCAAAGTACCTTGGCCATCTGAATCTCTCCTGGTTTATGGGCCGTTGCAGTGCCTGTCTGCAAGGTGAAACCAGTCTGCCAAGTTCGGATGCCTGAAAATTCCGGAATCGCACGGTTTCCGCCGTGCGTTCGCCGCGCGTCGAAACGGCATCGCCCGCCGTGGCCGGTCATGCTGCACCGGTCGCGGCGGGCGATACGGGTTCGGTACTGCTAACCAAACCGATTCGATTCGATCAGAGCAGCATGCCGCCCGACGCCTCGATGCGCTGCGCGTTGACCCAGCGGTTGTCGTCGGCCAGCAGCGACGCGATCAGCGGGCCGATGTCGCCGGCCTGACCGACGCGGCCGAGCGGCGTCATCTCCGAGATGCGGCGGTTCAGTTCGGGGTTATCGCGCACCATGCCGCCGCTGAAATCGGTGGCGATCGCACCGGGCGCCACCGTGTTCACGACGATGCCGCGCTCGCCGAGTTCGCGCGCCAGGTAGCGCGTCAGCACTTCCACCGCGCCCTTCATCGACGCATACGCGCTGCTGCCCGGGAACGAGAAGCGCGTCAGGCCCGACGAGATGTTGACGATGCGCCCGCCGTCGTTGAGCAGCGGCAGCAGCGTTTGGGTCAGGAAGAACACGCCCTTGAAGTGGACGTTGTAGAGCGCGTCGAGATCGGCCTCGGTCACGCTCGCGAACGGCGCGTGATGCGAGGTGCCCGCGTTGTTGACCAGATAATCGAAGCGCGGCTGGCCGAGTTGCGCGAGCGCCTCGCTCACCTTGCCGGCGAATGCCGCGAACGCGCCGGTGTTGCCGGTGTCGAGTTGCAGCGCGATCGCGCGGCGGCCGAGCGCGGCCACTTCGGCCACGACCTTGTCGGCTTCGGCCGAGTTCGAATGCCAGGTGAAGATCGAATCGACGCCGCGCCGCGCCAGGTTGACGACCGTGTCGCGGCCGAGGCCACGGCTGCCGCCCGTGACGATGGCGATCTTGCCGGCTTGCGCGGCGACGGGGGATGTTTGCTGGGACATGAGGACCTCGAATCGAGTGAAGGGAACACGAGATCCATCGTACGGCCGGCCCCGGGCCGCGGTGAATGTCGGAAATCGACAAATTCTTGCCTGATCCTGCTCGATCGCGCAGCGTCGGCCGGCTTGCCGTTATGCTGGCGTGACGCGCTGCCCGCGCCGCCCGACCGGCTCCCCTGCCCGCCAAGGACGCACGATGAAAACCCAAGCCCTGCTCGAGGTGGTCCGTCACCATATCGACCGCCAACCCGCCGCCCACGTATATCGCACCGCGATCGACAGCATGCTGATCACGCGCGCCACCGAGGATCGCCCGCAAAGCCACCTGCTGTTCCGGCCGGCGCTGTGCATCGCGTTGCAGGGCGCGAAGCGCACCACGTTCGGCACGCGCGATTACCTGTATCGCGCCGGCGAGGCGCTGGTGGTCAGCGTGGAGATGCCGGCCGTCGGCCAGATCGTTCAGGGAACCGAAGCAAAGCCCGCGATCGCGCTCGTGATCGGGCTGGACATGACGGTGATGCGCGGCGTGCTCGACAGCTTCGAGGCGCCGCCGCCCGCGCGCGATCACGCGGGGCCGGGGGTGTTCGTCGAATCGCTGCGGCCCGAGCTGGCCGAATGCGCCGCGCGCGCGGTGCGCATGCTCGACACGCCGCATGCAATTCCCGTGCTGTATCCCGGCATCATGCGCGAGCTGTGCTACTGGCTGCTGGCCGGGCCGAACGGCGGCGAGATCGTCGGCATGCTGCTCGCCAACGGGCAGGCCGGGCGCGTGGTGCGCGCGGTGCATGCGCTGCGCGACCGCTTCGACAGCGCGATCAGCATCGACGAACTGGCGCAACTGGCGCGCATGAGCCCGTCGGCGTTTCATCGGCAGTTCAAGGCGCTGACGTCGATGACGCCGCTCCAATATCAGAAGCAGCTACGGCTGCTCGAAGCGCGGCGCATGATCGCCAGCGATGCGGTCAAGGTCGAGGAGGCGGCGTTCAAGGTGGGCTATGAAAGCGCCTCGCAGTTCAGCCGGGAATATTCGCGGATGTTCGGCACGCCGCCCAAGCGCGATGCGGCGGTGTCGATGGCGGCGCGGCGCGAGGGGCGCGGCGTGGAGGCGGGCGTGGTGTGAGGCGGCGCGGAACGCGGCGGCCGGGGCGTTCGGCCACCGGGCCGCGTTCTGCGCTCGGCGCGGTTCGCTCGACGCGGCGAGTTCAACGCCGTCGGTTCATTGCGTCGCGCCCACCGCCCTCACAGCTCCCGCACGTCCGTCACCGCCTCCGCTCCGAATCCCTCTCCCAACGCGTAATCGAGCAACTTGCGCGCCGCATCGTCGGGCGTCGTCAATGCACCGCTGGCCTTCAGTTGTTCGAAGCGTTCGAGTTGCGGGAAGCGCGCGGCGTCGGTGCCGCGAATGGTCGCCTGCATGTCGGTATCCACCACGCCCGGCGCGACGCTCGCGATACGCAGCGGCCCGTTCGCGTCGAGCGCCACGGCGCGCGCGTGATGGTCGAGCGCGGCCTTGGTCGCGCAATACACGCTCCAGCCGGCATAGGCATTGCGCGCCGCGCCGCTCGACACATGCACGATGCGCCGCTCCAGCGCGCCGCCGCCGAGCTTCGCCACGGCGCTCGCGAGCATCAGCGGCGCGGTCACGTTCAGGCCGACGGCCAGCGCGATCGCCTCGGGCGTTTGCGTCGCGAGCGGGCCGATCGGCTCGACGGCGCCCGCGTTGTTGATCAGCAGCACGCAGCGCGCGCCTTGCGCGAAGCGTTCGAGCGCGCCGTTCGCGAGCCAAGCGGCGAGCTTCGCGGGATCGGACAGGTCGAGCGCCACTTGCGCGAAGCGCTCGCCGAATTGCGCCGCCAGGTGCGGATGCTCGCCGCGCGACACGCCGAGCACGGCCGCGCCGCGTTCCAGCAGTTGCGTGGCGAGCGCGGCGCCGAGGCCGCGCGTGTGGCCGGTGACAATGGCGCGAATCGGGGGCAGGGAGGAATCGGTCATGGGGATCTCGGTCGGGATTGGGGAAAGTGCGCTGGCTTGCGGAAAACGCGCCGGGCGGCACGCGGGCAGGCCGTTATCGTAACGACGCGCCGCGCGAGCGGCAATCGCGCGCAGCGGCGCAAGCTTTCTGAAAACCAGTGCCGCCTCGCGTCACGGCTGGGCGACGACCGCACCGCGACCGCTCTATCGCCGCCTCACCGCCGCTCTACCGCCGCTTCACTGCCGCATCACCGCCGTCTCACCTGCCGTCTCATCTGCCATCTCACTCCCTGCCTCACTTGCTGCCTCACTCGCTGCCTCCCCCGCCGCCTCACCCGCCGCCTCACCGCCGCCTCACCGCCGCCTCACCCGCCGCGCCACCTTCGGCGCGCTTTTCCCACCGCGAGTAAGATGCCGCTTGCCGCCGATCACCCGCCCCGCCGCCTTCCCTGGCCGGCTCGCGATCGCCCGGCACGCGCCGGCGTCCGCCGGCCCGGCGCGGCTCCGATCCCGCGCACGGCGCCCGTTCGCCGCGCCGCGCGCCCCGAATCACCGACTCGCAGGAGATTGACGCAATGACGCAAGACATCACCGGAAACATGTTGATCGGCGCCGCCTCGGTGCGCGGCACGCAGGGCACGCTGCGCGCCTTCGTGCCGGCCACCGGCCAGGAGATCGAGCCCGAATTCGGCGCCGGCGGCGCGGACGACGTCGATCGCGCCTGCCGCCTGGCCGACGCCGCGTTCGACACGTTCCGCAACGCCCCGCTCGACACGCGCGCCGCGCTGCTGGAAAAGATCGCCGAACGCATCGAGGCGCTCGGCCCGACGCTGATCGAACGCCTGCATCTGGAAACGGCGCTGCCGATGGCGCGTCTCGAAGGCGAGCGCGCCCGCACCTGCGGCCAGTTGCGTCTGTTCGCGACGGTGGTGCGCGCCGGCCGCTGGCTCGACGCCACGCTCGATTCCGCGCTGCCCGAGCGCAAGCCGCTGCCGCGCTCGGACCTGCGCGCGCGCAAGATCCCGGTCGGCCCGGTGGCGGTGTTCGGTGCCAGCAACTTCCCGCTCGCGTTCTCGGTGGCGGGCGGCGACACGGCGTCGGCGCTGGCGGCCGGCTGCCCGGTGGTGGCCAAGGCGCACGAGGCGCACCTCGGCGGCTCGGAACTGGTGGGCCGCGCGATCCAGCAGGCGGTGGCCGAGGTGGGCCTGCCCGAAGGCGTGTTCTCGCTCGTGATCGGCAAGGGCAACACGGTGGGCGAGGCGCTGGTCGCGCATCCGGCGATCAAGTCGGTGGGCTTCACCGGCTCGCGCCGCGGCGGCCTCGCGCTGACCGCGATCGCGGCCAAGCGCGCCGAACCGATCCCCGTGCACGCGGAAATGAGCAGCATCAACCCGGTGCTCCTGATGCCGGCCGCGCTCAAGCAACGCGGCGCGCAGATCGCGCAGGGCTTCGTCGATTCGCTGGCGCTCGGCGCGGGCCAGTTCTGCACCAATCCGGGCCTGATCCTCGCGATCGCCGGCCCCGAACTCGACGCGTTCGTGGCCGACGCCTCGGCCGCCATCGCGGCCAAGCAGGCCCAGCCGATGCTGTCGGCCGGCATCGCCGCCACCTATCGCCGCCAGATCGACGAGCGCGCGCAGCAGCCGGATGTGGCGCAAGTGGCGAGCGGCATCGCCGACGCCAATGTCTGCACGGCGCTGCCGGTGCTGTATCGCACCACCGCCGCCGCGTTCGCCGCGAATCACGGCCTGGCCGACGAAATCTTCGGGCCGACCTCGATCGTGGTGGCCTGCCGCGACGAGGCCGAACTGCTCGGCATCCTCGACGGCATCGAAGGCCAGTTGACGGCCACGCTGCTGCTCGATCCGGCCGACTACCCGGCCGCCAGGCGCCTGCTGCCGGTGCTGGAGCGCAAGGTCGGGCGGATTCTCGCGAACGGCTATCCGACCGGCGTCGAGGTATGCCATGCGATGGTGCACGGCGGCCCGTTCCCGGCCACGTCCGATTCGCGCACCACCTCGGTCGGCACGCTGGCGATCGATCGCTTCCTGCGCCCGGTCTGCTATCAGGACCTGCCGGCCGAACTGCTGCCCGAAGCACTGCAGGACGCCAACCCGCTCGGCCTCTGGCGCCTGCGCGACGGCGAACTCGTGAAGCAGTGACGCCGGCCCGCTCGCGGGCGCGCTTGTCATGAAAAAAGGGCCGACGCGCTGCCGCGTCGGCCCTTACTCATTCGTGTGGTGCTGCCGGTGAAAATCGGCAGCGCGCCGCTCAGTTCGCCAGATCGTCCGGCAGCTTGCCGCCGTTGGCCGCGAGCGCCTGCATCAGCTTCTTGTGCAGCCAGATGTTCATGCTGGCCGAATCGTTGGTGTCGCCGTCGTATTTCAGTTCCGCCGCGAGCTGCTTGCGGTGGTCGAGGCTGCTGTCCACGCCGAGCGCCTTCAGGGTGTCGACGATCGACACGCGCCAGTTCAGCGTCTGCCCGCTTTCGCTGACGAGCTGGTCGAGCACGGCCGCCACGTCCACGTCGGACAGCGGGGCCGGCGCCGGGGCGGCGTCGGGTGCGGCGGCCTGGGCCGCTGCGGGATCGGGTTGCGGTGCCGCGGCGGGCGGCGCCTGATCCGGCTTGGCCTTGCCGAACAGCTTGTT
Organism: Burkholderia sp. 3C; assembly: GCF_054589155.1. NCBI lineage: Bacteria > Pseudomonadati > Pseudomonadota > Betaproteobacteria > Burkholderiales > Burkholderiaceae > Burkholderia > Burkholderia sp. 3C. The sequence continues at coordinate 371,570 of NZ_BAAILN010000066.1, forward strand.
CACGATATCGCCAAAGATGCTCATGGTCGTGCTCCGGTTGGTTCGTGAAAACAGAACACGCGCGACCGGACCGGCCGCGCGTTCCCGCGCCATGGTAACCGCAATGCCATGACGAAACTGTCAAAAGTCGTAAGCGTGCGGCGGTGCGTACCGCTGTATCGCGCGTTGTGTGCGCTACCGCTCAAAAGTGGATTCGGCACGAATCGGCCGGCATCGCGAACCAGGCGAGCGTCGCGGCCACGAGGTAGATCAGCAGCGCGGCGATCCAGACCTGCGTGCCGGTCACGCGCCACGCCACCCGGCGGCGCAGCACGGCCACCAGGCCGACCCACGCCGCGAGGCCGAGCAGCGCGACCGGTGCGTTTTCGAGCGCGCCGCCCACGCCGATCACGGCGAACATGACGGTCCAGCCGGCCGCGAGACCGAGATCGCGGCACTGCCCCGTCATCACGCCGAAGCCGCCGGCCAGCGCCACGGCGATCAACGCCAGCAACAGCAGCAGGCTCGACAGCAGCAGGTGGCGGCGGCGCGGCGGCTGCGTTTCCATCGTCGCCGGTTCGCCCAGGGCTGCCGGAGAAAGCGGTGCATCGGATTCGGTCGGTTCGGTCATCGAGGCTCCTTCAGCCGGATCGGGATGTCGCTCAATGGGCGGCCAGATCGGCCAGCAGCCAGTCGCGAAACGCCACGAGCACCGTATGCTGCGCCACGCGCGGCGGATAGACAAGAAAGTAGGCGCGCGAACTGGGCACCGGCGCGAACGGGCTGACGAGCCGCCCGTCGCGCAACTCCTCCTCCACCAGCATGCGCGGCACGAGCGCCACGCCGACCCCGGCGATCACGGCCTGGATCAGATGCGAGGTCAGCTCGAAGCTGGGGCCGGGGCGCAGCGCGTCGTGCGGCACGCCCTGCGCCTCGCACCAGACCCGCCCCGCATCGGGAAAGCTGCGCACGCGCAGCAGCGCGAGTTTGGCCAACTGCGTGGCCAACTGGGTAGCCAACTTCCCGGCCAACGGCGCAGCCAACGGGGCCGCCGACCGCGCGGCCGGCCGGTCGGCGCTCGACGCGGCGCGGCGTTTCGCTCGGCCGCCGCGCGCTTGCCACGCCGCCGGCAACGCGGCCGGGCTGCCGACCAGCACCAGTTCCTCGTCGTGCAGCCGATGCGCGATCAGTTCGGGCCAGCGGCCGTCGCCCACGGCGATCGCCGCGTCGAGGTCCATCGCCGTGAAATCCACCGGGCCGATCCGCGAATGCAGGTCGATCTGCCAGGACGGATGCGCCTGATAGAAGCGCGGCAGGCGCGGCATCAGCCATTTCGCGCCGAAGGTCGGCAGCGTGGCCACGCGCAGTTGCGTGGCCGGCGCGGTGGAAGCCAGCACGCGCAGCGTCGCATCGCGGATGCGCGCGAGCGCGTCGCCCAGCTCGGCCATGTAGGCGCGCCCGGCGTCGGTCGGTGCGATCCGCTTGCCCTCGCGCACGAACAGCGTCACGTCGAGCATCGCCTCCAGCGCCTGCACCTGCCGGCTGACGGCGCTTTGCGTCAGCGCCAGCTCCTCGGCCGCGCGCGTGAAGCTCTGGTGCCGCGCCGAGGCCTCGAACGCCAGCAGCAGCGACATCGACGGCGTGAGTTTCCGGTAATTCATTCATAAACCTCATGATCTGCCCGACGAACATACGTTTGCCGAGGCGCGCCGCGACCGCGACAATGAGGCTCCACGATACCGAAATCGCGCCGTTCCGGCGACGCCCTCATGACCATCGCCCGGCTCCCCACCGCTACCGCCTCCGCGTCCGCCATCGATCCCTTCCTGCATGCATTGCATGCGGCCGGCTTCGAGGGCGAGATCGACCGCAGCGACGCCACGCGCACCGTGCTCGCCACCGACAACTCGATCTACCAGCGCCGCCCCGCGGCCGCGCTGTTCCCGCGCCACGCCGAAGACGTGGCGCGCATCGCGCGGCTGCTCGGCGAGCCGCGCTTTCGCGAGGTGGCCGTCGCGCCGCGCGGCGGCGGCACCGGCACCAACGGGCAATCGCTGACCGAAGGCATCGTGGTGGACCTGTCGCGCCACATGAACCGGATTCTCGCGATCGATCCGGTCGCGCGCACCGCGCGGGTCGAGGCCGGCGTGGTCAAGGATCAGCTCAACGCCGAACTGAAGCGGCACGGCCTGTTCTTCGCGCCGGAGCTGTCCACGTCGAACCGCGCCACCCTCGGCGGCATGATCAGCACCGACGCGAGCGGCCAGGGCAGTTGCACCTACGGCAAGACACGCGACCACGTGCTCGCGCTCGACACCGTGCTGATCGGCGGCGAACGGCTGTCGAGCGCACCCGTGGACGACGCCGAGCTCGACGCGCTGTGCCGCCGCGACGATGCGATCGGCCGGGTTCATCGCACCGCGCACGGCATCCATACGCGCGAGGCCGAACGCATTCGCACGCAATTCCCCGCGCTGAACCGCTGCCTGACCGGCTATGACCTCGCCCATCTGCGCGACGCGCAAGGCCGCTTCGACCTGAACAGCGTGCTGTGCGGCTCGGAAGGCACGCTCGGCTTCGTGGTGGAGGCCACGCTGAACGTGCTGCCGGAGCCGAAGCACGCGATGCTCGTCAACATTCGCTACCCGGCGTTCATGGATGCGCTGCGCGATGCGCGCGCGCTGCTCGAACATCGCCCGCTGTCGATCGAAACCGTCGATTCGACGGTGCTGGCACTGGCGCGCGAGGACATCGTCTGGCAGAGCGTGGCCGAATTCTTCCCGGCCGCCGACGCTTCGCAGGACGAAGCGAACAGCATCAACCTGGTCGAATTCAGCGGCGACGACGCCGCCGAGGTGCGCGCCCGGGTAGCCGCGTTCGTCGCGCATCTCCAGGCCGACCGGCAGGTGACGCGGCTCGGCCATACGATCGCCGACGGCGAGGCGGCCGTGCGGCGCGTGTACGCGATGCGCAAGCGCGCGGTGGGCCTGCTCGGCAACGCGCGCGGCGAGGCGCGCCCGCAACCGTTCGTCGAGGATACGGCCGTGCCGCCCGAGCATCTGGCCGACTACATCGCCGAATTCCGCGCGCTGCTCGACGGCCATGGCCTGCGCTACGGCATGTTCGGCCACGTGGATGCCGGCGTGCTGCACGTGCGCCCCGCGCTCGACCTGCGCGACCCGGCGCAGGCCGCGCTGGTGCGGCCGATCTCGGACGCGGTGGCTGCGCTGACGCGCCGCTACGGCGGGCTGCTGTGGGGCGAGCACGGCAAGGGCGTGCGCTCCGAATACGTGCCCGAGTATTTCGGCCCGCTCTACCCGGCCTTGCAGCAACTGAAGGCCGCGTTCGATCCGCACAACCAACTGAACCCCGGCAAGATCGCCACGCCGGCCGGCAGCGAGGCCACACTGCTGCGCATCGACACCACCACGCTGCGCGGCGAACTCGACCGGCGCATCGACGAACGCGTCTGGCAGGCCAACTCGGACGCCGTGCATTGCAACGGCAACGGCGCCTGCTACAACTTCGATCCCGACGACGCGATGTGTCCGTCGTGGAAGGCGACGCGCGAGCGCGTGCAGTCGCCCAAGGGCCGCGCCTCGCTGATGCGCGAATGGCTGCGCCGGCAGACCGAGGCCGGCGTGGATCTCGCCGCCGAGCCGCGCGCCGCCGCGCTGCCGGTACGCGCGCTCAACAGCCTGCGCCGGCGCGGCGGCGAAGCCGATTTCTCGCATGAGGTGTATGACGCGATGGCCGGCTGCCTCGCCTGCAAGTCGTGCGCGGGGCAGTGCCCGGTGAAGGTCGGCGTGCCCGAGTTCCGCTCGCGCTTCCTGGCGCGCTATCACACGCGCTACCTGCGGCCGCTGCGCGATCACCTGATCGGCTCGCTCGAATTCACGCTGCCGCGCGTGGCCGCCGTGCCGGGCCTGCCGCGCCTCTACAACGCCGTGTTGCGCACCGCGCCCGTGGCGGCGCTGATCGAGCGCGCCGCGGGCATCGTCGATGCGCCCGCGCTGCACGACGCCGCGTGGCCCGAAGCGCTGCGCGCGGCGCGGGCCGAAACGGCCACCCCGCAACGGCTGGCCGCGCTGTCCGAGGCCGAACGCGCGCGCAGCGTGATCGTCGTGCAGGACGCGTTCACGCGCTATTTCGAAACGCCGGTGGCGGCGGCCTGGCTCGCGCTTGTGCACACGCTCGACTATCGCGTGTTCGTCGCGCCGTTCCTGCCGAACGGCAAGCCGCTGCATGTGCAGGGGTTCCTGCCGCGCTTCGCGCGCACCGCCCGGCGCAACGCGGCGCATCTGGCCGCGTTGGCCGGCAGCGGCATCGCGCTGGTCGGCCTCGATCCGGCCATGACGCTCGTCTATCGTCAGGAATACCAAAAGATCGACGGGATCGGCACGGTGCCCGAGGTGCTGCTGCCGCAGGAGTGGCTGATTCACGCGTTGCGCGCGCAACCACCGCGCGCGGCGCCAGCGCAGGCGTTCCGGCTGCTGCCGCATTGCACCGAGCGCACCAACGCGAGCGCCGCCGCCGCGCTGTGGCAGCCGGTGTTCGAGGCGGCCGGCCTCGCGCTGCGGATGCCGGCCAGCGGCTGTTGCGGGATGTCGGGCACCTACGGCCACGAGGCGCGCAACCGCGCCACCTCGGCCACGATCTTCTCGCAATCGTGGGCCCGGCACGTGGCCGCCGAAGCCGAGGGCGAATTGCTCGCCACCGGCTATTCGTGCCGCTGCCAGACCGAGCGGCTGACCGGGCAGCGCCTGCGCCATCCGGTCGAAGTGCTGCTGGCGCTTTATCGCCAGGCGTGATGGCGTGCGATTGACAGCGAATAGATGACCGGTTATCTTGCTACGCATTCCACCGCCACCGGTCATCGCCGTCCATCATGCCGCGCCCGCCCAATCCCGAAGTTCGTCTCCGCCTGATCTCCACGGGCCAGCGCGTCGTGCACGAGCTGGGCTTCAACGGCTGCGCGGTGCAGGACATCGCCGAGGCGGCCAGCGTGCCGAAAGGCTCGTTCTACAACTACTTCGACAGCAAGGAAGCGTTCGCGGGCGAGATCCTCGATGCCTACTGGCAGTCGATCGAAACGCGCCACGCCGCCGTGCTGCGCGAAGGCCGCGGCAAGCCGCTGGCCCGCGTGCGCCGCTTCTTCCGGCAACTGACCGACGATCACCGCGCCTCGGGCTTCACGCTCGGCTGCCTGATCGGCAACCTCTCGCTCGAACTGTCGGCCTCCAACGACGACGCGCGCCGCACCGCGCTGCGCCTGCTCGAACGCTGGCAGGCGCTGCTGGCCGATTGTTTGCGCGAAGCGCAGGCGCAAGGCGAGATCGATGCCGGCAGCGATCCGGACGAGCTGGCCGCGATCCTGGTCGAAAGCTACGAAGGCGCCGTCATGCGCAGCAAGGTCGAGCGCAACGGCAAGGCCTGCGAACGATTCGAGAAGGTCGTGCTCGCCCGCTTGCTGGGGTGAGCTTTTTTTTGGCTCAATAATAAGGTGACTGGTCATTTATTTTCATGACACACGACCGGTCGCCATTGCTCGCTGTCCCCTGTCGTCTAGAACCTTTCCCTGCCCTGGAGCTTCGCATGAATCACGCAACGCAACTGCCACGCAACCCCGCCTACGACGATCCCGCCGAGCCGGGCCTGCCCGCCACCGGCTTCCAGTTCGACCGCAGCAAGGCCGCGCTCGTGGTGGTCGATCCGCAGAACGATTTCCTGAGCCCGTCGGGCGTGACCTGGCCGCTGGTGGGCGAGAGCATCGTCGAGAACGGCACGGTGGGCCACCTCGAAACCTTGTTCAGGACGGCGAAGCAGGCCGGCATCGTGGTGGCCGTCTCGCCGCACTATTACTACCCGTGCGACCACGGCTGGCATTTCGGCGGCCCGCTCGAAAAGGCCATGCACGCGATCGGCATGTTCGCGCGCAAGGGGCCGACTTCGCTGGAAGGTTTCGAGAATTCGGGCGCCGATTTCCTCGACGCCTACAAGCCGTACATCCTCGACGGCGAAACCATCATCACCTCGCCGCACAAGGTGTACGGCCCCGAAACCAACGATCTGGTGCTGCAATTGCGCAAGCGCGGCGTCTCGCAGGTGCTGCTCGCGGGCATGGCCGCGAACCTGTGCATCGAATCGCATCTGCGCGAATTGATCGAGCAGGGTTTCGAGGTGGTGGTGGTGCGCGATGCGACGGCCGGCCCGCGCGTGCCCGAAGGCGACGGCTATCTGGCCGCAATGATCAACTACCGCTTCCTCGCGCATGCGCTGTGGACCACGGCGCAGACGGTCGAGGCGCTGGGGGCGACCGAGGCCGCGCCGCGCTGACCGTTCGGCACGACGTTGCGATTCAAGCGCGCGGCAAGGCCAGCCGCGCGATTTCCGCGAAGTAGCGCGCGCCCACCGGCAGGATCGCGTCGTTGAAATCGTAGGACGCGTTGTGCAGCGGCGTGCCGCCCTCGCCGGCGGCCTCGCCGTTGCCGATGAACACGAAGTTGCCGGGCACCGCCTGCAGGAACGCGCCGAAATCCTCGGAGATCATCATCGGCTGCACGTCCGGATCGACGGCCGCCGCACCGGCCACGCGCGTGGCCGCCTCGACGGCGAGCGCCACATAGGCCTCCGAATTGACGGTGGGCGCGAACTCGTGCGTGTAGTCGAATTCGCACTGCGCGCCGTGCGCACGGCAAATCCCCTCGCTGATCTCGCGCATGCGGGCCGCCAGCATCGCCTGCACGTCGTTCGCATAACTACGCGTATCGCCCTTGATCGTCACGGTCGACGGGATCACGTTGCGCAGCCCGTCGGTGATGAATTCGGTGCAGGAGATCACCGCCTGCAGGCCCGGATCGAGATTGCGCGACACGATCGTCTGGAGCGCCAGCACGATCTGCGAGGCGATCACGATCGGATCGACGCCCATCTGCGGGCGCGCCGCGTGCGTGCCACGCCCGCGCACGCGAATCACGAAGTTGTCCTCGCTCGCCATGATGCCGCCCGCGCGCGTCGCGAACGAACCGGCCGGCATGCCCGGCATGTTGTGCGCGCCGAACATCGCCTCCACCGGAAAGCGCTCGAACAGGCCGTCGGCCATCATCGCCTTGGCGCCGCGCCCGTGCTCCTCGGCGGGCTGGAACACGAAGCGCACGATACCGTCGAAATCGCGCCGCTCGGCCAGCAGTTGCGCCGCGCCGAGCACCATCGACATGTGGCCGTCGTGGCCGCACGCATGCATCTTGCCCGGCACGCACGACGCGTAGGCGCGGCCCGGCGCCTGCTCGGCAATATTCAGCGCGTCCATCTCGGCGCGGATGCCGATCGCGCGCGTGCCGCTGCCCGCGCGCAGGTTCGCCACCAGCCCGGTGCCGCCGATGCCGCGATGCACCTCCATGCCGAGCGCGCCAAGGATCGCGGCCACGCGATCCGAGGTCCGCACTTCCTCGAAGCCGGTTTCCGGGTAGCGATGGAATTGCTGGCGCCAGCCGGCCAGCGTGTCTTGCAGTGAACGTTCCATGGGGTGGGTCCTCGATGCGTCGGGCGGATTGATGGCTTGTGAGTCCTGCACAGGTTGAGCACAATAATATTTCTGCGCGCGGCGAATTCCGTCGCTTTATCGTGCGCGTCCACGCAATTTTTTATCGATTCCGGGCGATCCCGCCCTCCCTCCCGATGACCTCGCCCCTCGACACCTACGACCGCAAGCTGCTGGCCGAGATCCAGCGCGACGCGCAAACGCCGCAGAACGAACTCGGCACGCGCGTCAATCTCTCCACGGCGGCGGTCAACCGCCGCCTGCGCCGCCTGGCCGACGACGGCGTGATCGAACGCTATACGGCCATCGTTTCGCCCGAGAAAACCGGGCATCCGCTGACGATCGTGGTCAACGTGGAAGTGGAGAGCGAGCAGATCGACCAGCTCGACGCGATGAAGCGCAGCTTCGCGCGCTGCCCGCAGATCCAGCAGTGCTATTACGTGGCCGGCGAATGGGATTTCGTGCTGATCCTCTCGGTCAGGCACATGGAGCAGTACAACGAACTGACGCGCCAGTTGTTCTTCGCGAACAACAACGTCAAGCGCTTCAAGACGCTGGTCAGCATGGATCGCGTGAAGGTGGGGCTCGATGTGCCGGTGGGCGAGGAGACGTGAAGGCAAGCGCAGGCGGCGGGTCCGGGCCTTGCTGTCCGGCGTGGTCGACTAGACCGGGCGGTCTTGCCGGCGCTGGTGTGCGCCTCCGGACACCGGCAGGCCGCGCCGCCCACGGCGCTGGACGAAACCGCGGGCGCCGCCTACCATGGGCGGCGCTTGAATGAACACCGCTTTCCCACTCGTTTTGCCAACCCGAGACAGGAGCAGCCCATGTCAGTCGATGCAAAGTACAAAACCACCGCCACCGCGAGCGGTGGCGGCCGTGACGGCAAGACCGAACTCGCCGACGGCACGATGGCCCTGCAGCTCACGGTGCCGAAGGAACTCGGCGGCCCCGGCGGCGATGGCGCCAACCCCGAGAAGCTGTTCGCGCTCGGTTATTCGGCCTGCTACCTCGGCGCGATGCGCGTCGCGTCCCAGCAAACCAAGATCAAGGTGCCCGATGGCACGACCGTCACCGCGACGATCGGCATCGGCCCGCGCTCGGAAGGCGGCTTCGGCATCACGGCTGAACTCGACGTGTTCCTGCCCGGCCTGCCCGAAGCCGACGCGGCAAAGCTGACCGAAGTCACCCACACGATCTGCCCGTACTCGAACGCGATCAAGGCCAGCGTCGACGTGAAGACGACCACGCACGGCTGACCACCCGCGCCCTCTTCGGGCGCAACGCACACGGGGCGGCAACCTTCGCGGGTTGCCGCCCCCGTTTCGTTTTGAAGCCGGGCGTTTGCGAGCGGGTCGCTTTCCGAGCCGTTCACTTGTGAGCCGTCCGTTTTGCGCCTCGTTCGTTTCCGCCCCGCTCAAGCCGGTTCAGCTTGCGATCCAGTGGTTTGCGAACCGGTCACTCGTAAGCCGCTCGCTTCCGCCCCGCTCAGCACGGCTCAAACCCCCACCTCGACTTCAAATCGCCTTTTCGATCGCCTTGCCGAGCAGATCGATGCCGAGATCGATTTCCGCCTCGCTGACCGTCAGCGGCGGCGCGATCCGGAACACCCCGCCCATGCCCGGCAACTGCACGATGTTCATGCTGAGGCCGAGGTTCATGCATTCGCGCGTGATCTTCGCGCCGAGCCCGTCGGCCGGCTCCTTGCTGCGGCGATCCTTGACCACTTCCATGCCGAGCAGCAGCCCGCGCCCGCGCACGTCGCCGATGCAGTCGAAGCGCTCCATCAGGCCCAGCAGGCCGTTGCGCAGCCGCTCGCCCATCCGGTTGGCGCGCTCGACCAACCCGTCGCGCGCCACCACGTCGAGCACGCGCAGGCCCACCGCGGCCGGCAGCGGATCGGACACGTGCGTCGTGTAGAACAGATAGCCGCGTTCGTGCGCGCGTTCCTCGATCTCGGCCGAGGTAACCACGGCGGCCAGCGGCAGGCCCGCGCCGAGCGTTTTCGACAGCGTCAGGATGTCGGGCGTCACGCCGTCGCGCTCGAACGCGAACATCGTGCCGGTGCGGCCGACGCCGGTTTGCGCCTCGTCGAGGATCAGCAACATGCCGCGCTCCTCGCACTTGCGCTTGAGCGCCGCCAGATAGCCGGGCGGCAGATCGATGATGCCGCCCGAGCTGAGGATCGGCTCCGCGATGAACGCCGCCAGGTTGCCGCTCGACTGGCGGTCGATCAGGTCGAACGCGTAATCGAGTTCGGCCAGATAGTCGTACTGGCCGTTGCGCTCGAAGCGCGGGCGATACGTGAACGGCGCCGGAATCGCGAACGAGCCCACCGCCGCCGGCCCCACGCCCTTGCGCCCCGCGCTGTAGGTGGCCGAGGCGGCATGGCCGGTCATGCCGTGCCACGACTGCGCGAAACCGACCACCTCGTACTTGCCGGTCACGAGCTTGGCCATGCGGATCGCCGCCTCGTTCGATTCGGCGCCGGTGCTCAACAGCAGCGCGCGGTCAAGGCCGGGCGGCGTGATGTCGGCGAGCCGCGTCGCCAGGTCCACCACCGGCCGCGACAGCATCCCGCTGAACAGGTGGTCGAGCTTGCCTGCGTATTCGTTGATCACCGAGACGATCTCGGGATGGCTGTGGCCCAGCACCGCGCTCATCTGGCCCGACGTGAAATCGAGGATCGCGCGGCCGTCCGCGTCGTACACGAAGCTGCCCTGCGCGCGCTCGATGATCATCGGTTCGAACGTGCCGCCGTAGCGGATCAGATGCTGCTTCGCCTGTTGCCAGAATTTCTCGTCTTGGTTGCGGGACACGGTGGCGCTCCTGACTGGGTTCATCGATGAATCGGATGACTTGCAGTCTAGAGGCCGATCTGGTTTTATAGAATCTAATAGTTTTAATGCCAGATAGAAGAATGGCTAATACCATGGAGTTCCGCCCGTGAGCCAGACGCTCGATATCGATCTGTTGCGCAGCTTCGTCGCGATCGCCGAGGTTCGCACGCTGAGTCGCGCGGCCGAACGCGTGGGCCGCACGCAATCGGCGCTGAGTCAGCAATTGCGCCGGCTCGAGGACACCGTCGATCAACCGCTGTTCCAGCGCACCGGGCGCGGCGTGGTGCTGACCCACCCCGGCGAACGGCTGCTGGCGCACGCGCAGCGAATCCTGCGGCTGCACGACGAGGCGCTGGCCGACCTGTCGGGCAAGGGGCTGTCGGGCACGATCCGCTTCGGCTGCCCCGACGATTACGCCACCGTGTTCCTGCCGCCGTTGCTGCGGCAGTTCTCGGTCCTGCATCCGCACGCGCAGGTCGAGGTGTTCTGCGCGCCCACGCCGCGCCTGCGCGAGCGGCTCGGCAAGCGCGTGCTCGATCTCGCGCTGGTGTCGGTGCCGGATGCGGCCGCGGCTCGGGCCGATGCCGGCGCCGGTCACGCGGATCTGGACGGCGACGCGATCATCCGCCGCGAGCCGTTGGTCTGGATCGGCTATCCGGGTCTCGCGCCGGCCGATTTCGATCCGCTGCCGCTGGCGCTGTCCGACCCCGACACGCTCGACCACCTCGCCGCCCGCGACGCGCTGCAACGCGCCGGCCGCGCGTACCGGATCGCCTACGCGAGCAGCAGCCTGGCCGGGCTGACGGCGCTGGTGCGCTCGGGGCAGGCGTTCGCCGTGATCACGCAGACTGCCGTGCCTCCCGACCTGGCGATCCTCGGCGGCGACCCGGGCCTGCCCGCGCTGCCGGCCGTGGCGATCACGCTGAAGCTGGCGAAGGCCGCGCCCTCGCCGCTGGTGGCGGCGTTCGCCGAGCATATCCGGGGGATGTTGCCGGGGTTGTGAGCGGGTGCTGTGGATGCGGTGCTGGCTTGGCGGTTCGGACCAATCGACCAACCCGCCGACATGCGGCATTGCGCCGCATTTATACCGAATCCGGCCACACGGCGTCTGCCGACGCAGCCAACCGGCCTTCCGCGCAGGCGCTTTTCGATAGACTGTGCGGATTCGCGCGCGGCGACTTCGGCCCAGAGCATCGCCAGCCGGGCCGCCGCGCGCTCCCGATCCACAGGAATGTCAGATGAAGCAAGCCGTCTTGTCCCTGGCCGTCGCGTGCTGTGTCGCGCTGCCGGCCCTCCCGTCCCATGCCCAGGCGTTCGACGACCATTGTTTCGCGGTCGGCGACGTGGCCGCGCAGATCTCCGGTTGGCGCAAGCGTCACAAGACCAAGGCGCAAGCGCTCGCGCAATCGCACAAGTACTACGGCAACGGCCCCGACGCGCAGGCGGTGGACGACGCGATCGAGACGATCTACAGCGCGCCCACGCTGCCGAACCCCGATCAGGCGACCATGATGGTCACGCAAAATTGCCTGAAGAAGAAGCGCCAGGCGCAGAACGACGCAGCAGCACCGGCCCCCGCCCCGGCCGCCTCCGCCCCCCGTCCCTGACCTCCCCTGACGGCGGTACGCCCCGCCCTCACCCCGCCTCGTCGTCACCGGCCAGCACACGCGCCAGCGTGCGCCCCGCGTAGCGCGCCTGCGCCAGCGTCAGCGCCGTGTAGCCGACCAGCACGGCCGGCGGCAGCCGCGCCTCGCGGCAATAGTCGCCGAGCGCCTGCAACGCGATGCCGTTCGCTGCCGCCGCGCGCACGAAGGCCCGCTCGTCACGCGCCGGATCGAGCCACAGCACGAAATGGAACCCGGCCTGTTCGCCCGACACGACGTAGCGCCCGGCCGCGCCCGGCTCGGCCGACAGCCGGGCCAGCACGGCGTCGCGGCGCTGCTGGTAGGCCTGCCGGCTCGCGCGCAGGTGCCGCGCGAAGCCGCCGCTGCCGATGAAGCCCGCCAGCGCACGCTGCTCGATCGCGCCCACCGGCCGGCCGGTCGCCGCCAGCAACGCGGCGAGCCGCTCGCGCAGCGCCGCCGGCGCCACCACGAAACCGATCCGCAAGCCGGCGAACAAGGTC